>JBJMKM010000091.1:0-14099 GCA_045805825.1 Solirubrobacterales bacterium
GGCGCTTGACGCAGCCCGAGACCGAGACGACCTTGGTGCCGGGCGACTGCTCGGTGCCGAAGCTGCGGAACCACTCGGCCCCGTTGGCGACGATGTGGGGGACGTTGGAGAGCGTCTCGACGTTGTTGATCAGGGTCGGACCGCCGTAGAGGCCCTGCACGGCCGGGAAGGGCGGCTTCAGCCGCGGGTTGCCCCGCTTTCCCTCCAGCGCGTCGAGCAGCGCCGTCTCCTCGCCGCAGATGTAGGCGCCGGCGCCGCGGTGGACCACGAGCTCCACGCGGCAACCCGTGTCGAGGATGTTCTGCCCCACGTAGCCGGCGGCGTAGGCCTCCTCCACCGCGCGCTCGAGCGTGTCGGCCACCTCCGCGTACTCGCCCCGGATGAAGACGAACGCCTGGCCGGCCCCGGCCGCCACGGCGGCGATCACGATGCCCTCGACCAGCTGGTGCGGGTTCTTCGCCATCAGCTCGCGGTCCTTGAAGGCGCCGGGCTCAGACTCGTCGGCGTTGCAGCACAGGAACTTCTCCATGTCGCCGCGCGGCAGGAACGACGCCTTCTTCCCCATCGAGAACCCGGCGCCGCCGCGCCCGCGAAGCCCGGAGTCCTCCAGCGTGCTGAGGAGCTCATCGGGATCGAGCTCCTTGACCGCGCGCTCGAGCGCGCGGTAGCCGCCAAGCCGCCGGTAGGTCTCCATCGATGCGAGCCCGGGCTCGTCGATGTGGCGGAAGAGCATGCGGGTCTGCTCGGCCATCAGGACTTGCCCTCCTTCACGCGCGGGTCCGGCTCGGGCTCCGGTCCTCCGGCGGTCTCTCGTCCCGCGAGAGCCCTCTCCGGGATGGGATCGTCACCGGCGCGCAGCTGCTCGACCGCCGTCCGCGCCTGGTCGGGGGTCAACGGACCGTAGTAGCGCTCGTCGATCGAGGCCATCGGCGCGATGTCGCAGGCCCCAAGGCACTCGAAGCCGCGCAGATACACGGCCCCGTCCTCGGAGCTCGTGCCGAGGTGGTCGGCCTCGTCGGGATCGACCCCGGCGGCCTCGCAGAAGGCATCGAGCACGTCCTCGGCGCCGCGCAGCCAGCAGGCGAGGTTGTGACATACGAGGACCCGGTGCCGACCGACCGGGCTCGTGTGGAAGAGGTCATAGAAGGTGGCGACAGACTCGAGGTATCCGGGCGTGACCCCCATCACCGCCGCCGCCTGGCGGATTCCCTCCGGTGTGCACCACCCGTAATGGCGCTGCACCGCCCACAGCGCGGGAAGCGACGCCGACCGGATCTCCGGGTACTTCTGCATCGCCGACTCGATCCGCTCGCGGAGCTCGTCCGGGACATCGACCTCACTCAGCTCCGGCACGGGCTCGGCGTCCTCGGGCCGCATGGACTCGACCAGCCGCCGCCGATCCGCCGCCGACATCTCGTCGGTGGGCCTGATCTCGGGCACCCAGCCCTCGCTCATCGCAGTGCTCCTCCAAAAACGGCGGCACCCAGGGAGGAGGCTCGGCTGCGCTTCTCGCCGAGAGTGCAGTTGGTCAGGCTATGCCTGACAAACGTGCCTTTCGACATCGGGCATTCCTCCCTCGCTGCCGTCGTTCGGGGCGCCGCATGCCTCATCGGTCCGTCCCCCCGAGGATCGGGTCGAGCATCGCCAGGTTCTGGATCAGGTCGGCGATGTAGCCGCCGATGCACATGTCGCGAAGCGACTGGATGTTCGAGAACGAGGGGTCGCGGATGTGGACGCGGGCAGGCTTGGCGGAGCCGTCGGCGAGGACGAAGCAGCCGAGCTCGCCGCGCGGAGACTCGATCGGGAAGTAGGCCTCCCCGGGCGGAACGCGGAACCCCTCGGTGACGAGCTTGAAGTGGTGGATCAGCGCCTCCATCGAGGTCGAGAGCTCGTCGCGAGGCGGCAGCACGACCTTACGGTCGTCGGCGATCCATGGTCCCTCCGGGAGGCCGTCGAGCGCCTGCTCGATGATCCGCACGGACTCCCGCATCTCCTGCACGCGCACGCGGTAGCGGTCATAGCCATCGCCCACGGTCCCGACCGGGACGTTGAATTCCAGGTCGCCGTAGGACTCGTAGGGGGCTACCTTGCGAAGGTCCCAGGGCTCGCCGGCGGCCCGAAGTAGAGGCCCGGTGACGCCCAGCTCCAAGAGCCGCTCGCGCGGGACGATGCCGACGTTTCGGGTGCGCTCCAGGAAGATCTCGTTGCGGTTCAGGATCGCCTCGTACTGGTCGAGCCGCGACGGCATCTCGGCGCAGAACGCCCTGGTGTTGCGGGCGAATCCGACCGGGATGTCCTCGAAGACGCCGCCCACCTGGAAGTAGCGGGTGTGCATCCGCTGGCCGGTGGACATCTCGAAGAGGTCCAGCACCCGGTCGCGGTCGCGGAAGCAATAGAAGAACATCGACATCGCGCCGAGGTCGAGGGCCGAGGTGCCCAGCCAGACCAGGTGCGAGTGGATCCGGTTGAGCTCCATGTGGATAACACGGAGATATTTGGCCCGCGGCGGGATCTCCAGCTCGAGCAGTCGCTCCACGCAGCCGCAGAACGCCTCCATGTTGAAGAAGTAGGAGAGGTAGTCCATCCGCTCCACGAACGGGATGACCTTCCAGTACGACTTGTCCTCACAGTTCTTCTCGATGCCGGTGTGGACGTAGCCCATGATCGGCTTCAGGTCCTGGACCACCTCACCCTCCAGGCTGACCAGCAGGCGCAGCACGCCGTGCGTCGCGGGGTGGTGCGGCCCGAAGTTGATCGTGAAGAGCTCCTGCTCCAGCCCCTCCGCGGCCGCGGTGCGCTCCACGGCGGAGGTGCCGACCAGCTCCTCGCCGGTCTCCGCGAGGATGTCGCCGCCATGGACGCTCACTCGTACCACCTCGGCATCACCGGCTCGTCGCGCGTGAAGATGACCGGCTCACCGCCGACGGGGAAGTCTCGGCGCTGCGGCCAGCCGACGTACTCCTCGGGCATGAGGATCCGCCGCATGTCGGGGTGCCCCCGGAAGACGATCCCGAAGAAGTCGTAGACCTCGCGTTCCGGAAACTCGGCGCCCGGGAAGACCGGGACGCAGCTGTCGAGCTCCGGCAGGGCATCGGGGCCAGGGTCGGCGAGAGCGGCGCGCACCCGCAGGCGCTCGACGCGCGGCATGTTGAGAAGCTCGTAGACGACCCCGAACCGGGGCTCAGCGGGGAGGTAGTCGACGCCGTGCAGGCTCGACAGGAACCGATACTCCTGCCCCGGCGTGTCGCTCAGCCACCGCAGGACGTCGAGGATGCGATCCGGGTTGACGATCAGGCAGGCCTGGCCGTGCTCGTGGTAGGTGCCGAGGACGGATCCCTCCGCGGCGTCGTTCAGCTCCTTGGCGATCAGCTCCAGGCCCGGGGCGTCGGGCATCAGGCGCGCCCTCCGCGAGAGGCCTGCGAGCGCGATGCCTCGTGGGTCGCCGCGAGGTCGCGAGCGGCCTCGTATGCGGCGATCTCCTCGGGCGATGCGTTGCCGGTCGCCTCGCGCGCCCATTCCTCGGTGCCGGAGGCGTTGTAGCGCTTGCGCCAGCCCGCCTCCGGGTTCCCGAGGATCATCCGCTGCAGCTTGTTGAACCCGTACACGACCGCCTCCGGGCGCGGCGGGCAGCCGGGGACGTGGATGTCGACCGGCATGAACTTGTCGGCGCCCTGGACGACCGCGTAGTTCGCGAACATCCCGCCCGAAGACGAGCAGGCTCCCATCGCCATCACCCACTTCGGCTCGAGCATCTGGTCGTAGAGGCGCCGAACGACCGGCGCCATCTTGATCGAGACCCGTCCGGACAGGATCAGCAGGTCAGCCTGGCGCGGTGAGGCGCGCATGTTCTCGGCGCCGAACCGCGCGATGTCGTAGCGCGGACTGACGATCGACATCATCTCGATCGCGCAGCAGGCGAGTCCGAACGTCGCGGGGAAGATCGAGTTGGCGCGGCCCCAGCCCAGCGCCTTCTGGAAGGTGGTCGTGAGCACGGATTCCTCGACATGCGCCTGGAGGTCCGGGCCCTCCAGATCGCCTCGCAGGAGATCCCGGGCGCGGATCTGGCGCACCCGCAGGTCCGTGATCGGACCGGGCTCATCCAGCGGCGCGTGCGCGCGCAGCTTCTCCCGCTTCACCTCCAATTGAGGGCCCCCCTTCGCCACACGTAGACGAGGGCAACGAGGAGGAGGAGGACGAAGACGATGACCTCCACCAGGACGAACACCGAGTGGGCGGCCTTCATGATCACCCCGACCGGGTAGAGGAAGACCACCTCGATGTCGAACAGGATGAAGAGCATCGCGATCATGTAGAAGCTGATCCCGAAGCGGAACGTCCGGGTGACGTCGCTCGGCAGTCCGCACTCGTACGGGTCGCTCTTTGCCTTCATCGGCTTGCGCGGACCGATCAGGCCGTTGACCGCCGCGAGGAGCCCGCCGACGAGGACGCCGAGACCGGCGAAGACGAGCACTGGGAGATAGCTCCGGAGCAAGCTAGGCCGTCCTCAGTCCCGACGCGAGCACAGGCGAGTTATATACCCACTTTGTGCCAACCTGCTACATAGTGATTTTCCGCATCAACAAGCGGATTCCCGACGCTTTCGGGCGGATTTCACGGGATGTGGCGGCCTCCTTTGCGGCACCGCCGTCGGAGCGGCCTCACGCTTGACCGACATCCACCTCACAGTGGGGATCCTGGTGGTCGCGAGCAATCTCCTCGCGGGACTGTGGGGCGGGATCGCGTGGCTTCGGTCGGTTCCCGCGGTCGGCTTCTGGTACGCGCTCCGGGTCGCACAGGTGGCGGTCGTCCTCCAAGTCGCACTCGGATCGATACTCCTGCTTTCGGGGCATGAGGCGGACTCGGGGCTTCACTACCTCTACGGCGTGCTGCCCCTGGGCGTGTCGCTGCTCGCGGAGGGAGCGCGCGCGGGCGCCGCGGAGCGCGAGCTCGTGGGGCTCGACTTCGAGTCGCTGCCCAAGGGCCGCCAGCGGGCCGTCGCGATGGGGATCGTCCGCCGCGAGACGGGCATCATGGCGGTCTCGGCGCTGGTGATCTTCGGCCTCGCCGTCCGGGCGGCGACGACGGGCGGCTAGCTGACGGGGCGGTAGTTGCCGTCGAGGAACATCAGCGGCTCCCCTCCACCTGCCTCCAACTCCGTCACGTGTCCCGTGACGATCACGTGATCGCCACCCTCGTGCGCGTCGGCCACGTCACATGCGACCCAGATCACCGACCCCTCGATTCTGGGCGCTCCGGCCGCCTCGGCCCACCCGACGCCGTCCCACTTCTCCGGGTGCGGGTCCTTGGTGCTGAAGCGGCGGGCGATATCCGCCTGGTCGCCGGCGAGGATGTTGATTCCGAACTTTCCGGCGTGTTCGACCGCCACCAGCGTGCGGGAGCCGAGGTCGAGCGCCGCCAGCATCATCGGCGGCTCCAGCGAAAGCGACGCGACGGCGTTGGCCGTGGCTCCCGCGGGTCCGTTCGGCCCGATCGCCGTGACGACTGTAACGGCGGTCGGAAAACGCGACATCGCGGTCCGGAGGGCGTCCGAATCGACCGGCGTCATTGGGTTACGGGCGTCACGGGCAAGCGGAGCGAAAGTATGATGCCGCGCGCGTGAGACCCCTTCTGATCACAGCGGCGGTCGCGGCGGCCATCGGTCTCAGCGCCTGCGGCAGTGAGGGGATCTCGGTGTCGAAGGATGACTCCGCATACCGGGGTGCCGTGTTGTTCTCGCAGCGCTGCTCGGGGTGTCACACGCTGAGCCCCGCCGGTACGCAGGGATCGGCGAACCGGAACGTGCGCGTACAGGGGCCGAATCTCGACCAGCGCAAGGAGTCGCGCTCGGACGTGCTGTTCGCGATCCGCAACGGCGGGTTCTCAGGCGGCATCATGCCCGCCAACATCGTCACCGGCCAACAGGCCAGCCAGGTCGCGGACTTCGTCTCGGAGTACGCCGGGCAGGAAGCCAAATAGGTAGGCAGAGCACCGGCGATGCTCGACCTCCGGAGCATCCGCGAGGATCCCGAGGCGGCCCGCACCGCGCTCGCCCGGCGCGGGGCCGCCGATGCGCTTGACGAGCTCTTGCGGCTGGACGAGCGGCGGCGCCAAATCCTCCCCGAGCTCGAGGAATGGCGGGCGCGCCGAAACCGCGTCTCCGAGAAGATCGCGCAGCTGAAGCGCGAGGGCGAGGACGCCGACGAGCCGATCGGGGAGATGCGCGAGCTCGGCGGCGCCATCAAGGAGCGGGAGGCGGAGCTTGCGGAGGTCGAGTCCCAGCGTGACGAGCTCGCCGCAACGCTGCCGAACCTCCCGGAACCCGAGGCCCCCGACGGGCAGACCGAGGAGGACGCGGTCACGCTGCGTGAGGTGGGCGAGCGCCCGGAGCTCGACTTCGAGGCTCGCGACCACCTCGACCTCGGCACAGCGCGCGGCTGGATCGAGATGGAGAAGGCGGCCGAAGCATCGGGGTCGCGGTTCGCGTACCTCATGGGCGACCTGGTGATGGTCGAGATGGCCTTGATCCGGATCGTTCTCGACCTGCTGCGCAACGAGGGAATGACCCCGGTGGTCCCGCCGGTGCTGGTCCGCGAGGGCCCGTTGTTCGGCACCGGATTCTTCCCCGGGGAGCGCGAGATGATCTACGAGGTTCCCCGGGACGAGCTCTTCCTCGTCGGCACCGCAGAGGTCTCACTCGCCGCGCTTCACGCCGGCGAGATCATGGCGGCAGGCGATCTCCCACGGCGCTACGCCGGATATTCCACCTGCTTTCGCCGCGAAGCGGGCGCTGCCGGCCGGGACACGCGCGGGATCTTCCGTGTGCACCAATTCGACAAGATCGAGATGTTCTCGTTCGTCGAGCCCTCCGAGTCACCCGCCGAGCACGAACGGCTGCTCGCGATTCAGGAGCGGATCCTCCAGCTGCTCGAGATTCCGTACCGGGTCGTCGATATCGCCGTCGGCGACCTGGGCGCATCCGCGGCCAGGAAGTTCGACTGCGAGGCGTGGATCCCGAGCCAGGAGCGCTATCGCGAGGTGACCTCGTGCTCGAATACGACCGACTACCAGGCGCGGCGTCTCGACTGCCGCTACAGACCGGAGGCGGAGGACCAGCCGCTGCCCGTCCACACGCTCAACGGCACCGCGCTCGCCGTCGGCCGCACCTTGATCGCGCTGATCGAGAACGGTCAGCAGGCCGATGGCTCGGTACGGCTGCCTGCGTCCCTGGTCGAAGCAGGCCTGCCCGAGGTGATCGGTGCCGCCTAGCTTGCTCCGCAGCCTGCGCGGCGGTATGGTCGATGCCGTTGGGGGACCAAGGAGGGAGGAGGCTGACGATGCGGACCATTCAAGCGGTGGTGGGGACTCTTGTCGTGGCGGCGATCACCGCAGCGCTCGGCCCGGCTGTGGGCTTCGCCGCATACCCGGGGAAGAACGGCAGGCTCGCCGTCGAGGGCGACACACGACCCGGCATCTGGACCGTCAGGCCCAACGGCGACGATCGGATGCTGGTGACCGGGAAGAACGGTCTGCCCTTCAACCCACAGTGGTCGCCCAATGGCAGGTGGATCGCGTTCACTCAGTTTGGAAGTCTCTGGAAGATCCGCGCGGACGGCAGTCAAAAGAGCCGGCTCGCGAAGGGAGTCGCCAGCGACATCGGCACGAACGTGTCGTGGTCCCCCGACAGTCGCATGCTGGTCTTCAACAAGAAGGACGACTTGTGGCGGGTTCGGGCCGACGGCACCAACGCGAAGCAGCTGACCAATACGGCCGACGCGGAGACGGCGCCGGCGTGGTCGCCGAACGGCGGGAGGATCGCGTTCCAGTTCCGCGACGCGATCACCGCGGATGACGAGTTGCGGCTGATCAAGGCGAATGGCACCGGCGAGGTCTCGATCCCCAACACCGTCAATGGGGCGGAGCCGGACTGGTCGCCGAACGGCACCCGGCTCGCCTACCAGTGGCTCGGCAATGGCATCGCGCTGATCAATCCCAACGGCACCGGCAAGACGATCTTTGCCAAGAACGGGAAGTTCTTCGTGGCCGATCCGGCCTGGTCACCCGGCGGTGAGCACATCGCCTACGCCCACAATCGCGGCACGGACAACACCCAGATCGTGTTCAAGGCCGTAAACGGCGGACCGGAGCGTCTCGTGATCGCTCGCCATCACTGGTTCAGCCCGAGCTGGCAGCCGAAGTAGGCGGGGGCTCCCCGCGGCGATAGGTCGGCGCACAACCTCAACGGAAGCGAGGCAGCGAATGGGATTCATGGACAAGGTCAAGAAGGCCGCGGAATCGGCGCAGGCCGCCACGAGCAAGGTCGGGGTCGGCGCGTCCGGCGACCAGATGGCTCTGGCGAACAAGGCCAAGCGGCTGTCGGATCACGGCGTCGACACCCCGGCGCACATCGACTCGATGACCGCCACCGGAAACACCGACGCGCCCGGCGGCACCGAGTACATCGTCACCCTGACCGTCAAGCCGGCTTCCGGCGAGCCCTACCAGGCGACGACCAACCAGTACGTCTATCCGTCAGCGCCGTTCTCGGAGGGTCAGGACGTCACCGTGAAGGTCGACCCCGAGGACTCGACTCAGGTGATGATCTTCGGCGGCGCCTGAGCCTGTCGCGCCACTCGGCTCAGTCGGCCGCATGGTCGAGCTCGAGCGCGCAGGAGTTGATGCAGTAGCGCAGGCCGGTCGGGTTCGGCCCGTCCTCGAAGACATGTCCGAGATGCCCGCCGCAGCGCGCGCACACGACCTCGGTCCGGCGCATGAACAGGCTGTTGTCCTCGCGCGTCTCCACTCGATCGTCCTCGACGGGATCCCAGAAGCTGGGCCAGCCGGTACCGGAGTCGAACTTCGTGTCGGAGCCGAATAGCTCCTGTCCGCAGCCGGCACAGCGGTAGACGCCGTCGCTCTTCTCGTCCCAGTAAGTCCCCGTGAACGCGCGCTCGGTCCCCTGCTTGCGAAGCACCTCGTACTGCTCGGGGGTCAGCTCCGCGCGCCACTCGGCATCCGACTTCTGAACCTTCTCCATGTCGTTTCCTCGCTCGGGTCGCGTTCTCATTCATGAGGTTAGTCGCGCGGGGACGTCCGGCGTTACGTTTTGATCGCGTGGGGAGGGGCACGGGTCGACCGTGCCCGAGCTACCGGACGTGGAGGGCTTTCGCCGCTACTGGTCTCGCTATCTGACGGGAGAGCGAATTCGCCGGATCGAGGTCCCGGCCCCGGCAATTGTCCGCAACCGGTCGGCGCGGGCACTTGGACGTGCGCTGGCCGGTCGGCGCTTCGAGCGGCCCGACCGACATGGCAAATGGATGCTGGCGCCGGCGGACGGCCCGATCCTGTTGCTTCACTTCGGCATGACAGGCCTCCTTCACTGGTCGGGTACAGGCGCCGAGGGAAGGCATCGGCACGACCGCCTCGTCGTGGTCACGCCGAACGGCGAGATGCGCTACCGCAACATGCGCATGCTCGGCGGTGCTTGGCTCGCGCGCGACGAGCCCGAGCTGGAGGGAATCGTCGGCTCGCTCGGCCCCGACGCGGCGGATCTCGACACCGATCAGTTCGTGTCGATCCTCGACCGGCGGCGGGGCGGGGTCAAGGCGACTCTGATGAACCAGCGGGTGGTGGCGGGAATCGGCAACGAGCTCTCGGACGAGATCCTGTGGCGGGCACGCATTCACCCGGCGCGTCCTGTGAGTGAGCTGAGCCTGTGGAAGCGCAGGCAGCTGGCGGGCACCGCCGCGGATGTTCTCGCGGAGTCGAGCCGCCACGGCCGCATACCACGCGAGCCGGGCTGGCTGGAGGAGCAGCGAGGGCGACGCGATGCCCGCTGCCCGAGATGCGGCCGGCACTTCCAGCGAACGCGAATCGCGGGCCGAACCTCGTATTGGTGCCCGCGCTGTCAACGGCCCTGATCCCGGCCTGGGAGGCGTTTCCACGCCTACGTGGTGGGAACCCGCGGTATATGGCTACAAAGATTCAACGAATACGCAAGATCAGCGGGATTGCGATCGGGGCGGTCAAGACGATCTTCCGGACCGGAAGAGCATGGGGGACGGCCCGTGTGAGGGTGGCCACCGCTCGCCGGCCCTCCACGCCGTCAACCGGGGCGGCCGTCGTCGCGGGAGTGGCCGGAGGCGCTGCGGGCGCCTACTTTCTCGATTCCCAGCAGGGCAAGCGACGCCGCCACCTGGCGCTCGATCGCCTGGCGGCACTGCTGCGTCGCGGCAAGGCCGAAAGCGAGCGCAGGGCGCGTTACGCCGCCGGTGTCGCGAGGGGCGCGGCGGCGGAAGCCACAGGCGCCGGTGAGGGCTCGGCCGACCTCCCGGATCCCGATCTGGCGAACAAGGTCCGGAGCCAGATCTTCCGCGCCGAGGACGCGCCGAAGGGCGACGTCAACGTGAACGCGGAGAACGGGATCGTCTACCTGCGCGGCGAGGTCGGCTCAGCCGAAGAAAGCGAGCAGCTCGCGACGAGCGCGCGCCAGGTCAAGGGCGTGCGAAACGTCGTCAACCTGCTCCACCTGCCCGGGGAGACCGCACCGACCAAGGAAGCGGTCGCGGCAGGCCACTAGCGCTCGCCGGTCCCGGCCGGCGATCTCATCGGCACGCGGCGGACGCATACGATCCGCCGCGTGCCGGTTAGTGATGCCTTTTTCGTCCTCGACGGCGACCGCTACGTTCCCACCGAGCTGACCCGCGGCCCGTGGGACCCCGACTCGCAGCACGCGGGGCCGCCCGCGGCGCTCATCGGCCGCGAGATCTCCCGCCTGGACGGTGGAATGGAACGCGACGTCGGCCGCGTCACCTACGAGATCCTGCGTCCCGTCCCGATCGCACCGCTGAAGGTCGAAGCCGAGGTCGTCCGCCCCGGCCGCGCGGTGGAGCTGGTCGAAGCGACGCTCGCCGACGAGGACGGCGACGTGATCAGGGCGCGCGCGTGGAGGCTGCGGCGCAGCGACATCGACATCCCGGCCGGGCTGTCGAGCGACGACGGCCCCGGGACGCTCGGCGCCTCGCCGTCGACTCTGCGGCCCGGGTTCTCTCCGCCGGGACCCGACGCCGCTGCGCCGGGCCGCTTTCCCGACACCGGCCAGGACGTCGGGTACCACACGGCCATGGAGTACCGCTTCGTCCGTGGCGGGTTCGCCGAGCCCGGGCCGGCGATCGCCTGGATGCGGATGCGTGTCCCCCTCGTCGATGGGGAGGATCCGACGCCCCTGGAGCGCGTGCTCGTGGCGGCGGATTCCGGCAACGGAGTGAGCGCGACCCTCGACTGGAGCCGATTCCTGTTCATCAACGTCGACCTGACCGTGCACCTGCACCGCCCGGTGGCGGGTGAATGGGTGTGCCTGGACGCCATCACGATCCCCGAGCGCAGCGGCATCGGAATCGCGGACACGGCGCTCTACGACGAGCGCGGGCCGATCGGGCGCGCGGATCAGACGCTCCTCGTCGATGCCAGGCGCTGAACGGCCAAAGGTGCTCATCTGCAGGCGGCTTCTGCCGGCCGGCAGAGACCCGCTGGCGGCCCGTTGCGAGATCAGGGAGGGAGGGCTCGATGCCACGTCCCAAGAGCTGGTCAATCTCGCACGCGGCGCCGTCGCGATCGTCGCCGATCCGACGGTGCGGGTCGGCGAGGAGCTGCTGACAGCCGCCGGCGAGCAGCTGCGGGTGGTCGCGAACTACGCGGTGGGCTACGACAACGTCGACGTCGCGGCCTGCCGGAGTCGCGGAATCGCGGTCACGAACACGCCCGGCGTGCTGACGAATGCCACCGCCGAGCTGGCACTTGCCCTGACCCTCGCCGCCGCGCGGCGGATCAACGAGGCGGAGTCGGACCTGCGAGGCGGGCGATGGCGGGGCTGGGACCCGGGCGACCTCCTCGGCCTCGAGCTCTCGGGGGCCACGTTTGGCATCGTCGGCATGGGACGGATCGGCAGGCGGTACGCGGAGCTGGTCGCACCGCTCGCCGGGACGATCGTCTACACGAGCCGCTCGCCGAAGCCGGAGGTCCAGCGGGCGCTCGGGGCCGAGCAGGTCCCGATGCAGGAGCTTCTCACTCGCTCGGACGTCGTCAGCCTCCACGTCCCCGCGACGCCGGAGACCGTGTGGCTGATCGGCGCGATCGAGCTCGAGGCCATGCCGTCCCACGCGATCCTGGTCAACACGGCGCGCGGCTCACTCGTCGATGCCCAGGCCCTCGCCCGGGCGCTGCGCGATCACGTCATCGGCGGCGCGGGCCTGGACGTCTACGAAAACGAGCCGGGGGTGCCCCGGGCGCTGCTGGACGCGCCGCGGTGCGTGCTCCTGCCGCACATCGGATCCGCCACGACCCGCGCCCGCGATGCGATGGCCGCGCTGGTCGCCCACAACGTGCTCGCGGTGCTAGACGGGGCGGATCCACCCAACCGCGTCGCCTAGCGCGACGCGCCCTCCGGCTCAGGCGATTTTCGATCCGTCTGCATGCCGGTCTGCTACGCTGCCGCGCTGTTTGTACACTAAGCTAATCGGGAAAGGCAGAAACTTGATGCGTACTCGTTTCTCAACACCCGTCAGCCGCCTCTTCGGGCGTGCGGACGGAAGGCATGGAGGCCGGCGGGCGGTCGCCCGGGTGAGCCTGGCGGCCCTCGGGGCGCTCGCTATCGGAGCTGGGGTGACCGCCTGCGGCGGCACGTCCAGCGCAGACAGCAGCGGCCCGATCGACATCGTCGCCTACTCCACTCCGGAGACGGTCTACAAGGACGGGCTCATCCCCGCCTTCAAGAAGACCTCCGACGGAAGCGGAGCCGACTTCTCGACGTCGTTCGGCCCGTCCGGCGACCAGTCGCGGGCGGTCGAGTCCGGTCAGCCGGCCTCGGTCGTTCACTTCTCGATCCAGCCGGACATGCAGCGGCTGGTCGATGCCGGCAAGGTCGACTCCAACTGGGACCAGAACTCCTACGACGGGTTCGTCCAGGACTCGGTCGTGGTGTTCGTCGTCCGCAAGGGCAATCCGGACAACATCCAGAGCTGGGACGACCTGGTGAAGCCCGGGGTTGAGGTCCTGACGCCGAACCCGTTCAGCTCCGGGGGCGCGCGCTGGAACCTGATGGCCGCCTATGGCGCCCAGATCGAGGAGGGCAAGTCCGACGCCGAGGCGCAGGAGTACCTCAAGCAGCTCCTCGGGAACGTCGCCCTACAGGCGCCGGCAGCCAGTGACTCGATGACCGCGTTCACACAGGGCAAGGGCGACGTTGCGCTCGCCTACGAGAACGAGGCCATCGCGGCCCAGAAGGCCGGCGAGGACGTCGACTACGTCGTCCCCGACGACACGATCCTGATCCAGACGCCGATCGCGACCACCACGGACGCGTCGACCCAGGCCCAGGACTTCGTCAAGTGGCTGTACACGCCGGAGGCGCAGCAGGTCTGGGCCGACAACGGTTATCGCCCGGTCGACAAGTCCGTTCTGGACAAGAACGCGAAGGAGTTCCCGACCCCGTCCGGGCTGTTCACGATCGACAAGATCGGCGGCTGGGATGAGGTGACGACCAAGTTCTTCGACGAGACGAACGGCATCGTCACCAAGGACGAACAAGACCTGGGGGTGTCCACGAGCGGATGACGACCATTCGCGTGCGAGAAAACAGCCCCGGCGCCGATCTGGAATCGGCGCGGTTGGTTTCGAGCGGATGACGTCCGCCGTATCAGGCACCTCCAGCGCTGCCCCATCGAGGCCGGCCTACTGGCCGCGCCTCGGTGGGGCCGCGCTAGGTCGTGGCCTCGTAGTCACGTACCTCAGCATCATCGTGCTGCTCCCGATCGCCGCCCTGATCGCGCAGTCGACCGACGGTGGCTGGAGCGCGTTTTGGAGCGCGATCTCGAACCCGGAGGCGTGGTGGGCGCTCAAGTGGACGCTGATCGCGTCGCTGATCGTGGTCGTCATCAACGTCTTCGCCGGCACCGCGATCGCGTGGGTCCTGGTCCGGGACAAGTTCCCGGGAAAGGCCGGCCTCAACGGCGTGATCGACCTGCCGTTCGCGCTACCGACCGTAGTCGCCGGGATCACGCTGCTCGCGCTGTACGGGGACAACAGCCCGGTGGGCGTGCACGCGG
>JBJMKM010000092.1:0-14314 GCA_045805825.1 Solirubrobacterales bacterium
GGTCGAAGCGCAGTGCGCTCACGTGGTGCAGGTAGCCGGCGAAGTTCTCGTCGCCACCATCGCCCGTCAGGGCCACGGTGACATGACGGCGAGTGAGCTCAGCCAGGTACAGCGTCGGGATCGCGGCTTGGTCGCCGAAAGGCTCCCCGTAGTGCCAGACGAGGCGCGGAAGGATGGCGAGGGCCTCGGGCTGGACGCGAAACTCCTCGTGGTCTGTCCCGAACAGCCCCGCGATCTCCCGCGCGTGCTCCGTCTCGTCGAATGAGGCAACGTCGAATCCGATCGAGAACGTCTTCACGGGTGTCGACATCGTCTGTGCCATCGCGGCGACGACCGCGCTGGAGTCGACGCCGCCCGAGAGGAAGGCCCCGAGCGGGACGTCGCTCCGCAGGCGGAGCCGGGTTGCCTCGAGGAGCTCGGAGCGGATCCGCTCCTTCATCTCCTCCTCGGAGCCGTACTCGTCGTCCGGGCTGAACGACAGCGTCCAGTACCGACTGGTCCGCAGACGGCCGTCCTTCCACACCAGCACGTGCGCCGGGGGCAGCTTCCGCAAGGCGCGGAAGGCGCTCGCCGGGCTCGGGACGTATTGGAACTGAAGGAACGCGTCGATTGCGGCCGGGTCGATGTCGCGCGGTATCGCGGGGTCCTCGAGTATGGCCCGCGCCTCCGAGCCGAACCAAAGCTCTCCATCTCGCTGGGCATAGAAGAGCGGCTTCTTCCCAAGCCGATCCCGTGCGAGGAGCAACCGGCGGCGCGACCGGTCCCACACGGCGAGGGCGAACATTCCACGAAGGTGCTCGACGCACGCATCCCCGTAGTCCTCGTACAGATGGACGATGACCTCCGTGTCGGAATGCGTAGAGAACCGATGGCCACGGGCCTCGAGGTCATCCCTGAGCTCTCGGTAGTTGTAGATCTCTCCGTTCTGGATGACGATCACGGACCCGTCTTCGTTCGCGATCGGCTGGTCTCCCCGTTCCAGGTCTATGACACGCAGGCGCTGGATTCCGAGGGCCACGCCGGGCTCGAGGAAGGAGCCGCGCGAGTCCGGTCCCCGGTGCTCGATCGCCGCACACATGCGCTCGAGGAGAACCTCGTCCGCGCTCCCGCTCACCGACAGCTTTCCGACGATCCCGCACATCGAACCCGAGATGCTACGGGCGCGCTCGCGATGGCCCGAGCAGCTCACCCAGCAGAGCCATCCACCGATCGGCGACTCCGTCCGGATCGTGAACCTCGTACACGTATCGTCGGCCATTGGCTCCAAGCCGCTCCCGCAACGACCCATCATGCTGAAGCGACTCGGCGATGTCGACCAGCTCTCGGCGGGACCCGCCGGCGACCAGCCCCGCCTCGCGTGTTTCGATCTGGCCTCCGGGGTCGAACACGAATGAGGCCACCGGCACCCCCCGCACCCACGCCTCGAGGAACACGTTCGGCATCCCCTCGTACGTGGACGTCGAGACAACGGCGAAGGATCGCTCGATCAGCTGCAGCACCCGCTCCCGTGGGATCTGCCCCAGCAGGTCCAGGTTGGGAAGCCGCTCTGCGGCTGCGCGGACAGCGTCGAGCGTCTCCGGTGGCGTCTCGTTGTCCAGCTCGAAGACCATGCGGAATAGCGTGTCCGGCATCGCCTCGGCGAGCCGCACGTATTCGAGCGGCTGCTTGTAGCGCACCAGTCTGCCGATCCAGATGAAGCCATCCGGCTTCTGGTTGCGCCGCGCGGCCGGCTCGACGAAGCTTGGGATCGTCGTCAGGCGATGATCCTCGCCGAGGATCGAACGCGCAAGGCGAAGCTGCCCACCGGTCTGCGTCACGATCGCGTCGGTGCGCCGAAGCGCCCTGCGATATCCCCTCGGCGGCGAATGCGGACCGGGAGCCCCGTCGAAGGTGAAGTCCAGGTCGTTGGCGCCGGCGTAGACGAGCTTGCGCCGATGCGCCTGGCAGAACATGGCGGCCACGACAAGCCGCGACCGACCGGTACGGAAGATATAGGTCCTCGCGTTTGCGGCGGACATGCTTCGCCAGATGCTCAAGGCCTCTCCAGCTCCACCGAGGAATCTGCGATCGCCGAGGTATGGCGCGCGGTGGATCAGGGCCGGCATCGAATCCGCGGCCGGCACCGAATCCTCGATCGGCCAGACGATGTGCCCGACGCGCAACCCGCGAGCTACGAGCGCTCGGGCCAGGAGCACCGTTTGCAGCTCGGCGCCCCCACCGATGGGACCCGACTGACGGTAATGCCCCGCCGCGTATGGCATGTAGATAGCGACATCGAGCTCTTCCCCCCGCATGGTGGATCGCCGGTACCTTAGGCGGCAGCGCAGAGCACGGGCTCAGTCCCGATGAAGCGTGCGGGAATTTTCTCGATCACTTCTCGGAGCACCAGCCGAACCGTCGACCGGAATGGAAAAGACCTGCCCGGGACGCGGATGGCCTCGTCGCGAACACCTATGCTAGCCACCTTCGTGGATCGTTCCTCCGCTGGCCGGGGAGAGTTCGCCGCTTGGATCGGCTCAGATTGCACATCCTCATCGACTCCCTCGAGCCTGGGGGGGCCCAGAACCTGCTGCCGGGCTTCGCGATCGCCGCGACCCGGGCGGGCATCGCCGTCAGCATCAGCTATCTCCGCGATTACGGGGGGCCCAGGGCGCCAATCGAGGATGCCGGCATCGAACCCACCTGCATCGACATCTCAAGCCTGCTGGGTCGGAACGACCGCGCTCGCGTCCGCGACCATCTGGCTCGCTCGAATCCAGACCTGCTGCATACCCATCTCGGCTACTCCGACGTGCTCGGGGGACTCGCAGCGCGGTCGCTGGGGATCCCGGCGGTCTCGACGCTCCACGCGGTCACCTGGTCGACCGGCGCGGTGCGCAACCGCATCAAGGATCGTCTGCAGGCCGCGGTGCGCCGACGCTGCGCGTCCCGTGTAATCGCCGTTTGCGATGCGGCCCGCCGCCGGTACCTGGCGCTGCGCTGGGATCTTCCCGAGAGGGTGGTCACGGTCCACAACGGGATCGTCGACGCGGCGAGACCGGGATCCGGCAGGCGCGTTCGCGCGGAGCTTGGCCTGACGGATCGAGACATCGTGCTGACGATGGTGAGCGTGCTCAGACGGGACAAGGCGGGACTCTTTCCGCCTCCGTCGGTCCTGACGGTGGCCGGTCACGACATTGCGGTGGCGGCGGTGAGCGAGCTCGCCTCCGAGTTCCCGGATATTCGCCTGTTGGTGGTCGGTGACGGCCCGGATCGGGGCGCCGTGGAACGGGCTGCGGCGAGGCTGGGAGAGCGGGCGCTGGTCGTGGGACATCGGGGCGACGTTCCGGACGTGCTGGATGCGAGCGACGTCCTCATCCATCCCGCATACGCGGACGCATTTCCCACGGTTCTCCTCGAGGCCATGTCGTGCTCCGTCCCGGTGGCGGCGAGCTCCGTCGGCGGCATCCCGGAGATCGTCGTCGACGACGAGACGGGGATTCTGTTCGCGGCACCACCTCGAGCAGAGAACCTCGCGAGCTCGCTTCGCCCGCTCCTCGTCGATCAAGCGTTGCGCCGCCGCCTTGGCGAGGCAGGGAGGCGACGGTTCGAGACGAACTTCACGACCGATAGCTGGATCGAGGGGACGCTGCCGGCGTACGAGTCCGCGCTTGCCGCAGCGCGAAAATCTCGCGGCTGACTCCTCCGTTGAGCGCACCACTACGATCCGAGTGCCAACTCCAGAATCGATCCAGATGAGCACTCCCGCTGGTCCGGCTGCCGTCCCGGGCAACCCATTGGTCTCGTACATGCGCGCGATGCGCGCGCATCCCTTCGTGATCCTGGGGGTTGTGCTCGCGGCAGTCGCCGGGGCAGCATTCTTCACTCGGTCGCGCAGCTACGAGGCAACCGCCCAGATCCTGGTTACGCCGATCGCTCCGCCTGACCGGTCGTTCATCGATCTTCCTCTGGCCCGAGCAGTCGGCGACCCAGCGAGGGTGACGCAGACCGAGGCCGAGATCGTCGACTCGCCGGAGGCGGCGACGGTCGCCGCGAAGACCGTGCCAGGCGAGTCGCCGGAAAGCATCCGCACGAGCACCTCGGTGTCGCCCTCCTCGACAGGCGACGTCTTGGAGGTCACCGCCCGTGCGAGCAGCCCTACACGAGCCGCCGACATCGCGAATGCATATGCGAGGGCTGCGCTGAAGGTGCGGGCGCGGGCGCTTCGACCTCTGGTGGCGCAGTCGCTCAAAGCCACCACGAGCGCGCTCGCGAAGGCCCCGGATCCCAACAGTGAGAGCGCACAGATGCTGCGAGAGCGGCTGGTCGACCTTCAGTCGATCCAGGACGGTACGGACCCCACGCTGTCGCTCACCGAGGCCGCCATGCCGCCACCCGGTCCGACGGGTCTTTCACGATCACTGGTCCTTGGGCTGGCACTGATAGCCGGCCTGGCGATCGGCCTCGTGGCCTCGCTCCTCGTCGAGCTGCTGGTGCCACGACGCTTGAAGACCGAGCTCGACGTCCTGCACGTGTACGGACTGCCCGTGCTCGCACGGGTGCCGCTCGTGCGCGGGCGGAAGTGGGACCCCGATCGTCCGCTCGATCAGGCGCCACTCGCGGTTGACAACGCCTTCCGAGCGCTCCGAACGCAGCTCGAGGTGCGCCAAGCGCGTCACTCGGGTGATGGTGCGGATCCGGCCGCGCCGGGCGGACGCGTTGTCGGCATCGCCAGCACATCTCGGGGAGCGGGTGGAACGTCGGTCTCCATCGGCCTCGCGCTGGCGCTGGTCCGGAGGGGACAAAACGTTCTGCTGGTTGACCTGGACCTCGCCGCGCCGGCCATTGCGCCGAGGCTGCGATTCGAGCCGCGGCGCGACCTGGCGTCGCTGCTCGCAGACGGATCCTCACGCCTGCCAGATGTCCTTGCGCCCGTGGACAGGATCCCGGACCTGGCGTTGGTGGCCGCGCCCCCGGTAACGGACCTGTCCATCGCGGAGCGGATCTCCGCGCGGGTGCCTCAGATTCTCGACACGGCCCGTTCGCTCGCCGACTGGGTGATAGTGGACGTCGGTCCGGTAACCCAGTTCAGCGAACTGTTGACCATCGGCTACGTCAGCGACGACCTGATCCTCGTATCGAGACTGGGCGTCACCGACGAGGTTGCGTTGACCGCCGCGCGGGACCTGCTGGAGTCGCTTGAACTCGTTCCGGTGGGGCATGTGCTCGTCGGGGCGGGCCCGACCGATCGAAGACGGGTGAAGATGACGCGAGGCCTCAGGCCTGTCGCCGAGCGGAGCGCAGGTCCCGCTCAGGCCTAGAGCCGCGCACGGTGCGCCGGATTGCGCTCTCGCGTTCGGTGGCTGTCGCGCCCGGAGCCTGATCGTAGTAGTAGTCGTCGCGGCTTTGACGCGGCGCCCCCACGATCACGAAGCCGGTGGGCCTGATCTCGTTGGTGGCGAGAAGCTCCGCAAGCTCCTTGATCGCGCTGAGCCGCGTCTTACCCAACCTCGTGACGATGAGGACGTCGTCCACCTCACGGGCGACGGGCAGGCCCTCGATCACTTCGTTGACCGGCGGAGTGTCCACCACCACGAAGTCATACTGACGCTTCGCCTCCTCCATGAGGCGCTCGACGGCGGACAGGGTGAAGAGCTCCTCGGCACCCGGCAGCCGGTGGTCAGCGAGGAGGATGTGGAGGTTCTCAACCTCCGAGTCGACATGCACGGCCTCGCTGATCTCGGATACACCGAGCATCACGCTTACGACGCCACGTTCCGCCCTGATCTTCAGCGCCTTGCCGATTGCCGGACGATGAAGGTCCGCCTCGATCAGCAGCACCCGGGCTCCCGCGCGGGCGAGCGTGGTGGAGAGATTGATCGCGGTCGTCGTCTTTCCCTGCCCCGCCGCGGCTCCCGTGATGAGGAAGGAACGCGAATCCTCGCCTCGACGCCGCGGAACGGTGAGGGCCGCGCGCAGGGCGCGATACTGATGGATGGACTCCGCGGACAGCCGCTCCCACCTGAGCGGCATGTCGGGTGCTCCCGGCTCATTCGGAACTCGCGCGAGGATCGGAAGCCGGTATCGGGCTCGTAGCTGCTCCTCTCGGCGCAGGCGGGGGTCCAGGACCTGGATCGCGTATGCACCGACGATCCCCAGGACCAGCCCGGCCAGGAGCGCCAGCACGATGGTGAGGACCGGACGCGGCCACGAGGCGGAGGTCGGGGGAGTCGCGGGCGTCTCGAGCTTGACCGTAGGATCGCCACTCACCTGCAGGCTCTCGAGCTGCGCGACCTCGGCGCCTAGCGCCTGGGTCGATACCGCGTCAGGTGAGCCCTGCTGTTCGCGAGCACGGAGAGTCGGCAGAATCTGTTCGATTCGCGTTTGCAGTGCTGCGTCGCGCTCCGCCACACCCGCCGCCGCATAGGCGTTGGCAAGGTCCGCTGCCTTCTTCGCCGTAGGCTGCGTCGCCGTCACAGCGATCACGTTGCTCGAGCCGACCGGGGCCACCTGAACGTCGTCCTGGATCCGATCGACGCTCTCCGCGTTGTCGAGCTTCTTACTCGCCCGGGCGGCGACGTCGTTGTTCTTGATCAGCGCGGCCGCGGTTTCGACGGCAACCGTCGGGTCCGTCGTCTCCGTTACCAGGCCGAGCGAGGGAAGCGTGGGATTGTCGGCGGGGATCGGCGAGACGAGGATGTCCGCCGTGGCTTTATACGTGCTCGCGGTCGTGAAGACGTAGGCGGCCGCGCCCAGTCCGGCGAGGAGCGTGACCAGCCCTACCAGCAGGGCGCGTTCCCGGATCGTGCGGACGAAGCGGCGGAAATCGCTCTCGGCGACCGCCGGCTGCTGCCAGGAGTTATCTGATGAGCGGGCTATGGCTCAAACCTCTTGCGCGGTTGCATGTTGACATCGTCATCGGCGACCGGGGCTTGAGGCTCTTCGATCCGATCGAGCTCATCCCGCGGCTTTAACGAGATTATTGTGTTCGTTGTGGGGGATGACGTTCTAGTGCTCTGTTATCACGCCGTGAGCCGAACGTGGCGGGACACGTTGGCGGTGACGCCGGAGTCCCTCGAGCGCCAGCTCGCGTTCCTCATCGGGCGCGGATACCGTGGCGCCACCTTCCGCCAAGCGGTGACTTCGCCGCCGGCCCCACGCACGCTGGCCGTCACGTTCGACGACGCATCTCGGTCGGTATGGAATCTCGCCGTTCCCATCCTGTCCCGCCTGGGACTGCCCGGAACCATCTTCGTCCCAACTGGCTTTCCGGGCTCGAGGGTATTGAGCTGGCCGGGAATCGACACCTTCGGGGACGGAGCGCATCCCGACGAGCTGGCGCCGATGAGCTGGGACGAGCTTCGTGCGGCGGCTGACATGGGTTGGGAGATCGGCTCCCACACGCGCACTCACCCGCACCTCACAGCGCTCACAGATCGCGAGCTGGAGGAGGAGCTCCGGGGGTCGCGTGAAGATTGCGAGGCGATGATCGAGCGTTCCTGCCAGTCGATCGCCTACCCCTACGGTGACCACGACCTTCGCGTTGTGGCAGCCGCCCGCCGCTGCGGATATCTGGCTGGGGGCACGCTCCAGGGGTGGTTCGGCCCGCCGACGCCGCTGCGCTGGCCCCGAGTCGGCGTCTACCCGATCGACAGGATGCTCCGCTTCCGAGCGAAGGTACTCCCTGCGGCCAGGCGCATTCGCGCGACGGCGGCAGGCCTCGCCGGTCGCGCAGGTGACGGCAAACCCGATCTCGCCGCAACGTAGGGTCGCGTGCGACTCGCGGTTCACACCGATGCCCCGTACCACCGGATCGATGGCGCGATCCACGGTGAGCATGCATTCACTCTGTTCCTGCTCGAGCTCGCATCGCGGTTCGACGGGGTTGTTGCGGTGGGTCGCCTGGACCCGGCGGGGGATCGGGGTCGCTATCCGCTCGGCGCGAAAGTCGAGTTCGATCCGCTGCCCTACTACGAGAGCCTGATTCACGTTCGCCAGGTGTTCCGCGCGGCGATAGGGTCGCTGCGGCGATTCTGGCGCCTGCTGGCCCGGGTGGATGCGGTCTGGCTCCTCGGGCCTAGCGCGATGCAGATGGGATTTCTGGTGCTCGCCGTCCTGCGGCGCCGCCGGGTCATCCTCGGAGTGCGACAGGACACCCGCGCCTACATCGCCAATCGTCACCCGGAAAAGCGCTGGGTCCGAGTCGTGGCCTTCGCGATGGACGCGGTGTGGCGCGCGTCGGCGATGGTCTGCCCCGTCGTTGTGGTCGGGCCGGAGCTCGCGCGAAACTACCGCCACGCTCCGGCGCTCTTGGAGATCAGCGCCTCGCTGGTAACGCAGCCTCAGATCGTCCCGGTGAAGCGAGCCTTGGCGCGCCCATATGACAGCGATCCCATGCGGGTTCTGAGCGTGGGACGGCTCGAGGAGGAGAAGAATCCACTCATTCTCGCGGACATCCTCGCGGAGCTGAGCCATGACTCGGGTGATTGGCGCATCTCGGTCTGCGGCGAAGGGCCGCTGCGGGACCTGCTGGCCGACCGTTTGACGGCACTGGGCTTGCGAGCGGACGCGGACCTTCTGGGATACGTCCCGTACGGGCCGAGGCTCGAGTCGCTCTACCGCGACAGCCACATGTTCCTGCATACGTCGCTCACCGAAGGGCTCCCCCAGGTTCTCCTGGAAGCGTTCGCGGCCGGGCTCCCGACGGTCGCAACCGACGTCGGCGGCGTGCGACAGGCGGTGGGCGACGCGGTACTGCTCGTCCCGCCCGGCGAGCCGGATGCGGCAGCCAGGGCGCTCAAGACGCTGCGCGCTGATTCAGCCGTCCGCCGGCGATTGGTTGCCGCGGGCAATCGCTACGTCACCGATCGAACGATCGATCGCGAGTGCGACCGTGTCGCCGCATTCATGCGTGGGCGCCCGGCATGACCGGGGGGCTGCGCAAGCACGGCCGGCGGCACCGGCACACCTCCCCGCTCGTCCTCGGTGGCATGGTCACTGTGGCGCCTGCCGGCTTCCCACTCTGGCTCGCCGTCGCCACCGCTGGCCGGCCTCGCCCCGCGCCGCCAACCCCGTCGGCTTGGCCGGGCATCAGCGTGGTCATCGCGGCGTACAGGGAGGCTGCGGTGATCGGGGCAAAGATCGACGATGTCCGCCGCAACGGATATCCGGGGGAGCTCGAGATCATCATCGTCGCCGACGATCCCGATAGCGCTGACCGGGCGCGCGATGCCGGCGCCCGCGTCATCGGACCCGGTGAGCGACAGGGGAAGGCGTCGGCGGTGAATCGTGGCGTGGCTGCGGCGAGTCAGCCGATCGTGGTCCTAACCGATGCGGACGCCCATCTCGACGGTGGATCGCTCGCTGCTCTCGCGCGCTGGTTCGCGGACGACCGCATCGGCGCGGTGGCCGGCGAGAAGCGGGTGGCGGGGATGGGACAGTCGCTCTATTGGCGCTTCGAGTCCTGGATCAAGGAGCGGGAGTCGCGCCTGGGCACGACGATCGGACTCGTGGGAGAGCTCGCCGCGTTCAGGCGTTCGACGTTCCGACCCGTGCCGATCGACGTCGTGGTGGACGACCTCTGGATCGGCCTGGACGTGGTCGAGGACGGGATGCAGGTTCGTTACGAGCCCGATGCGGTGGCGGTGGAGACCGGGGTGGACACGCTGGCCGCCGAGTGGCAGCGGCGAACCCGCACGCAGGCCGGGCTCATCGACCTCCTTTGGCGAAGGCGAGGCATGCTGGTCCCGCGCGCGAGCCCCGTGGCGGCACAGCTCTGGGGCCACAAGCTGATGCGGACCGTTTTCGGGCCCATCGCCCACGCGCTCCTGCTGCTTAGCGCTGCCGCTCGTGTCCGCAGCAGCCGAATCAGTCGCATCCTCCTGGCCGCACATCTTGCCGCGGCGATCGCTCTATGGCGCAGCACGCGCGGCGCGCGGCTGAGCCGGCCAGAGCAGGCCGCGGTTCAGGTCCTGTTCATGCAGGCCACGGCGCTGGGCGCGATCTGGCGGTACATCACCGGTGATCGACCATCTTCGTGGCCGAAGCCGGAGCGTATGGAAACATCGGGCCGAGTGTTCGACGGCCCTTGGCCAGATCAGTCGAACTGATGCCGGACGACGGCGACACCCGTCAGCAGTGCGATCTTGAAGTCGAGCCACAGGGACCAGTTGTCGATGTAGTAGTTGTCCCACTCGACCCGATCCGTGATCGAGGTCCGTCCCCGGAGGCCGTGTACCTGTGCCCACCCGGTGATGCCGGACTTGACGCGATCGCGGGCGTCGTAGCGATAGACGGTCTCGCGTAGCTTCGCGGCGATGTGGTCGCGCTCCGGCCGCGGGCCGACGATTGACATCTCCCCCCGGAGGACGTTCAGGAGCTGGGGAAGCTCGTCCAGTGACGTCCGGCGCAGGAACGAGCCGAATGGCGTGCGGCGATCCTCGCCCTCGACGCCGCCCGGTCCGAATCCGTTGCTGAGGGCCGTCTCGATCTCCGCCATCGAGTGCTCATCCTTCGCCGGCGCCGCGCGCATCGTCCGGAACTTGAGCATGTCGAACTCCTGCCCGTCGAGCCCCACGCGGCGCTGCCGGAAAAGGATCGGCCTTCTCATCGCGATGAGAACGCCCAGCGCCGCCGGCAGCAAGACGGGTGCCGCCACGATCAGTCCCGCCGCGGCCAGGAGGCGATCGAACGCGTACTTGACCTTGAACTGCCAGCCACGGGGCTTCGACGGATAGATGCTCAAGACCGGCAACCCCCCGATGCGCTCGACGCTCGTCCGGTCGGGGATGTCCTCGTAAAGGCGCGGGACGATGGAGACCGAAACCCCCAGATGCTGAAGCTGGCGTGAGACGGCGAGTTCGTCGGCGTAGCCGGCGCGCGAGAAGCTGAGAATCGCGTGCTCAATCAGGTGCTCTCGCACCAGCGGTTCGAGCTGCCACACCTGGCCGAGCACGGGGCAGTCGGCGGTCTCGAGCGTCTCCATCGGGTCGTCGTCGACGAAGCCGACCGGGCGCAGGCCGATCTCGGGACGCGCCAGCAGTCGCTTGGCGATCACATGGCCGACCCGGCCGGCGCCGATGATCAACGTCCGCCGTCCCGACTCGCACCGTCCCCGCAAGCGCATCGCGCGACTGGCGATGACGCCGCGTCCCGCGATGAGGCAGGTGGCGGCGAACAGCCACTCGCGGACCGCCTGGGAAGCCGGATCCGGTCCGGAGCCCAAAAGCACCCGCATGAACGCAACTGACATCGCGGCGACGGCCGCCGCTGCGACCACGCTGCGGGCGTCCTCCAGGAAGTGCATGCCGCTGCGGGGCCGGTAGAGCCCCCGGCCGGCGAGAAGCACGATGGTGAGCGCCGAAAACGCGACGACCCAGGGCACGCCCTCGGTCGGGACTCCTGCCAGGCCGGCGGTGGCGATGGCGCTCAGCATCGCCAGCGCGAGCATCGTCAGATCGACGAGGAAGTCGCGCTCGCCGGTGCGGAGCCGCCTCGTCCGGGTCGCGTCCGGACGCGGTCGACTCGGTGCCTCGACGGGCGGCGGGATCGAGAGCACCTCGTCCCGCGGGAAGCCATTGACCACCGCACTTCCTGAGCCGTTCCTTGTCACATCCCCGTTCACGGGGTAGGAGCCGTTCTTGGCAGCCGCCGGTTCGCCACCGTCCAGGAGCAGCTGAAACTGCCAACCGGGCCGGGGCGAAAAAGCCTCGGAATGTTGTGGGGTTTTTGCCGGCGAGGTTCCCCCTACCTCGGCTCGGCTACGCCCTGCGCGAAATATCACCCGAACTACTACTCACCTTTGGTCGCCGCGCCGGCTCTTCGGCCAATGCCAAAGCCCCGGGCCGCTCTCGTTATGGAGTTACCACGCCAGCTCATCGGCCAAGGCCGAAGTCCCGCGCGCTTTCAATGACCAGTGTAGCTTCGAGGTGCCGAAGGATCAAGTGATAGCGCAACTTCGCGCTGAGCTCCACCGGAGGCTGCGTCCACAACGCGCACATGTACTACCTGCTTCTGAGCGATGCCGCCGAGCGCCGATGTGGCCCGACATGTACCCGGAGACGGCGGACGCGGTGATCGAGGCCGTACGGCAGTCAGTGACCCAGACGGCGGGTGCTCGGTAGCAGCGATGAGCTTGGCCGAGGCCAGTCGAGCGGTTAGGGTTGCGTGGAAATGGGGTTGCAGGGACGCTTTAGGAACGGATGCCTTGGCGCTGCCGTCGTCGCTTGTCTGCTCGCGGCGGGATTCGCCACCAGCGCCAGCGCTGAGTCCGTCGCGCTGAAGACCCAGAGCGACGCAGCCGCGCTCGCCAATGGCGTGACGGTCGCGGTCGATTCGTCCAAGAGCGACGTGGAGATCGTCGTGAAGTCTGCGGCCGGCGGGCCGGCTCTGACGGCGAAGCGAGCGGTCGCGGGCGAGGCCTCGCTTCCCCTATCGCAGGCAGGCCGGGAGGTCTTGAACGCGTGCGGCGCGAAGCGGTTGACGGCCTACGCAGTGTCCGGCCGCGGGCGGGCGGTCGCGCAGGGGAGCGCTGCGATCCGGCGCACCGTGCCGCAATGCAAGACGCTGGAGTCGGCGAACCGCTGCGAGACGATCGCAGCGCCCGGCTCCAACTGCCTATTCCCTTGGCCGAGCAACCACTTCACGGTCCGCAAGCACAGCAGCGCGACGGGCCGAGAGGTGAATCTCCACGAGGAGTCGATGCCGACCAACCGCCATGACGTCCACGTCGACCCTACTGAGCTCAACCGAAGCGACGGTTTCAGCCCGGGGGTCAGCATCGTCACCCACGTCCCGGGAATGGACACGCCGGAGGCGTTCGACCAAACGGGCGCGGTGCCGCTGACCGACATGGAGCAGGCATTTCGCCCAAACCAGCCGATCGTCCTGATCGACGCCAAGACCGGGAAGCGCAAGCTGATTTGGTCGGAGCTCGACGCCAACGCCACGAGCCCTGAGAACACCGACCTGATCATCCGGGTCGGCAAGAACCTCAAGGACGGCCATCGCTACATCGTCGCGTTGCGGGACCTGAGGGATTCCAACGGCGAAGTACTCCCGGCTCCGCCCGGATTCGCGGTCTATCGGGATGGCCTGAAGACGGACGTGCCCAGCATCGAGAAGCGGCGCGATCACTTCGAGCGGATCTTCAAGACGCTTCGAAAGAAGGCAGGGGTCAAGCGCGGCAACCTGTACGACGCCTGGGACTTCACCGTCGCGAGCACCCACAACATCGCCGGGCGGATGCTCCACATCCGCAACGACGGCCTTGCGAAGCTCGGTGACAAAACCCCCGGCGACGGGATCGAGCAGGGGCACGCACCGAGCTTCACGATCACCGACGTCAAGACGGTGAACGAGCCGAATCCGCGACCCGGCCATGAGGACCTGAAGCAGACCGACCCCGAGCACGCGGCGCAAAACGTGCGCGAGGTGACGGGCACGTTCGAGGTCCCCTGCTACCTGGACCAGCCCGGCTGCCCATCGGGCTCGCGCTACAACCTGGGGCCCAACGGCCTGCCGCAGCAGATGCCGGGCAACACCTACACCGCGAACTTCACCTGCAACATCCCGCGCTCGGCGGTCAAGCAACAGAACCCGGGCTCGGGCGGCTGGGAGGTGGTCCGCAAGGACCGCACGTCGATGTACGGGCACGGCCTGTTCGGCGACGCGGGCGAGGTGCACACCGAGAACGTGCGCCTGCTTGGCGACGACCACAACGTCATCACCTGTGCCACCGACTTCATCGGGATGGCCGAGGAGGACGTCGGCCCCGAGGCCGTTCCGGCCCTCCTCGACATGTCGAACTTCCCACCGCTGCCCGATCGCCTCCAGCAGGGCTTTTTGGACTTCATCTACCTCGGCCGGCTGATGAGCCTGCCGGACGGATTCGCGACCAGCGGCGCGTTCCGGTTCGGCGGCAAGAGCCCGATCGATCTGAAGAAGGGCGCCTTCTACTACGGCAACAGCCAGGGCGGGATCGCGGGCGGGGCGCTGACAGCGCTCGAGCCCGACATGACGCGCACGGTGCTGTACGTGCCCGGATCGAACTACTCCACCCTCCTGACCCGGAGCGTGGACTTCGAGGACTACGCCACGATCCTCTACCCGTCGTATCCGGACGAGAGCGAGCGGCCGTTGCTCCTGTCGATGATCCAGATGATGTGGGACCGCGGCGAGCCAAACGGCTACGCGAACCACATGACGAGTGACCCGCTTCCGCGGACCCCCGCGCACAAGGTCCTGATCGAGATGGCCTACGGCGACCACCAGGTTTCGAACGTCGCCACCGAGGTCGAGGCGCGCACGATCGGCACGCCGCTTCGCCGGCCCACCG
>JBJMKM010000093.1:0-10505 GCA_045805825.1 Solirubrobacterales bacterium
CCGCACCTCGACTCGCACGCGCAACCCGAGCGTGCGCGAACGCGTGAACGCCCTCACCGACGAGGACGCGGCGCGCGAGAGCAGCTTCGAGGTCCGCCGCGAGGCCCAGCGGGAGCGGCTCGCCCTGCCGCCCTTCCCGACCACCACGATCGGATCGTTCCCCCAGACCGCCGACGTGCGGCAGGCGCGCGCGGCGCTGCGCAAGGGTGAGATCGACGAGGCGGAGTACGAGCGGCGCATGCGCGCCGAGGTGGAGCGCGTGATCCGGCTGCAGGAGGAGCTCGGCCTGGACGTGCTGGTGCACGGCGAGCCGGAGCGAAACGACATGGTCCAGTACTTCGCCGAGCAGATGGAGGGCTACGTCTTCACCCAGAACGCGTGGGTGCAGTCCTACGGCTCGCGCTACGTGCGACCCCCGATCATCTACGGCGACGTCAGCCGGCCGGACCCGATGACGACGGCCTGGACCGCATATGCAGAATCGACCAGCGAGAAGCCCGTGAAGGGGATGCTCACCGGTCCGGTCACGATGCTCCAGTGGTCGTTCGTACGCGACGACCAGCCGCGCTCGGCGACCTGCGAGCAGCTTGCGCTCGCGATCCGCGACGAGGTCGAGGACCTGGAGGCCGAGGACATCAAGGTGATCCAGGTCGACGAGCCGGCGATCCGCGAGGGTCTGCCGCTCCGGCGCGATCGCTGGAGCGAGTACCTCGACTGGGCCGTCTACTCGTTCCGGGTCGCCACGTCGGTTGTGCGTGACGAGACCCAGATCCACACGCACATGTGCTACTCGGACTTCGGCGACATCATGGAGCAGATCCAGCAGATGGACGCCGACGTGCTGCTCATCGAGGCCGCGCGCTCGCGCATGGAGCTTCTTCACGACTGGGAGCGCACGGGCTACAAGCAGGAGATCGGCCCCGGTGTCTACGACATCCACTCGCCGCGAGTTCCCTCGACCGAGGAAATGGTCGAGCTCCTCCAAGCTGCGGCGAAGGTGCTCGAACCGGACCAGATCTGGGTCAACCCCGACTGCGGCCTGAAGACCCGTGCCTGGCCGGAGGTGGAGGCTGCCCTCCGCAACATGGTCCAGGCGGCGAAGCAGCTGCGCGAAGAGCTCGTACCCGCGAGTTAGAGCCCCCAAAGGCGCACGCAGGCACAGAAAGGCGGGCAAGTAAGGGCAGGACTCCGTCGATTAGTTTCGCGAAACGAGGGAGTCGTAACGGCAAAGCCCTGCCGCCGATCCCCCTGAGGAGCGAAACTGATGAGAAAGGTCGTCTCTCACACCATCCTTACCCTCGACGGCGTCGCCGTCTTCGACGCGGTCGCCGACGACATCGTCGAGCTGCGGAACACCGAGGAGGTCCTCGCTGACTTCAACCCCAAGGTGGCCGAGGAGGACGCGATGCTCCTAGGACGCGTCACCTATCAGGAGTGGTCGGAGTACTGGCCCACGTCGACGACGGAGCCGTTCGCCAGCCACATCAACGGGGTGCCCAAATACGTGGTGTCACGATCCCTGCATGACGTGCCATGGGGAACCTTCGACAACGCCACCCTTCTCGAAGGCGACCTCGCCGAGGCGGTAACGGAACTGAAGGACAACCCTGGTACGAACATCGGCGTCCATGGCAGTCCGACGCTCGTCGAGGGGCTCCTTCAGGCGGACGTGCTCGACGAGATGCGCCTGGAGATCTATCCGGTCGTCGCGGGCACGGGCGCGCGCCTGCTCAATGAGGGATCGCAGGCGAAGCGCCTCCGGCTCGCCGACTCGAAGATCACGCGCAACGGCGTCGCGATCCTGACCTACGAACGCGCCCGGTAGCCGGACGAGCTGGCGCGCCCGCCGCGCATTCTTACCGGAGCTTTACTCAACTAGGGGGCGACCGTTGCTAGCTTGAAGCCCTCGGACCTGAACGCGACAGCCTGTTACGGCGGGCCGAAAGGGGACGACGTAATGGAGGAGCAGGTACGAGGAACCACTCTGCGTGGGGACGAGCCGAAGCGGTTGGAGCTGAGCGACGGTTCGCGGCTGATGCTGGATGCCGCATCGGACGAGGAGCGCAAGGTCTGGCGGCGCCTCGGGCGCGGCCACACGAGCGTAAGCGTCTCGGAGGCGGCGGAGCTCGCCGGGGGCGAGTTCGGCGACTACGTCGAGGTCAGGACGCGCTCGGAGGTCGAATGGCTGCGTGCGGTGGCGGACTGGTACCGCGAGCGGGCGGACCACCTGGAAGACCAGCTCGGCGATCTCGCGACGGCCCGGTAGGCGCGAGCTTCATAGCACCACGCCGTGGCGTACGACGTTGGTCGACACGACCTGCTCGTCCGCGAAGTGGCGCAGATAGCTCGGGCCGCCGGCGCGGGCACCGGTCCCGGATAGCCCGTTGCCGCCGAACGGCTGGCGGCCCACGATCGCGCCGGTGACCGCGCGGTCCACGTAGACCACCCCCGCGGGCAGGCGCTCGATCAGCTCGTCGATGCGATCGGGCTGGCGGCTGAAGATTCCCGCGGTCAGCGCCTGGGGCAGGTCGCGTACCCGGTCGGTGGCCTCGTCGAGGTCGCGGACGCGTTCCACCGTGAGCAGGGGCCCGAAGATCTCGTCGCGCAGCACCGGCGTGTCGTTCGGCAATTGCCCGGCATCGACGAGCAGCGGCGCAACGTACTGCGGCCCGGCCGCCGGCTCGGCTCGCGCCAGCTCCGCCCCCTGGCAGAGCTCCGCGTAGCGGCGGAACTTCTGAACTGCATCCGGATCGATCAGCGCCGGCACTTCAGTTGCGAAGTCGTCGGCGGGGCCCACACGGAGGATCTCGACCGCGCCCGCCAGGCGCTCGTTGAACCGGTCGGCGACGCCCTCGTGAACCAGCGCCCTGGCGGCCGCCGAGCACTTCTGCCCCGCGTAGCCATAGGCCGAGCGGACGGTCGCCGGCACCGCCTCGTCGAGGTCCACGTCCGAGTCGACCAGCACGCAGTTCTTGCCGCCCAGCTCGCAGACGATCCGCTTGATCTGGCGCTGGCCGTCGGCCTCGTGGGCGCGTCGCTGGATCTCGAGACCGACCGCGACCGACCCGGTGAACGCGATGGTCGCGATTCGCGGCTCGGCCACGAGCCACTGCCCGAGCTCGCCGCCAGCGGGCAGGTAGGCGAACGCGTCCTCGTCGACCCCCGCCTCGAGGAGCAGGCGCGAGATCTCCCACCCGCATCCGGGGCTCTGCTCGGCCGGCTTGAAGAGCACCGGGCTGCCCATCACGAGCGCGGCCGAGGTCATCCCGAGCGGGATCGAGAGCGGGAAGTTCCAGGGACTGATGACCGCCGCCGGTCCCCGGGGACGCAGCCGCAGCTCATTGCGCTCCCCCGGGACCTGGATCAGGTCGTCGGACGTGCGGCGGGCGCCCAACGCGTAGTAGCGCAGAAAGTCGATCGCCTCGCAGACCTCGGCGTCGGCGTCCTCCCACGGCTTTCCGACCTCGCGGACGATCAGCGCGGCCATTTGATGCCGCCGCTCGGCCAGGCGGCTGGCGGCCCGCTCCAGCACCGCCGCACGCGCCTCAGGCGAGCGCAGCGACCATCGTGACTCCAGAGACAGCTCCAGCGCGCGCTCCGCGGCGTCGATCTCCGCCCATCCCAGGGTGGCGACCACGCGGGCCGGTTCACATGGATCGGTGGAGGTCGCCCCCTCGCCGCGCGACTCCCGCCCCGCCACGATCGTCGCGGGGCGAAGCGGCAGCTCGCGGTCGAGGGCGGCGAGGGCGGCGAGGAGCTCCTCGCGCACCTCGGTGCGGCGTAGCTCGAGGAGAGGATGGTTGCGGAAGTCGTTCATGCCGGTGGTGCGAGCAGCTCGTCGAGGGACTGGTGTCGCTGGCGCAGCAGAAACCCCTCGTTGGAGGAGTTCTCCAGGAGCCGCCGGACGAGATACGCCATTCCCGCGACGAGGTCGCCGATGGGCGTGTAGATCCGCACCCGGTATCCGAGACGCGAGATGCCATCGGCGAGCTCGTCGCCCAGTCCTCGCAGGACCTGTAGCTCGAGCTCCCGCGGCTCCCCGCCCCGCTGCTCGAGATAGGCGATCGCGTGAGCCAGCGAGCGAAGGTTGTGCGTGGCAATGGCGGGACGCACGGAATCCCTGGCATCGATCAGCCGGCGCGTCAGGCGCTCGAAGCATGCGTCGGACTCGCGCTTGTCGGTCCAGACCGGGACCTCCCAGCCCCGCTGGCTCGCGATTACGTTCTCGTGGTCCCAGTAGGCGCCCTTCACCAGCCTGATCGTCGGTGGGAGCGCGCGACCCGTAAGGGAGGGCGAGGCGAGGATCCGCTCCAGAGTCTCGTCGGCGTCGCGCAGGTAGGCCTGCACCACGACTCCGACGGATGGAGCGTCGCGGAACTCCTCGTTCGCCAGCACCTCCTCGAATGCGAGCAGCAGCGTCTCGCGGCTGTCGACGTCCTCCATGTCCAGGTGCACGTGCGCGCCGGCCTCGCGGGCGAGCTGGAGCAGGGGGTGCAGGCGGCGCGACGCGTCGGCGGCTCCGCGCTCCGGGGCCAGCGGCCGCAGGAGCGGAGTCAGCGCGGTGAGCTTGATCGAGAGGTTGGCCCGCGCGAGGCGTCCATGGTGATCGGCGTCGAGAATCGCGTTCTCCGGCCATCCGCGGGTGACCTCGGCGAGCACCGCGAGAGTTTCCGCGCACCGTTTGAAGTACGCCTCGGCCTCGGCCTCTGAAACTGTGGATTCGCCGAGGAGGTCGAGTGCGAACGCCTGCCCACGACGCCACATTCCCCTGAGCGTTCGCGTTGCGTCCTCGACATCGCGCCCGGCGATGAACTGCCGCGCCAGCAGCGTGGTCGCCGGCCCGCTCGCGAGCCCATAGGCGGCCAGCAGCGGTCCGACGGCTGCACGGCTCCGGAGCGGGCGCAGGGTGATCGGCACGCGCTCCCCGTCGACCTCGCGAACGAACGCGCGCAGATGGGCTCCGCGGTCAAGCGGACCGCGACAGGCGGGCGCCGCGTCAACAAACCGAAACAGCGCCGAGCGAAGCGCGGGATGGCCGTCGAGGCTGGTGAGCTGTCGCCGGCCGATCGCCACGGCGGGCCGGCGCCACGTCGTCGGCTCGGTCCGCGAGAGCTCCTCAGCCAACTCCCTGATCCGACTCTCGAGAGCCTCATCCATCCACGGGCGAGGCTACTCCTGAACGCCGTTTCGGCGGACCGGAGCAGGGCCGGGTCGTGAGAGCTAGATCCCGAGGCGGTTGCGCAGGCCCCGCGCGTTGACGAGCCGGTTGACCCGGTTGACGAGCTTGCGTCGCGTGGAGGTGTACGGGAACCAGAGCGGGTCGCGCTTGCCCTGCTTGACGCGCGGGACGACGATCGACTCCGGCCGCACGTACTTCCTGATTCCGTAGGAGCCGTGGCGAAAGCCGATGCCCGACTGCTTCCAGCCGCCCATCGGGAGGCCGAGCGCGAAGAAGTTGGTGAGCACGTCGTTGACGTTCACCGCGCCCGCCTCGATGCGCCGGGCGATCGCAGCGCCCTCGTCGCTGGTGCCGGCGAATACCGACGCCGAGAGCCCGTACCGCGTGTCGTTCGCAAGCCGCACCGCCTCGTCGGCGTCGCCGACCTTCATGACCGGGACGACGGGACCGAAGGTCTCGTCGGTCATCACCTTCATGGAGTGGTCGGCGTCGGCGATCACCGTGGGCTCGTACCACGTGCCGGATCCCTCCTTCCGCTTCCCGCCGGTGAGCACGCGGGCGCCCTTCTGACGGGCGTCCTCGACGTGGTCGGAGACGATGTCGACCTGCGCCGGGGTCGCCATGGCGCCGATCTCGGCACCGTATGAGCGCCCGTCGGTCCCCTGGCGGAGCCCCCGCACCTGCTCGGTGAGCCTGGCCACGAATTCGTCATAGACCGGCTCCTCGACGTAGACGCGCTCGATCGACGTGCAGGCCTGCCCCGAGTTCAGCAGGCCGCCGATGGCCGTCGCGTTGGCGGCGCGCTCCAGGTCCGCGTCGCGCAGAACGATCAGCGGGTCCTTGCCTCCGAGCTCGAGGCTCACGGGGGTGAGTGTGTCCGCGGCGCGCTTCATCACGACCCTGCCAGTCCGGTCGGAGCCGGTGAACTGCATGAAATCGGCTTCGTCGATCAGCGCCCCACCGGTCTCGCCGAGGCCATTGACGACGTCCAGAACGTCGGGGCCGCCGATCTCCTCTCTCCAGCCGCGAACGGCCTCCATGGTCGAAAACGGGGTGAACTCCGACGGCTTGATGACCACCGCACACCCGGCGAACAGCGCCGCGATGGCGTCATCGAGCGCGAGCAGCAGCGGGAAGTTCCAGGGGGTGATCACGCCTACCACTGGGTAGGGCCGATAGGTGATCCGCAGGCGCTTGACCCTCAGCGGCAGGATGTTCGGCGTCGGCGTCTCATCGGCGAGGAGCGCCTCCCCGTGTTCCGAGTAGTAGTTGATCGCTGAGCTGATGAGAGGCGCCTCGGCCTCGGCCTCGGCGCGGACCTTGCCGGTCTCTTCCTGCATCACGTCGGCGAGCCGCGGCTCGTTGTCGATCATCCAGTCGCGAAGTCGCTCCAGCCATCTGCGCCGGCCGGCGAACCCGATCGACTCCCACTCCGGCTGGGCAGCGCGGACCCTTCCGACCACTTCCGCGACGCGCTCCGGCGGGTCGATTGGAACCGATCGGATCACCGATCCGTCGGCGGGGCGGTGGACCTCGAAGGTGGCTTCCTCAGCGGAGGCGCCGTTTTCGGATGCCGACCTGGCGCTGTGGGTCGCGGACGCGCTCTCCATCACCTCGCCACTCTACTCCCGCGGCGCTGACTACTTCTTCAAAACCCGATAGCCCGCCCGTCCAGCGAGGGTGAGGACCGAGGCTCCGGTTGCGACGAGGACGGTGACCGCAGCAATGCTCGCCTTCACCCGCGCCACCGACCGCGAGGTCAGGGCTGCTGGACGATCTGGTAGACGTGGCCGTCGCCGAGAGAGGCGACGTATAGCTGGCCCGAAGCGCCGATTCCGAACCCGCTGGGATTCGGGACGCTGAGGCCCGTGTTCGCGTCACCGGATGCCTTCGGCGTCGTCGGCTTGAGGCTTCGAATGTCGCCGTTGCAGTTGTCGCTGTAGACGTAGCGGCCGTTCAGCAGGCTCAGGTTCGGGTTGTGGACGACGTAGCCGCCGATGATCGCGCAGTAACCGTCGCTGCCATGGTTCTTGACCTCGATCGGAAAGATCGGCGGCCGGTGATTCCGGTTGGGGTCCCGGCGAGAGCCGTCGTGCAAGGCGTTGCCCTCCCAGGTCGGCCAGCCGAAGTACGAGCCCTTCGCGCGACTGCGGGTCACGAAGTCGATCTCCTCCCACGCGCTCTGTCCCACGTCGCCGATCGCGAGGTTGCGGTTGGCGGAATCGAAGGAGAAACGCCACGGGTTGCGCAGCCCGTAGGAGAAGATCTCGTCGCGACCGGTGCGCCCGACGTAGGGGTTGCCCGGCGGAACCGTGTAGGACTGACCTCCCTGCCTGTGGGGGTCGATCCGCAGGAGCTTTCCCAGGAGGACGCTCAGCTTGCGCGCGTTGTCATGGTTGTCGTCGCCGCCTCCGCCGTCACCCGTCGAGATGTAGAGGAAGCCGTCCGGCCCGAACTGGAGTTGACCGCCGTTGTGGTTCGACTCGCCGGGATGCGGCACGACGATGACCCTGCGCCGGGTGGCCGGGTCCGCGCTCAGATCCGATGTGGCGCGGAACTGGTCGACCTCGAGGTTGCCATTGACGTTCGTGAAGTCCGCGTACAGGAGGTGGTTCGACCGAAATCGCGGATCGAACGCGATCGACAGGAGCCCGCGCTCGCCGCAGCAGGAAACGCGGCTGCTGATGTTCAGAAACGCCTTCGGACGAACGGTCCCGTGGTCGACCACACGGATCCGCCCGGTCTGCCCGACGACGTAGAGGACCCCGGGCGTGCCCGGGGCGTGCGTCACGTAGACGGGCTGATCGAAGGCTCCGACGTCTCGCAGAGCCAGGTGGGGAGCTCGGGCCGACGCCCCTCCTCCGAGCAGCACGAGGACCACTGCAAGCGCGGCCACGATCGCCGCGACCACGAGCAAGGCGTGACCTCGATGACCCCTGACTCCCACCACTCAGTTCACATTACTCCCGGCTCGACGGCGTGGTTCAGGTTCTCTGTGCGATCAGGATTAGTCGTCGGGGACCAGGCGGTAGACGGGGCCATCGAGCGAGGTCGCGTAGATGTGCCCGGCGTCGTCCTCGCCGAACGAGCTCAGTGACGGGACGTTCAACCCGAGCGCCTGGTCGTCGCTCGCACGGTGACCCGGCACGGCCGGAAAGCTCCGCAGGTCGCCTAGACAGAAGTCCCCGTAGAGGTAGCGGCCGTAGAGGGAGGCGAGCGAACGATCGCGCACGACATAGCCGCCGGTGACCGAGCATCCGCCGCCGTCATGGCTGTAGACGAGCGCCGGTGGAACCGCGTTCGGCGCGGACTGGTCCTCGTTGAACCGCGCGAATCCCTCGAACGCGGACCAGCCGAAGTCCGCCCCGCCGCCCGCGCCGCGCGGCATGAGGTCGACTTCCTCCCAATCGCTCTGCCCGACGTCGCCGATCCCGAAGGCACCTGTCATCCGGTCGAATGAGAAACGCCACGGGTTTCGCAGCCCGTACGAATAGATCTCCGGTCGCACTCCGGGCTCGCCGACGAACGGATTGGATGGCGGGACCGAGTACGGCTCCCCACCGCTCGGCCGCGGGTCGATCCGCAAGATCTTCCCGAGGAGCGTTCCGAGGTCCTGCCCGTTGCGGTCCGGATCGCCTTCGGAGCCACCGTCGCCGAGGCCGACGTACAGATGGTGGTCGGGACCAAAGACGACCAGCCCGCCGTTGTGGTTAGGGAACGGCTGATCGACTCGCAGGACGACCCGGGCGCTCGCCGGATCGACGGTGAGCGGGTCTGAGCTCGACCGCTGGAACTCGACCACGCGCGTGTCGCCGGCGCCGTCGGTGTAGTCGGCGTAAACGAGCCCGCTCTCCGCATAGTCGTGCGCGAAGGCGATCGAGAGCAACCCCTGCTCGCCGCAGCACGAGACCTGGCCGGAGAGATCGAGGAACGGATGCGATTCCCGGGCACCGTCCGTGAGGACCTCGACTCGGCCCGTCTGCTCGACCACGAACAGGTGTTGGCTGTCGCCGGGCGGTTGCGTGACGTAGAGCGGCTGCTCGAAGTCCCCCAGCTTCTCGAGCCGGACGCCGCCTTCTCCATTGCCCAGCCCGGGCGCGGGCCTTTGACCGACGGCCGGCGGCTCCGTGTTGCCGGTCGAAGAGCTCGACGTCTGCGCGGAACCGCCGCCGCAGCCCGCCATCACGGCCGCGACCGCGAGGGAGGCTGCCGCGAAGCTCAGTCCCCTAGTGTCCGCCTCGGATCACCCTCCGGCCGCCGGCCCGCAGTCCGTCGTGACCTTGCCGGTGCCGGTGACGCAACTCTGCGAAGGCTTGCCCGAGATCGTGGCGACGAACTCGCCGCGGACCGGGCCCCCGTCAGGTGTCACGGCCTTTGCCTTGCCGGTCAGCGAGGCGGACACCTGGTAGCGAATGGTGTACGTCCCGGTCCTGACGGGCGTCACCCGCCACGCGATGTCCTTGCTCTCGCCCGGCGCGAGCGAGCCGAACTGGAACGTGTCCGTGGCGGCCGATGCCGCACCCGAGGTGGGTGTCTTGGAGAGCTGCTTGAGCGACTGGCCCGGCTTGATGACCTTGGGGTAGGCCTCCTCCAGGATCCACACGGGCCGGAACGGGAAGGCGAGGTTCGGGTCGTCGACCCTGATGTTGAACGAACCCTGGCCGGAACCGGTCGAGTACGAGGGGGACTTGATGTTGGGCTGGCCCTCGCCGACCGTGTTGATCGTGACCGCCAGCTCGGGGACCGTTCGGTCGCCCGCGTTGCGGATCGCAAGCTGCAGGTAGTTCGTCTCGGCGAGCTTCTGGTGATTCGCGAACTTCGCCTTCGTTACGTCAACCGGGAAGTTTCCGGATGGCCCGGTTGCGTCCTGGCGCTGCCCGCCTCCACAGGCCGCGATGCCGGCCGCGAGCGAAACCGCGGCGATCCCGGCGGCGATTCGTGCTCCCGGACCCCGGAGTCGCAGCCTTCCGGCGCTTGTGGCGCTCTCCCCCAAGGCGCGGGGGAACATACCACCTGGTTAGTGCGCAAATCGCGCTTGCCAGTGGCGTAACCTGGCTGCGCGGCCAGCCATGATCAGAACCACCCACCACGGTTATGGGTTGGCGGTGGGCGGTTTCATCGAATACATTTCCCTGGTCGCCCGGTAAGCGCGCGTGGGCGCAGAGGAGAGATGGTTCGAACCGTCGCAGACAGGGCGTTCCTTCCCGCAAAGAGCCTGTTCGAGCAGGTGGGGAACATGATGATCCTCACCGGCAAGACGATCACGGCCACCGTCAGGCCGCCATATCCCTATGGCGGGGAGTTCATCAGCCAGTTCATCTTCGCC
>JBJMKM010000094.1:0-20696 GCA_045805825.1 Solirubrobacterales bacterium
GATCGAAAAGGGCGGGTCGAAACCGCCCAGATATGCGGTCAGCCGCTCAGCGGCCCCGCGCCGTGAGGACAGCGCATTTCCCGCGGAACTGAGCCTCAGGTAGTCCTCGACGGCACCGCCGAAGTGATCCCACTCACCGACGATGTCTTGGGAGAAGGCAGCAGCCAGTTTTCCCCCGATCTCGTAGCGAGTCTGCGTCCAGAGCTTGCGCACCCGTTGAAACTCCGCGTAGGCAATTGTCTGCGCCTGGTGAACTGGCAGCCGCGGGGCATTCGGGACGCCCACGATCCGCCTGCCGGTGACGAGGGCGTCCGATGTCGGCTCGGCGATCTGCGCTACCAAATCGTTCTTGAACTCGACCTCAGCGCGGTGGTTATCCCTTTGGCTGCTGAGACCGGTCCAGAACAGCGTCCCGACGGTCACGAACAGGGCGATGAGTCCGACGACCCAATGGTCTTTAAACGACTGTTTCATCCGACGGAGACGCGGGAGCGGTCTGAAACCACGGCTTTCTCCCTGCGGCTCATAGTTCCTCCCTGTTCGAGCTTCGTCGGTCGCCAGCTGACCCGGGCGGCTGCGGGGTGTTGCCCGAGGCGTTCGCCCGAACGCGAAGCGGCCCCCGGAGGGAGCCGCTTTCCGCTTGCCTATGCGATGGCGAGGGGCGGAATCGAACCGCCGACACCACGATTTTCAGTCGTGTGCTCTACCAACTGAGCTACCTCGCCGGGCGGCTAAGGCTAGTGGGCAGATACGCGAGTTTGCACCCCGGGCAGTGCCGTCTCCGTCACAGCTCCCGCTCGTATCCGACCATCGGCAGATGAAGCTCCGTGCTCCATCGCTCGCGGCCGTCGAGGGTCCAGCCGCATCGTTCATAGAAGCCGCGCGCCGGGGCGGCCCTGGGCGTCCACAGGAGCGCTCTTACGAAGCCTCGGTCCCTCATCGCGGTCTCCGCCAGATCGGCCAGACCGCGCCCGATCCCTCCGCCCCAGATGGAGGGCTCGACGTACAGGTGCGAGAGGTAGGCGACCCCCGGCAGCTCCAACCCCTCGTCGCCGTGCTCCCGTGCCGGGCGCCACGACGCGAGTCCAACGAAGTTCTCGTCGCTGTCGATCGCGACCCTCGTCCACCGTTCCGTCTCGCGGAGCCGCAGATTCCATTGCGCATGGGTGCGATCGAACCCCGGCGGCTGCCAGAAGCGCGGCGTCCAGCCACGGTAGGTCCCGTTGCCGCGCACCATGAGCTTCGCCATAGCGCGCGCGTCGCCGGAACCGGGCTCGCGAACCTCGAGCTCTTGCCACACGGCCGCGCTCATCGGCGTTCTCCGGCCACCTCCAGAGCCAGGTCGACCGCGGCCCGCGGGTCCGCGACCGCCTCGATGCCCGGTCCGCCCTCCATCTCACCGGACCCGCTCACGGTCCAACTGCGCAGGGCGACCACGGTACGGCCAAGCCGCCGCGCGAAGCCGATCTCGGCGAGCGTGCCCCACTCGCCGCCGATCGCGATCACGGCGTCGGCCGATGCCACCACGGCGAGGTTGCGGGCGTGGCCGATGCCGGTCGCCACGGCGTGCGTCACGTGGGGGTTCGCCGAGGCGGTGTCGTCGGTGGGCACGATGCCGATGACGTCGCCACCGGCCTCGTGCGCGCCGCGGGATGCGGCCTCCATCACGCCGCCCATGCCGCCGCAGACCAGCACGGCGCCGCTCTCGGCGATGGCCCGGCCCACTTCCTCGGCCACCCGCCCCAGGTCATCGTCCGGAGCGCCTTTGCCGATCACGGCGATCTGTGTCCCACGCCTCAATTCGCCGTCCGACACTAGCTGCAGAAGGGACGTCCGTCGATCCGCTCGTCGCGCCCCTTGACGCCCGCGCACTTCCGCAGGCGCTCGAGCTCGCCCTCGAGGCGCTGCTGCGACCTGCCGACTGGGCAGGCGGCGAGGCTTCCGCCGTGGCACAGGTTGTTGAGCTCGAAGGGATCGCGCCTCAGGTCGTAGCGCTCGACCTCGGGCGGCCGGACCCTGGCGCACTCGTCCGTCTTCAGATCGGTGACGCTGTAGTGCTCGGCGTACAGCGTCGTCGGCGTGCGTATCGCGGCGAACTTGCACGTACCGTAGTGGTGGGGCACGAAGACCCGGTATTCGCTCAACAGCGCCCGCTGCTGGGGCCAGTGCCCCTGATCCGTCAGAAGCGGCAGAAGAGATCGCCCGTCCATCGTCCGGCAGCCGCCGCCCGCCGGGCACGACCGCCCCCGGGCCAGGTCGAGGATCGTCGGCGCGAGGTCGATGTTGCCGACGGCGGCGTTGACGGTCCGAACGCGGGACGCTCCATCCCGGTAGCGGTTCGGGACGCTGATCGCGAGCGGCTGGCGCAGCGCCTCCTCGTATGGCAGGACCTTCCCGGTAGCGACGCGGTGCTCGCCGAAGAACTGCCCGTTGTCGGACAGGTAGATGAACACCGTCCGGTCGAGCTCGCCTGCCTTCTTCACTGCGTTGTAGACGCGGGCCACGCTGCGGTCCACGGAGACGAGCGATGCGAGCGAGCAGCGCCAGTGCTTGGTGATCATTCGCTTCGCACGGGCGCTGATCCGTGGCGCGTGCCGAAGGAACGCGGGCTTGTCACCCATCCGCTTCTCGTCATACGACGGGATGGCGGGCGGTTGCGCATGCCGGAACCTGTCCTGGTCCTTGGGCGCCGGCAGCGGGTATCGCGTACGCCCGCTGCACGGGCCCGACTTGTTCCGCTCCACGTGCGGAGCGCGCTCGTCGAACTGGAGATAGAAGGGGGCGTTTACCTTCGAGTAGTCGCGAATCGCCCGCACTGCCTTTCGTTCCAGCACGCGGGTGACGTAGTCGCGGGGCTTGTCGCCGTAGTGGACGACCTGCCCGTTATTGGAGAGGTCGTAGTCGTAATAGGCGTCTTCCTTGTTGATGAGGGTCTGCCAGTCGTCCCACCCGGGCCCAACTGCCGCTGGATCGTCACCCACCTTCCAGTACCCGTTCAGAAACTTGCCGAGGTGGATCGTGTTGTAGCCGGCCCGCTCCAGCCATACCGGCAGGACGTTGCCCTTGTCCCGGAGAGCCTGATAGCCGCCCTTGTCGCCGCCGTTCGCGAAGACGCCGTGGTTGTGCGCGTATTGGCCCGTGATGAGCGATGCACGCGAGGGACAGCACAGCGCCGTCGTCGCGATGTAGTCCTTGAACGTGGTGCCGTGGTCGACCAGCAGCTTGAAGGTGTTGGGCATGACCCGCCGGGTGAACTGGGCCACCGTCTGGTCGTCGGCCTGGATCACGACGACGTTTGGGCGCCCGTCGCGCCCTCCGGTGGCCGTCGTCTTGGGGTCGGGAATCGTGGCCGTCGAGGACGAGCACGCTCCGAGAGCGAGCGAGGCACCCGCCAGGACAATGGGGAATGCCAGCGCCGCCGCCGCTTGCCTACCGCGTCGCATGGCCGGGGAGCGTATTTCCGCCAGTTAAAGCGCGCTACCCGCGGAACGAGCGTCTGGCGACGCGCTTGTCGCGGCGCCACTCGCCGGAGGCTGGGATCCACGACCCGGTAGTGCTCCACGTAAAGGTCGCTGCTGGTGCGGACGGCCGCGAACTCACACGTCGAGTACCGGGGGACGCGTAGTACTGGGTGCGGGACAGGACCTCGAACCTCGACTAAAACGATCTATTTGCAAAACGGGCGACCGGCTGTACGGCGGTCGCGGCCCTTGATTCCCGCGCAGCGCCGGAGCTTGTGGAGCCGCCTTTCGAGCTGGACCTGCTGCGCGTCGTGTGGACAACTGGCGGGCGAGCCGCCGTGGCAGAGGCTGTTCAGCTCGAACGGATCCTTCCCGAGGTCGTAGCGCTCCTTCTGCAATGTCGGCTCGCAATCGTGGGAGACGGGGTCGACGACCCGGTAGTGCTCGACGTAGATCTCCTTACGGGTGCGGATCGCAGCGAACTCGCAGGTCGAATAGCGCGGGACGTCGGGCACGCGGTACTCGTTCAGTAGCGTGCGGTCCTTCGGCCAGCCACCGCGCCCGCTCAGGAGCGGCATCAGGGAGCGGCCGTCCATGGTGCGGCACCGTCCCTTGGAGCAGGGCTTGGCGTGAGCGAGGTCCAGGATGGTCGGCGCGAGGTCGATGTTGCCGACGAGCTTCCCCGTCCGGGCGACCCGGTGAGCGCCATCGCGGTAGCGCTTGGGAATCCTCATCACGAGAGGCATGTGGATTGCGTCTTCGTAGGGGAAGACCTTGCCCTCGGCGATCCGGTGCTCGCCGTAGAAGAGGCCGTTGTCCGAGAGATAGATGAAGACGGTGTTGTCCAGCTCGCCGGACTTCTTGATCGCCTTGAACACCTTGCCGACATTACGGTCGACACCGACCAGGGAGTCCAGCGCGCATCGCCACTTCGCGGTAAGCCGGTCTCGGTTCCTGGGACCCACCCGAGGGGCGGATCGCAGAAACGCCGGCTTGTCGCTCATGTCCTCCTCGTTGAACGACGGTGGCTCGGGCAGGGAGACGCGGGCGAACTTGCCCTCATCGCGGCGATCCGGGATCGGCTTGTCGTCACAGTTGCCATAGGGGTCGTTGGTGCGCGACACGTGTGGCGCCCGTTCGTCGAGCTGGAGGAAGAACGGTTTGCGGTCCTTCCCATACTTGTGGATCAGGCTCGTCGCCTCGTGCCCGAGCACACGACCGATGTAGTCGCGGGGCCGGGCGCCGAAGTGGCGGAGGTGGCCATCGTCCGAGGCTACGTACTTGTAGTACTGGGTGTGGGACAGGACGGTGAACCAGTTGCTCCAACCAGGCGCGACCTTCTTGCCGGCGAACTCCCGGTAGCCGTTCAGGTACTTGGCGCCCACATGCATCGTCCGGTAGCCACTACGGCGCAGCCAGGCGGGCAGCACGTTGCGTTTCGCCTTCAGCCCCGGATACGCGACCTGGTTGGAGGTCACGCCGTTGTTGTGTGCGTATTGCCCGGTGATGAGTGATGCGCGCGAGGGGCAGCATTCGGCCGTGGTCACCATGTAGTTCTCGAACTCGGTGCCGTGGCGAATCAGGTACCGATTCGTCTTCGGCATCACCCGCCGCGTGAATTGGCCGAAGGTCTGATCGTCGGCCTGGATGAGAACGATGTTCGGAGGGTTGTGCCGCGCGGCTGCGATCGCCGTGTCCGGGCGAGCGGTGCCGGCCAGCGCCACCCCGCAGGTCACCGCGACGATGGCGCCAGCCATGCCGAGGGTCAGCCTGAGGGCGTTCGAGGGCGCCGGTGTCATCCGCAGTACGGGCGCCCGCCCACACGCTGGTCGCGACCCTTGACGCCGGCGCAGTTGCGCATCTGCTGGAGTTCCTGCTCGAGCTCCACCTGTCGCTGACTCTTGGGGCAGCTCGTCGGCAGCCCGCCGAAGCACCGATTCTCGAGCTCGTAGGGATCTGACTGCAGGTCATAGCGCTCCACCTGGAGCGTGGCCTGACACTGCCCCGTGGTGGGATCACCGACCGAGTAGTGCTCCACGTAGATGGTTCGCGGGGTTCGGACCCCGGCGAAGTTGCAGGTCTTGTGGCGATCCGGCGCGGGAGAGCGGTACTCGGTCAGCAGCATCCGGTCATTCGGCCAATGGCCTCCACCGGTCAGGAGAGGCATCAGCGAACGGCCGTCCATCGTGCGGCAGCTTGCCTGCGGTGTGCAGGACCTCCCGTGAGCCAGGGCGAGGATCGTCGGTGCGAGGTCGATGTTCGCGACCGGCTCGCCGACCGTCCGCCTGACGCCGCCCTCGCGAAAGCGCTTGGGCAGGCTGACGATCAGCGGCTGACGCAGCGCCTCCTCGTACGGAAGCACCTTGCCGCCCTCGATGCGATGCTCACCGTAGAAGAGGCCGTTGTCGCCGATGAAGATAAACGCCGTCCGGCGGAGCTCACCAGCATCGTCGACTGCCTTATAGATCCTCGCGACGCTGCGATCGACCCCCGCGAGCGTGGCCAGCGCGCAGCGCCACTTCGCTCTGATCCGGCGCCTGCGAGAGAAGTCGAGTCGCCGAGTTCCGCGGAGGAACTCCGGCTTGTCACTGAGGTTGTCCTCGTTGTAGGACGGGGGCCGAGGAACTTTCGCGCTCCTGAAGCGGTCGATGTCGGTCGGATCCGGCTCCGCAAACGGGGCTCGGTCGCCGCCGCCGCAGCGACCGGGCCGATTGCCGATGGCGGTGTGAGGAGCCCGCTGGTCGACCTGCAGGTAGAACGGCTTCTTGTCCGGGGCGTATTTCCGGACCGCGTTGACCGACTTCCGGGTGAGGACGCGGGTGACGTAGTCGGAGTCCTCGTCGCCGTAGTGGACCAACTTGCCGTTGTTGGAAAGGCCGTAGTTGTAGTAGCGGACCCCACTGAGGGTGGTCTGCCAGTCGTCCCATCCCGGGGCGACTTCGGTCCGGTCCGGAACGCCCTGCTGATAGTGGTTCATGAACTTGCCGACGTGGATCGTGTGGTAGCCGGCGGCCTGGAGCCAGACGGGCAGGACGTTTCCCTTATCGATCAGCCTGGGGTAGCCCTCGCCGCGCCCGCTGGAGAAGATTCCGTGATTGTGGGCGTACTGGCCGGTCAGCAGCGATGCCCGCGACGGGCAGCACTCGGCCGTGGTGGCCATGTAGTCGTTGAAGGTCGTGCCGTGCCGTGTCAGCAGACGTTTCGTCTTCGGCATGGCCTGCCAGGTGAGCTGCCCGACGGTCTGATCGTCGGTCTGAACGAGCACGATGTTCGGAGGCCGAGCGGGTCTGGCCGCTCCGTGTGCAGGGTCGGGCGCGGTCGCGGCGCCGACGACGGCAGCGAGTCCGCAGACCGCCGCGACGCCCAGCGCAACGCAGCCGTGGGCCAGCTTGTGGTGCTTGGATGACTGCATGAATCAGGCGCGCGACGTTCCCTGCGAGGTTCCCTGGACGCTCGCACGCCGGAGGCGAGCATCGTAGCGAAGACCCACGAGGGCACCGGGACGCTACGTGCGGCCGCTAGACGTACCCGAAGGCGCGCAGCGCCTCGCCACCGGCGCGCTCGAGCTCGGCGATCTCGGAGGCATCGCGTTGGCGCCAGCGACCGATCGACGGTGACGGACGAATCTCCGACACCGCCACCCTTCGCATCGCCTCCACCGGCTTCGGAGTGTCGAGGAAATCGACGAGCCGGGTGGCCAGTGCGCCCGGGTCCGCGCAGACGTCCTCGTAGCGCAGGCGCAGATAGCGGTCGCCCAGGGCGCTCTCGCCATAGCGGGCCGCAGCGAGGTTGACCCTGGCCCAGAAGCTGATCGACTGCGTCGGCGCCGGCAGCTCCTGCGCCGTCGCATCGAGCAACTGCTCGGCGTAGCGGCGGGCCTGATTCTGATTCCCGGAGTAGGCCATATCGCGGCCGTCGCGGACAAGGTGAATCGCGCTCATCCCCGGGAAGAAGTCGTGAACGAAGGGGAAGACCAGGATGCTCCGAGGGACCTTCCACCCCCATCTCGCCTTGCGCCTTCGGATCGTCTCCCGGTGATCCTCGATCGTGGCCCGGAAGTCGGCCGCCATCGCGTCCGGATGCCCAAACCGACGCACCTCGCCGTCGCGCCACATCTTCTCGATCCATCCCGACCGCGCCAGGTAACGGTCGTGCCAGCGCCTGATGAACCATGCGATATCCAGCGCGTCGCCGGGCCTGTTGACGTTCGTGCCCATGAAGTAGCCGGCGGTATCCAGCAGTCGCTGCAGCGCCCTGGTGCCGGAGCCGCCGGTGCCGAAGACGACGACCGGCGGTTGGTACTGCGAGGGCAGCCGCTTCACGCGGCGAAGCATATGGACGCAGGAACAGCCCCCCTATTTGAGACACGGTGACGGTTCTGTTTTGACACGTGGAACCTGGGTTGGTACAAGCTCCGGCGGCACTGTCACCGGGATCTGGAGGAGGCAAATCGTGTCGTCCCTACGTCGGGCAGCCGCGATCCGTTACGTCGCCGTCATCGCCGCATTCGCTGGCGCGCTCCTTGCGGCGCCGGCCGCGAACGCGCAGCCCTTCAACCAGAACCCGGTCCTCTTCGTCCATGGCATCGAGGGCTCCGGCGCGCAATTCGAATCGCAGGCCATGCGATTTGCGAGCAACGGCTACCCGAGGCAGTGGATCGATGAGGTCGACTACAACTCGACCCGCGCGGTGGCAGACAAGAGCGAGGTCGATCAGCAGATCGACGACGCGATCGCGGCACTCGAGCAGCGCACCGGCAAGTCCCAGGTCGACGTCGTCGCCCACTCGCTCGGTACGTCGGTGATGTACGACTACCTCACCAACGGCCCCATGGCCGCGCAGCGACGGGCGAACGTGGCGCACTACATAAACGTCGATGGCCAGAACCAGAATCCCGGCGTTCCGACCCTCGCGGTCTGGGCCGGCCGGGGAACGCCCGGGCGGCACATGGACGGTGCGCAGAACGTCACGATCCCGAATCAGACGCACGTGCAGACGTGCACCTCTTCCGAGTCGTTCATCGCCTACTACAGGTTCCTGACGGGCCGCAGGCCCGCTCGCGACATCGTCCGCCAGAACGGAGCAATACAGATCGCTGGTAGGGCACTCAACTTTCCGCAGAACTCGGGCCTCGCCGGTGCAACGGTCCAGATCTGGCCGCTTCACGCCGACGGAACTCGAAGCACGGCCGCCCCAATCCACACCATCGCGATCACCGACGGCTCGACCGGCGGTGGGGACTGGGGCCCAGTGGGGGTTCAGTCGGGGAGGCGCTACGAGTTCACCGTCCTGCGTCCGGGGCTGCCGACGCTCCACATCTACTACGAGCCGTTCGTGCGAAGCGATTACACGCTCCGTCTGCTCGCATCGCCCGCGGTAGAGACGTACGCCGGGTTCCGGCCGGGCAGCATGAGCACGGTCAACATCAGGTACAAGGAGCTCTGGGGCGACCAGGGCGCTCAGAACGACCGGCTGCTCGTCAACGGGCTAAACATCTGCAACGCGACCCTGTGCCCGATCTCGAAGCAGGTGAATGCCTTCTTCGCGTTCGACCGCAACCGCGATGGGCAAACGGACCTGAGCTCGCCGGACCCGGTGCTGGGGGGCCTGCCGTTCATCCAGGGCGGGGACGTGTACGTCCCGTCAAGCCCCTCGGCGAGCGGCACCGCCACGTGGCAGCTCGACTCGCGTGGCGGCGGCCCGATCCGGACGCTCAAAGTTCCGAACTGGGACTCGATGACCGACGGCGTCACCCTCCAGTGGAATGACTTCGAGCGGCTGACGTTCTAGCGCTGCGCAGCCTTGATTCGTCGCGCGCCGGCAGCGGCCACGTCGCCGATTGCCTCGACGATCTCTGCCCGGGGCACCTCCGGATGGGCTTGCCACCAGCTGGCATAGGCGTTTACGGCCAGGGCTACGAGATCGACCAGGAAGGGCTTGTCGCGCGACTTCCCCGGATGCGTCAGGAGTCCGCGCAGCGCTGTTGCGACCTGATCGGCAACCTGCTGATGCGCCTTACGCAGCCTGGGATCGCGGGGCGGATCCCGCACCATCAAGCGCCAGGCATCGGGATGCTCGGAAAGGAAACGAAGGAAGGCGTCGATTCCGGGACGAAGGCGTGGTGAGGGATCGCCCGGTGGCGGCACAGCCTCGGCAACGGCATCAACAACCGCCTCTCCGTCGGACTTGATCACCGCCGTGTAGAGCGCAGCTTTGGATCCGAAGTAGTGGTAGAGCACCGACTTCGCGATGCCGGCTTTGGCCCCGATCTCAGCGATCGACGTAGCGTCATAGCCCTGGCGCCCAAAGAGGGCACGGCCGGCGTTGATCAGCTTCTCGTATCCGGGCTCGTCGGGCCTGATCTTTGCTCGGCGAGGCATCCTGGGGACTGTATTCGACCGTTCGGTCGAATCCTGATATGTTTCGACCGGTCGGTCGAAAGAAGGAGACACATGGCAGTGCAAAGGGAGCAGCGAATCGTTCTGACCGGAGCTTCAAGCGGGATCGGCCGAAAGGCCGCGCGCGAACTAGCGGCCCGAGGCGCGCGCCTGGGCCTCGTAGCCCGGCGCGCGAACCGTCTGGAGGAGCTTGCCGAGGAGATCGCCGCCGACGGGCACCACCCTCCGCTGGTCTTTCCCACTGACCTCGGTGAGCCTGGGGCGGCGAAGAAGGTCGCCGCCACCGCGGAGAAACAACTCGGCCGGGTTGACGTCCTCGTGAACAACGCCGGCGCCAGCATCCAGGGGCTGAGTTGGGTAGCCGGCGACCGTGCGGAGGCCCGCACAGTCTTTGAAACCAACCTCTGGAGTCCGCTGGCACTCATTGCCGCATTCGCGCCAGGGATGATCGAGCGCGGACGAGGGACGATCCTCAATACCGGCTCAATGGCCCAGGTATCGCCGTTTCCCCATCTCGGCCATTACTCAGCGTCGCGCGCAGCCCTGGCTGCGATCACCGAGACGCTGAGGCTCGAGCTCGGGCCACGCGGCATCCGTGTCGTTGAGCTCGCGTTGGGTCCAGTTGACACCGCGGGTTCGACGGAGAACCGGCTGCTCGAAGGCGGAGTCGAGTGGCTCGAGGGGCGACCTGGGATCGGCAAACTGGAGGAGGCGGCCGAGAGGCTGGTCGACGCGGTCGAGGGCTCAGCCGCGGGTGTCGTCTTCTATCCGAAGGTGCTCCGCTTCGTTCACGCTCTTCCGGGTCTCGGGCGCCGCTACGCCAGAGCAGCTGCCAGGCGGACGGACCTCGAGGACACGGCGATCCGGGTCGGCGGATCGTCAGGATCGGCAGCAGTTCGAGCTGAGCGCGAGCGCTGGGAGCGGGAGCACCCGTCCCCCTAGCGCGCCTCGGTCGCCCGGGCGAGCATCCCCGCCATCAGCTCCAGGGCCCCCTGCTTGTGCAGGGGCTCGTTGAGGTTGCCGCACTTGGGGCTCTGAACGCAAGACGGGCACCCGTCCGCGCACGGGCATTCGCCGACTAGCTTCGCGGCGTCGGCGAGCAGCCGCTCGAACGCCTCGTAGCCGCGGCGGGCGAGCCCGACGCCGCCAGGGTGGCCGTCGTAGATGAAGATGGTCGGGTAGCCCGTCTGGAAATGGACGTTCGTTGACAGGCCGCCGATGTCCCAGCGGTCGCACATGGCGAGAAGCGGCAGCACCGCGATCTGCGAATGCTCCGTGGCGTGGAGCGCGCCCAGCTGCACCTCCGGCGGCATCGATTGCGGGCCGGCCAGCTCGTCCGGGAGCTCGTACCACAGCGCCTGCGTCGGGAAGTTGGTCTCTGGCAGGTCGAGCGCGACCAGGTCGATCACCTCGTGGTCGGAGAGGCTCTTGCGCTGGAACGCCATGACCTGCTCGGTCACCGACACCTCGCCGAATGAAAGCTCCACCCCGGCGACCTCCCGCCGCTCCGCGACCTCCTCGATGAAGACCTCGGTCTCCTTCTTCGGCTGCGTGTACCAGTCGCCGTCGAACGAGTCGACCGCCGCCCGCCGGGCCTCGATGTCCAGATCGCGCACCTCGTAGGAGCGGCCGAGGTGGAGGTAGACAGCGCCGGGATGAACCGTCGTGAAGGCGCGCTCGGCCTCCACGGCGCCTAGAAGCTCTCCGGAGTCGCGCTCGACGATCGCGACCGAGTCCGGTGATGCGGATCGCAGCGAGATGTCCCCGGCGGGGAAGTGCGGCCCGCGAGGCAGATAGCGCTCATCGCGTCCGCGCCTCAGCTCGCCGAGGCCTACCAGCGCCTCGGCTCGCTCGCGCCATCGCGGCCCGAGGAACTCGGCATCCTGCTCCGACAACGGGAGCTCATAGGCAGCTGCGAGCACATGCGCCGTCTGGATCCGGTCGTTCTCGTGATCGAGGATCGCCGCCTCGACGGGCCGTTCGAGGAACTCGTCGGGGTGGCGGCAGAAGAACTGGTCGAGGGCGTCCTCGCCCGCGATGTAGAGGGCGAGCCCCTCGGTGCGCCGTCCGGCGCGGCCCCACATCTGCCGGAGGCTGGCGACCGTTCCGGGGAAGGTCACGCACACAGCTGCATCGAGATAGCCGATGTCGATTCCCAGCTCGAGGGCGTCGGTCGCGACGACCGCGAGCAGATCCCCGCCGGCGAGCCGTGACTCGATCTCGCGGCGCTGTTGCGGCGTGTAACCGGCCCGGTAGGGCGCGATCCGCTCGGCGAGCTGCGGGCGACCAAGCTCCTCGAGCCGCATCCTCGTGAAACGCTGAATCAGTTCGATGCCCCGGCGGCTGCGCAGGAAGCAGATCGTTCGCATTCCCTCCCCGACGAGGTCGGCGAGGAGCTCGGCGGCCTCGGACAGCACCGAGCGGCGCGTCATCGAGCGGGGGTCGATCACCGGTGGGTTCCACATCCCGATCCGTCGCGTCGCGCGCGGGGCGCCGTCGGAATCCACCAGGGTGAACGGCTCCCCGACGAGGCCCTCGGCCAGCTCGAGCGGGTTCGCAATCGTGGCCGACGCCAGCGCGAACCGCGGCTTCGCGCCGTAGCGCGCCGCCACTCTCCGTAGCCGCCGCAGAACGTTCGCCACGTGGGAGCCGAACACACCGCGGTAGGTATGTGCCTCGTCGACGACGATCCAGCCGAGGTTCGCGAAGAAGTCACCCCACCTCTTGTGGTGGGGCAGGACGCCGATGTGGAGCATGTCGGGGTTGGTGAGGATCAGGTTCGCGCGCCGGCGAACCTGTGGGCGGTCCTCACGCGGAGTGTCGCCGTCGTAGATCGCGTGGCGGAGCTGGCGAAGGCCGAGCTCCGACAGCTTTCGGGCTTGGTCCTGCGCCAGCGCCTTCGTCGGATAGAGGTAGAGCGCGCGGCGATGATCGTCACGCACCAGCTCGTCCAGCACCGGCAGGTTGAATGACAGGGACTTGCCGGACGCCGTCCCGCTCGTGACGACTACGTTGCCCTGCTGCGCGGCACGGAGAGCCTCGAGCTGATGCGAGTAAAGGGCCGCGATGCCGCTGCCGAGCAGCGCAGCGTTGAGCTCGGGCGCGAGGTCGGGCGGGACCGGGACGGTCCGGGAGGGCAGGCTGCCCTCGAAGCTCTCGGCGACCAGGCGGCCGTTGGAGCGACCCGGCTCGATCGCGCGCGCCCAGCCGGCCGCGGCAGTCGCGCTAGCGTCGACCGGCACGGCTCACCGCCGGATCGGCCGCTCTCGGCGTCCCCTCGTCCACCAGTGACGGATCGGCGATCGCCGCGGCGATTCGCAGCGCGTCGGCGGCCGAGCGATCGTGGAGACGAAGCACCTCGGTGCCGGCGGCCGCGGCCAGCGCCGTGGCCGCGGCCGTCGCCCATTCCCGTTCCGCGGCCGGAGCCCTGTCCTCCCAGGATCCCGTGAGAAGAGCACCCAGGAAGTCCTTCCGCGAGAGGGCGACGAAGAGGGGGCGACCAAGCCGTCGGAGCTCTCCGATGCCCGCGAGGACTTGCACGTCGTCGTCGACGGTCAGATCGAAGTCGAAGCCGGGATCGAGCGCAATCTGGTCCTCGTGCACCCCCCGGGCGAGCGCCGACTCGAGGCGCTCGGCGAACCAGCCGATGAGATACGCGACCGGGTCGTCATGACCCACCGGCTCACGATCGACCCGCGCAGGGCCCTCGATGTGCATGAGCACATAGCCGCAGCCGCGGTCGCCCACCAGCTCCAAGAGCTCCGGATCCGCTCCACCGGAGATGTCATTGATCGCGACGGCGCCGGCGTCGAGAGCCCGCGCCGCCACCTGGGCCTGGAACGTGTCGGCGCTGATCGGGACGTCGACCCGCTCCACCAGCCCCTCGATCGCGGGAATCAGCCTCGCCGCCTCCTCGTCGGCGCCTACCGGCTCCCCCGTACGAGCTGCCACCGCGCCGACGTCCAAGAGGTCGAACCCCGCCTCGACCAGCCGGACGCCGTCTTCTGCGGCGCGCTCGGGGGTTCCGCTGCGGGCGCCCTCGAAGAACGAATCGACCGTGACGTTCACGATCCCCGCCGCCAGCGGCGGGGGAAACTCGAGCACGCGATCGGCGAGGCGCCAGGAGGTCACCGGCCCAACGTTAGGCGATCACCGGTCCGCGCCATATACGGTGCGCGGCCGTGTCGCTTCGCTGTGTGTACACCGACCTCGACGGGACCCTTCTGGGCCACCACGGCTCGCTCTTTCGCGACTGGGAGGGCGAGTTCTCGATGCGCCAGGCCCGGATGCTGGAGGCCTGCCACCGGGCCGGCGTCGAGGTGGTGATCATGTCCGGCCGCCGCGAGGCCCAGGTGATGGCCGACGCGCGGCTACTGGGCCAGACGTCCTATATCTACGAGGCAGGCTGCGGTGTCTTCATCGACGGCGAGCGGACGCTGCTGACCGGCGACTGGGTCCCCGACGATCACGGCACGCCGGCGGAGAAGATGCTCGCGGCGGGCATCCCCGACCTGCTCTTCGAGCGCTTTGCCGGCCGCCTCGAGTGGCACCACCCCTGGCACCACGATCGCCACCTCTCACACCTCTTCCGCGGCAAGGTCGACGTGGCCGAGGCCAACCGCGTGCTCGTCGAAGCCGGACACGATGACCTGCGCTTCCTCGACAACGGCGCGATCACCAGGCCCGTGGAGGGACTGGACGAGGTAGCGCACGCCTACCACCTGGTGCCGGGCGGAGCGAGCAAGGCGAAGGCGGTCGGCTTCCATCTTCGTGCGCGGGAATACGCGCCTGAGGAGTGCATCGCGGTCGGGGACTCGCTGGAGGACCTGGACTCATGCGAGTACGTGGGGCGGTTCTTCGTCGTCGCAAACGGACCCGAGCGCGATCCCGGCCTGCGCGACGCGATCGCGGGCCGGTCCAACGTCACCGTGACCGAGGGGCGTAGCGGAGACGGGGTCTACGAGGCGGTCGTCTCGACGCTCGCGGAGCGGGGCTAGCGCCGAGGCGCGTAGAGCGGCGAGCCGATCACATCGCGCGGCTTTGGGGGACTTAAGGCCCCTATGGCGTCCTCAAGTCCCCCAATCCTGAGCCTGGCGACGAGCCGACGATCGCGGCTAGGTGGACCGGGTCAGCTCCTCGAGCAGCTGCACGACGTGCATGTAGGGGCGGCCGGTGGCGCGCTCCATCCCGATCTCGCAGGTGCGGTTGGTCGATACGTGCGCGGCGAAGCTGCGCCCTCGCACCTCCGCCGCCTCCTCCTGCGTCGCGGAGGCGGTGAGCTCCGGGTGAAGGAGGCCTCGGTCTCCGGCAAACCCGCAACACGCCGCCGACGGCGGGATGAAGACGTCGTCCGAGAGCTCCACGGCCAGTTTGCGCAGGCGGCGATCCATCCCCAGGTGGCGCCCCGAGCAGGTCGGGTGCACCGCAACCGCACCGGTCTTCGCGACCTGGAGATTCGGCAGCAGCCGGTCGCGCGCCCAGTCCGTCGCGTCGAGCACCTCGAGCTGCTCCAGTCGCTCGGCGTTCTGCTCGTCGAGGGCGTCGCCCAGCTCGCTGACGATTCCGTGCGTGCACGAGCTGGCGTCGATCACCGCCGGCAGCTGCCCTTCGTCCGTCCACCGCCACAGGCTCGCGACCATCTTGTTCGCCATCCACGCGTGCCCGTCGCGGTAGCCCTTCGATCCCCACGGAACGGCACAGCAGTGGCCGGCCACGTCTGGCGGGATCCACACCGGGAGTTCGGCGCGGGCCGACACGGCGACCATCGCCTCGATCACGGTGAGCCCGGGTCCGCCGCCATTCGCCTGACGCGACGGGCCGAACATCCGGTTGACGCACGAGGGCGCGTACACGCCCGCCGCCCCCTCGCGGGTCGTCTCCGGCAGGCGCGCCGCCGCGGCACGGGGCATCCCCGGGCCCCACTCGGGCATGAGCTCCGCGCTCACCAGGCGCCGCTGCGCCTTGGTCATCGCCTTCAGCGGGCCGTCGCCGGTCAGGCGCGCGATTCCGCTGCCTGCGCGCAGCGTGCCACGCGCCGCGCGCTCCATCGACGCCCAGCGCTTCGCGGCCTTGAGAGCAGTCTTCTCCGCCCGCTCGTCGTGCTCGCGGTTTCGAAAGTCCTTGATCATCTTCCCCGTGTCGATGCCGACGGGGCAGGAGAGCGCACAGCTTCCATCCGCGGCGCAGGTCTCGATGCCGTCGTACTCGTATTGCTCCATGAGCACCCGCTGAAGCTCGGAGCCCTGCGGCTGGCGCGCCATCTCCCGGCGTAGCACGATCCGCTGGCGCGGGGTCGTGGTCAGCAGGCGGCTCGGGCACACGGGCTCGCAGAACCCGCATTCGACACAGGTGTCAGCGACCTCCTCGATCGGGGGGATTCCCTTGAGGTTTCGCATGTGGGCCTCCGGGTCACGGCTGAGGATGACCCCGGGGCCCAAAACCCCGTCCGGATCGGCGAGCCGCTTGATCCGCCACATCAGCTCGGTCGCCTTGGCTCCCCACTCGCGCTCGACGTAGGGCGCCATGTTGATCCCCGTCCCGTGCTCGGCCTTGAGGGACCCGTCGTACTTGCCCGTGATGAGGTCCGCGAGGTCGTTCATGAACGCCTCATAGCGCTCTCGGTCAGCCTCCTCCGCGAAGTTCGGCGTGAGCATGAAGTGGAGGTTTCCGGCGGAGGTGTGGCCCGCCACCCCGGGCAGAAATCCGTGCTTACCGAGGAGCCCCTGGATGTCGACGGCCGATTCCGCAATGCGTTCCGGCGGCACGCAGACGTCCTCGACGATGAGGACCGTGCCCTGTGGGCGCATGCGGCCGACGATCCCGTGCAGGCCCTCGCGCGTCTTCCAATAGATCTCCGTCTGCTCCTCGTCGCGGGTGAACTCGGGGCCCCGAATGACCTCGCGCTCCGCGAGGACCTCCGTCGCACGCGCCTCCATCCCGTCGAGCTCGGCCGGATCGTCGGAGCGGTACTCGATGAGCAGCGCGGCCGACTCCGGAGGCAGCTCGCGCCAGTACTCCGGCGTTCCCGGAATCGAATAGCTCGCGGCGATCAGGGCGGGCGCCACCATCATCTCCACGGCTGTCGCCCCGGCCGCCACGAGATCGGGGACCGGCTCGACAGTCCGGTCGATGTCCGCGAAGTGGACCCAGGTCGTGGTCGTGTGCGGCAGCAGAGGAACGGTGTCGAAGACCGCCTCCGCGACGAATGCCAGCGTCCCCTCCGATCCCACGACGAGCCGCCGGAAGATCTCAAGCGGCTCATCGGCGTCCAGGAACGCGCACAGCCGGTAGCCCATGGTGTTCTTGATCTGGAACTTGCGGCGGATGCGCTCGGCGAGCTCGGAGTCGGCCCTGATCTCGTCGCGGATCTCCGCCAGCCCCTTTGCCAGATCGGGCTCAGCCTGCGCGAATCCTTCCTCCGCCGCCGGCTCGGCCGTGTCGATCATCGTCCCTGACGGCAGCACAAGCTTCAGCGAGCGGACCGTCGAGTAGGAGTCCTGCGTCGTTCCGCACCGCATGCCGCCCGAGTTGTTGGCGATCACGCCGCCGACGGTCGCGAAGTCCGTGCTCGCGGGATCCGGGCCCAGGCGGCGGCTGTAGGGAAGCAGGATGCGATTCGCGTGACCCAGGGCCGTCCCGGGGCGGACGCGGACCGCCGCGCCATCCTGCTCCACGGTCACGCCTGTGAAGTAGCGGCGCACGTCGACGAGGATCCCGTCGCTCTGGCTCTGCCCGTTCAGGCTCGTACCCGCCGACCGGAGCGTCACCGGGATCTCGCGCTCGCGCCCGAACCGAAGCACCTTCGCCACGTCGGTCGCGTCGTGTGCCTGCACAACCGCCTTCGGGAACATCCGGTACGGGCTCGCGTCGGAGGCGTACTTGATCAGGTCGATCGCGCGGGGCTGAACCCGCCCCGGTCCCAGCAGCGCCTCCAGCGCCGCCCGCAGCGGCTCCGGGGTGCCGTCCGCGATCCACCCCGGTGCCGGCCCCGTGCCCGGATCGGTCGACTCCGGCGCGATCCGCGAAACATCTGGCTCGAGGAGCGGCACGAGAGGAACCTAGAAGAGGGCCATGCCGGGTGCGACGCCGATCTCGATCAGCTCCGGATCGGAGGATGGGATCGCGGATTCGAGCTCAGAGCGAAGCTCCTTGATGGCTCCGACCCTGCGCGACTTGACGCCGTATCCCGAGGCGATCTCAGCAGTGTTGAGCGCCGGCAGCTGAAGCCCGGGCGCACCCGTCACCTCCTCGGTGTCGGCGAACCACTTGAGGATCGAGTACTCCTCGTTTCGCAGCACCAGGAAGGTCACCGGCACCTCGTAAGCGACCGCCGACCAGAACGCGCTCACCGCGTACTGCACGGATCCCTCGCCCATGACGCAAACGACCGGGCGGCTCGGCTGCGCAAGCTGGACGCCCACCGACGCGGCCAGGCCGAACCCCAGCCCGCCGCCGGCTCCGAAGTAGTAGCCGCCCGGTCGCGAGAGGCGCAGCTGGTTGCGGAGCGCCATCGTGCTGGAAGGCGACTCGAGCACGATGATCGCGTCGTCGGGGAGCACGTCGGCCAGGGTTCCGTGAACGGTGGAGGGGCTGAGCGGGTCCGACTCCGGCGGCGGCTCAGGCAAACCCAGGGGCTCCGGCAACTCACGATCGGACGCCGGCACGAGCTCGGTGAGCGCCTCGATGCTCAGCTTGACGTCGGCGACAATCGCATCGCCCATGGGGGCGCGCGCCGCCTCGTCCGGGTCACTCGTGACGGCCACGAGCTCGGTCCCCTCCGGCAGCAAGGGGCCGGGGATGTATGGGTAGTACGGAAAGATCGACGTCCCCAGCGCCAGCACGAAATCGTGGCCATCGAGCATCTGCCCCAGCGGCCCGATCGCGGGCGGCAGCGTGCCTCGGAAGTTGGGATGCCCCTCGGGGAAGCCGATCCGCCCGCCGCCGGGCGCCGGCGTCGCCCAGACCGGCAGTCGCTGTTTCTCCGCCAGCAGCACCGCCGCGTCCCAGGCACCGCTTGCGTCGACGTCGGGACCCGCCACCATCGCCGGGTTCTTGGCGCTCGCGAGCCGTTCGGCGAGCGAGCTGACCGCCGCGGGATCGGGCGCCGCTCGCCCAGTGACCGAGCGGGCGATCGCGTGCCCAACATCGCCATCGTCCACCTCTGCCCGCCAGTCGTCCATCGGGATCGAGACGAAGGCCGGTCCCCTCGGCGGCAGCGAGGCGACGTGTGCCGCCCTCGCCAGGGCCAGGGGAACGTCCTCGGCTCGTGGAGGCTCGTAGCTCCACTTGACGAGAGGGTGCGGAAGCCGGGTCGCGTCGCGGTCGGTGAGGTTGGCTTGAAGCGTGATCATGGCCCGCACCTGCTGCCCGGCCGTGACGACGAGTGGCGACTTGTTCGCCTGCGCGTTGAAGATCGCTCCCATGGCGTTGCCGACTCCCGGTGCCGTGTGCAGGTTGACCAGCGTGGGGTTGCCAGACGCCTGTGCGTAGCCGTCGGCCATGCCGACGACCACCGCCTCCTGAAGACCGAGGACGTAGGTGAAGTCCTCGGGAAAGTCGTCGAGCATCGGCAACTCCGTAGAGCCCGGATTGCCGAACATGGTCGTCATCCCGCGGGCGCGGAAGAGCTCGTAAGCGGCCTCGCGAACTGTGGTCACGGACCAGGAACCTACAACGCGGCTTCGCCGCTGACGACACATGCTGCTGCGGCGACAAAGTCGCCGCCCTTCTCACCTAATCCAAACGGGGTGCCGCCGAGCGACCGCGGACCCGGACCAGGATCTGGTCGGTGAGCCGCGGGGCGATACCGCTGAGGCCGAGGACGCGGACGGCGGGCGGCGCGTACACCGCCCGGGCGTCCTCCTCGATGCCCTTGACGATCGCGTCGACCAGCTCCGACACCGGCCGTTCCTCTTCGTTCGTGCGCCAGGCGGGAAGACGATCCCGCTGGTGGTCGAGGATCGTGGTGCTGTATTCGCCCGGATACACGGCCGTCACGGAGATCCCGGTGCCCGCGAGCTCGTGGCGAAGCGCCTCGGCGAAGCCCCGACCGAACGCCTTGGTGCCTCCGTAGACGGCACCCGACGGAAACGACCGGAGCCCGGCCGCGGACGACACGATCACGATGTGGCCGGATCGGCCCGCGATCATGTGGCGAAGCGCGGCCTTCACCGTGTAGAGCGTTCCGAAGACGTTCACGTCGACCATCGCCTCGGCGTCCTCGATCTCCTGCTCGATGAAGGGCCCGTAGTGAAGGACGCCGGCGTTCGCCACCAGCAGATCGATGCCGCCGAGGCGCTTGGCCAAGCGGTCGATCCCCCGGCTGGTCTGCCCCCACTTCGAGACGTCGGCGACAGCGGTGGCGTGAGGGCCCTCAGACCTGGCCGGCAGGTCGCCGGCGAAATCCTCCAGCGCTTCCTTGCCGCGGGCCATCAAACCGAGGCGCGCGCCGCGGGCGGCGAGCTCGGTGCTGAGTGCCTGGCCGATGCCGCGCGACGCACCGGTGACGACCGCTCTGATCCCCGGCTGAATACGCACGCGGTGATCCTTTCACGCCCTTGGGGGCAGCACTAGTATCGGAGGCGATGGCCAACGATCACGCGACCGTCGCCGAGGAGGAGTACCTCCAGATCATGTTCTGGCTGGAGGAGGCGGGCCTTGCCATCACGGGCGCCAACATCGCCCGCGCCATGCAGCTGTCGGCTCCCACGGTCCACGAGATGATCGGCCGGCTCGAGAGCGACGGATACGTCGAGCGCCGCGCGGACAAGTCGCTCACCTTCACGGACAGCGGGCGCGAGCACGCCCAGGCGATCGTGCGCCGCCACCGGCTCATCGA
>JBJMKM010000095.1:0-13634 GCA_045805825.1 Solirubrobacterales bacterium
AGCTCGAGCATCTCGTCGGTCATGTCGAGCCCGTATGCCTTCCCGCCCGGGCCCACCCGACGGGCCGAGAGCAGGACGTCGATGCCCCCGCCGGAACCGAGATCGAGAACGGTCTCGCCCTCGTGGAGCTCTGCCACCGCGGTGGGATTGCCGCAACCGAGCGACGCGAGCTTGGCCGTATCGGGCAGCGCCTGACGATCCTCGACGCCGTAAACCGCCGGGCCGAAGCCGGCGTCGCCGCAGGCATCCGGGACATCCGTGCCGCATCCGCACGACGACTCCGACGGCCCACAGCACCCCGGCTTTCCCTCTTCCACCGATCGGGCTGCTCCGGCGTAGCGCTCGCGGACGATGTCGCGGATCTGATCTAGCTCAGCCATGCCGAAAGTTCCTCCAGTGCCTCGGGGTTGACGTAGTAGTAGGCCCAAAGGCCCTGGCGCTCCGAGCCGACGATCCCCGCCTCGCGCAGCACCTTCAAGTGATGGGAGACCGTTGGCTGGGAGAGGTCGAAGAGCGGTACCAGCTCACACACGCACACCTTGCCCGCGTGCTTGCGGAGCACGTCAACTAGCTGCATCCGGATCGGATCGCCGAGAGCCTTGGCGACGGCTGCCATCCGCTCGGCCTGTGTCCGCTCGATGTCGGGATAGACGACGGGCTCGCAACAGGGCTCGCCGACGGGGCGCTTTTGCTTCGGGGCAAGCTCCAGATCGACGCGCATCTATTTACAAGTATCAATTCCATAGCGAAATGTCAATGCAATAGTCTTGAACCATGGCTGACGCGCCGCCCGAAGTCCTCTTCGTCTGCGTCCACAACGCGGGGCGCAGCCAGATGGCAGCGGGCCTCGTGGACAAGCTGTCGGGCGGTCAGGTCCGCGTTCGCTCGGCCGGCAGCGAGCCCGCCGATCAGCTCAACCCGCGGGTGGTGGAGGCCATGTCCGAGGTTGGCGTGAGCCTCGCGAAGGAGTATCCGAAGCCCTTGACCGACGACGCCGTTCGCGCCGCGGACGTCGTGATCACGATGGGCTGCGGGGACGCCTGCCCGATCTGCCCTGGCAAGCGCTACGAGGACTGGGAGCTCGAGGACCCAGCCGGCAAGGACCTCAACAGGGTGCGACGGATCCGCGACGAGATCGCGGATCGGGTGAAGACGCTCCTGGCCGATCTAGACCCCGGCTAGCCCTCGGGCAGCCGGAACTCGCGCAGGAGGCGCTTCTCGGTCTCCCCCTCCACGGCCGCGATCACCTCGACGTGGCTCTCGAGAGGGGTGCCGCGCAGCTTCGTCGCGAGGAGGTCGTCCACCTGGAAGATGCCCGCCGAGTTGTTCATGTGGATCTCCACCCGGACCGGGCGCTCCTCCCCGGCCTCGATCACGACCTCGTCGATCGCGGCGGCGGATAGCGCGTGAATGCCGACGCGGCCGGCGTCGACCGGAACGCGAGAGCGCCCCTGCGCCATGTCCAGCGCGTCGGCCACGCGGACGACGCCCGCCTCGAGCGTGTAGGGCTCCCCGCGCCGCCGGTGGCCGATGATCGCATGGAGGGCCTCGGAGACCACCACGGTGCGGTCGGGCTCGTCGTAGACGTCGGCGAGGAGCTCGCGCAACTTGCGCTCCGCGAGGAACAGGCTGTACGCCTCGTGATCGCTCCGGTGGATCGACATCCCGACGTCGTGGAGAAGCGCGCCCGCGGCCACGACCACCTCGGCATCGCGCCGGCCCATCGAGTGGTCGGCGACCATGGCCGACTCGATCCCCGCCCGGACGAGGAGGCGCAGGATCCGCAGCGCGATGTTCAGGACGATCTGCACGTGGACCCAAGAGTGGTCCGACATCCCGAGCCGTTCGGACGTGACCTGGGCCATGTGCCACCACGCGCGCAGCTCGGGATCGGAGTTCACCCCGTCGAGCAATGCCTCGAGGCGGCGGTTGCCGCGCGTAGGGGCGCGGACGCGCGCCTGCGCGACGATCTCGGCCGCGGTCCGGCCCCGCTCGTCGGGCCCCGTCGCGCTCTCGGCGTCGTTCGTGCTCACGCGCTCAGTGTCTCAAGCAACCACGGCGGCACGTTTTTGCCGCATTGACGGGTTAAAGGGGCTATGGCCCGCCTAACCCCCTCCAAGCCCGTTCGGACGCGGTTTTTGCCGCCTGTCGCGACTCTAGTCTGCGCGTGATCCTGCCGATGGAAAGGCCGAGCATGGCGATCTGCCCCCGCACTGGAATAACGATCCCGGAGTGTTCCTGCAGTGCCTGTTTGGAGGCGCAGATGCGCCAGCATCGCCCGGGGGCGCCAGAGCCGGAGATCCGCATCACGCGAACCTCAAGCGCCCGCGGGCCCAGGGATCAGCGCCGCGCGGCCTGACTGCGTGGCGCTTGACTCACGGCAAAGCCGGGATAGGGTCACCCGGTGGGCAACGGGCACGGGCTGCTTTCCCTCGAGCGCCGCGGCGAGGTCGCTCTCGTAACGCTGCGCAGGGCTGAGAAGCGAAACGCCCTCTCGATCGAGCTACGCCTGGAGATCGCCGACGCCTTCGGCCGCCTCTCCGAGGACGAAGACGTGGGTTGCGTCGTCCTGACCGGAGCGGGTCCCGCCTTCTGCTCGGGAATGGATACCGATCAGTTCGGCGGCGACCTCGAGCACCGCAGGCAGCTCGTGGAGACGAGCACGGTGGCCTTTGAGGCGATCGGCGACTGCCGCCGGCCGATCGTGGCCGCGGTCAACGGTCCGGCGCTGGCGGGGGGCTTCGCTCTCTCGCTGCTGTGCGACCTGCGCATTGCCGCGCCCACCGCGGTATTCGGCTATCCCGAGCTTCCCCGCGGGATCCCGCCCAGCTATGCCGCGGCGCGCGCGGTCCTGCCGGCGACGGTCGCGCAGGACCTCTGCCTCACCGGGCGCGTGGTGAAGGCCGACGAGGCGCAGAAGCTCGGCATCGTCCGCGAGGTCGTGCGGGGTGACCTGGGCACGCGGGCGCTCGAGCTCGCGGAGAGGATCGCCGGACTCCCGCGACAGGCGATCCTGGAGACCAAGCGCCGGACGCTGCTGGAGCGGCGCCACCTGTGGGGCTTCCTGTTCGACGACGAGCAGCGCGTCTTCCGGCGCGCGCTCATGGGCGAGGAGGCTGAACAGAACGGCGCCGCCGCATAACGGCAGGACTCGCGACCCGAGCTAGCCCAGGGCCGCGCGTCCGTCGCGAGCTAGGAGCCGCAGATCGGCCAGGGGCTCGAGCCGCTCTGCGAGTAGAGCAGCGCCGCCCGGTAGGTCTGCTCCTCGGGCGATGCCGCGCCCGGATCCCCGGATCCGCCGACCGACGCCCAGGTCCCGTAGTCGAACTGGTACAGGCCGTGGTAGGCGCCATCGGCCGAGACCGCGGTCGGATCCCCACCCGACTCGCATGCCGCGATCGCCTCCAGCGTGGCGCTGGAGACGCCCACCGACTCGGGCGATGGGAACCCGCCCTGGCTACCGGAAGTAGTCGCTTGGTTGCGGTTGCGCTCGCGGCGCTCGGCCCGGATGCGCTCGAGCTTGCGATGCCCGATCCGGATCGACTTCTCGAAGCGCTTCTGGGGCCGCTCCAGGATGGCGACGTGACCATGGACGTCCTCGGCCCTCTTGACTCGCTCGTGCCCTGAAGCCTGGGCGGCTGAGCCGCTCTCTTGTGTGACGATACCGAGGGTCAGCGCGGCCGCTCCGGCGACCGCCAAGCCTTTGTTTGCTACGGACATGGGATGAACCACCTCCAATCACCGTCCCGGCCGCGCTCATCGCGGAGCCGAGCACGGGACAGGCAGCCGCGCGTGCGGCGCCGCCTCCAGCGCTCCGGCCTGCCGGGCGTTCACTTTCCCCGGGCGGTCATCGGTGACGGCGCCTCGCGAGGCGCGTGCCCTGGGGGTTGCGTAGCGGCCGCGGAGAGTGCCAGGCGAACGCCCGTTTGTGTGTGATGGTGGTCACGCTCTTCACATATCCCTGATGGAGTCGCTCGCCGTCTCGCGTGAGTCGTTCGCCTCGTCGGCGGCGCTCAGCACCGCGGTCGCCCGGGCGGTGCTCATGCGTGTCGCCGCCGCCGCGCTGCCCCCGACCTTCCGCCTGCACCGGCCCAGGCGGATCCTTGCGTTCTCCAAGCAGGATGCGGCGAGTTCGGGGTTCGCCCAGGCGGTCCAAGCGGCCCGTGGGGCCGGGTTCGAACCCGTGATACGGCTCGCTGGCGGGCGCGCTGCCGTCTACCACGAGGAGACTCTGGCCCTCTCCTGGGCCGTCGCCGACAGCCGCCCGTCAGCACGCACCGAGGCTCGCTTTCGCGAGCTGGCTGAGCTCCTCCGGGAGGCGCTCGGCGACCTCGGCGTCGACGCCCACGTCGGCGAGGTGCCCGGCGAGTACTGCCCGGGCGTGTGGAGCGTCAACGCCCGGAGGGCGACCAAGCTCGCCGGCACCGGCCAGCGGTTGATCCGGGGCGCGGCGCATCGCGGGGCGGTGATCGTGGTCGGCGGGAGCGATCTCGTCCGCTACGCACTCGTGCCCACCTACGAGGCGCTCGGCTTGGACTGGGACCCGGCGACCGCCGGCAGCGTTCAGGACGAGGTCCGCACCGCGACCGTCGACGAGGCCGCCAAGGCGATCCTCGCGAGACTCGCGGAGCGCTACGAGCTCCGCGACACGGATCTCGATCCGGAGACGCTGGCGCTCGCGGAGCGCCTGGAGTCCGACCACGCCGTCTGAGTTGCGTTTGTTTTCGCATAGCGACATCAAGTCGCCAACCCGGCCGGGACCCGCCCCGGGGTGCGCCGTTTTCGCGCCACCGACGACACATCTACGAACTGAGAAGAGCCCCCGGTCGCGTCGGGACTAAGCCGCGAACCCGGGAGCTCTCTCAGTTACTGGCACTGCTGAACTGCTGGTACTGGCGCATGTGAGCGATCCATGCTCACGCGGCCGCGATTGTCGCCCGAGATCTGGCCGCGCGCCATCCTTCGATCGGCGGGTTTTGAGGCCAGAGATCATCCAGCCGATTGGAGGATGCGCGGCTCCACCGATCGGAGGATTGACCGCCGACCGATCGATGGATGCGGCCGCGCGGGGTGGGCCCTTACTCGGCCGTGCGAAGAACCATTCCACGCTGCGAGTCGAGCTCGAAGCGCATCACGAACACCTCGTCATGGCTAACCGACCACCGGTCGGCGAGCCGCTCGACGAGCTTGAGGCGCCACGGGCTCAGCATGCTGCGCTCGAGCTCCACGAGCCCTCCCTCGGAGCGATGCGTCGTGAAGTCGGAATCGCAGAGCCTCACGCTCACGCGGTGGGGCTCGGCCAGCAGCTCGAGGTCGAACGGAGCCGACGGGGGTGCGCCCGGCCGATCGGTGCCGCTGGTCAGCGCGCCGACCAGCACGGCCACCTGCTCGAGCACGACCGGATCCCCGTCCGCAATGACCGTGGCGAGGGCCTCCCTCACATGAGCCACGGACGTGGGTCCAGCCGGAATGGTCAGCGCGAGCCGCGCCTCGGACGGCGCAGCATCCGTTGGCGAACCATTTACCGACGACCCCTGCCCGATCACTTCGGAGTCCTTCCTTGACTTCAGTTTGCCCTCCCGTGGGTGCTTACCCCTCGAATCCATACTGACCACCGGCCGGCCACCTGACCATGGTCCACTTGAACGGTTACGCGGTTGAGGACACACCAACCGATCAGCGGATGTGGCGATAGTCGATCGGGGGATCAGGTGCGCCGGGTTCCCGCCTGTCCCTCGATTGGAATCGATGCACTGACCATCGTGCCCTTGCCCACGGTGCTCGTGACCTCGCCGTCGCCGCCGATGGCCTTCATGCGCTGCACCGTCGAGGCGAGCCCGATGTGGCCCTCGCGAAGCGCGCTCTCCTGACGCCCGGCCGGTATGCCCTTGCCGTCGTCCGCAACCTCGAGGTACACCCGGGTCCCCCGGCGCTCTACGCTGACTGCGCAGCGAGACGCTTCGGCGTGCTTGGCTACGTTCGCGACCAGCTCCCGCGCCGCCGAGAGGACGAGCTCGTCCTCGACCCCTGATGCCTCGGGCTCGACCCTGACGGTGTAGCGGAAGCCGCCCCGCGTCGCATGCTGGCGCACGATGGCGCTGAGCGCCGTCTGCAGATCGCCCTGCTGATGGGTCACCGGATGCAGCGCCGCGACGGCTTCGCGGATCTGCTCGATCGATCCCTCCAGCGCCCGCTGGGCGCGATTCACGCCCTCCGGTCCCGCGGACTCGATCAGGTCCTGGCGGGCGGCGAGCAGGCTCTGGAGCGCATCGTCGTGGAGGACCTGCGCGATCCGCTGGCGCGTTCGCTCCTCGGCGAGCATGAGCTGGGAGACGAGCTCGCCGCGGGCCTGCGCCAGATCCGCGATGGCCCGGCTCTGCTTCAGCGCGCGCTCCTCGCTCCGCCGCACGTCGGTGACGTCGCGGACATAGCCGGCGAAGATCGGCGGCTCGATCCCCGGTACCGGGGCGACGGCGACCTCCACAGGGAGCGTGGATCCGTCCTTTCGCCTGGCGACCAGCTCGAGCGGGCGATTGGGCGCCGCGTCCGCGCCCGTGGTCAGGCGCGATTCGATCTCGCGCCCGTATCGCTCGCGAAGGTCGGGCGGGCCGATGAGGTCGGCCAGCTCGGCGCCGATCGCCTCCTCGGCCGCATAGCCGAACGCCTGCTCCGCGGCGCGGTTGCACTGGAGTATTCGACCCTGCTCGTCGAGGGCGACCACCGGGTCGAGCGCTCCGTCGAGGATCGCGGCCTTGAGTCGCGCCGATTCCTCGAGCCTGGACTGGACGCTCACGGACCTACTCGAGGAATCCCCGGCGCATGCCCTCGGCGACCGCAGCGGCGCGGTCCGCCACCCCGAGCTTGTCGTAGATCGCCTGCAGATGAGACTTCACGGTCGCCGGGCTCAGATGGATCTGTTCCGCGATCTCCGGGGCAGAGTGCCCCGCCGCCACCAACTTCAGCACCTGCCGCTCGCGCGACGTGAGCACCGGCCCCCGCTGCCCTCGCTCACGCTCGTGGAGCTCGCTGGCAAGGCCCGTCTGCACCTCCGGCGCGAACGCCGTACCGCCGTCGGCGACGGCGACGATTCCGTCGCAGATCTCCTGCCGGGCCGCCTGCTTGGAGAGATAGCCCTTGGCCCCCGCGGCGACCGCTCGGTAGGCGAGATCGCTGTCCAGGTGCGCCGAGAGCAGGAGGACCTGGGTGTCGGTGCTGTCGCGCCGCACCGCGCCCAGTACCTCGAGTCCGTCAAGCCCCGGCATCCGGATATCGATCAAAGCGACGTCCGGGCGCGTCTCGGCGATCGCGTCCAGGGCGTTGCGGCCCTCGCTCGCCTCGCCCACCAACTCGAGATCCGGGCGCTCGCTGATCGCCCGCACCATGCCGTCGCGGTAGATGGGGTGATCGTCGGCGACGAACACGCGCACGCGATCCGATCTTCGCGAGCTCAAACCACCGACCTGGTGACGCCAGCCATCCCAAACCGTCCCGGACCGCTCATTCGGTGCGCAGGCTAACCCAATGCCCGGCCCCGGGGTGAACGGAACCGTGTGGCCTCGCGCGGACAAAAGAGTGGGAGCGCCGCGCCTAGGGATGGACTGGCGCGGCGCTCCCGGGTCAATCGCTTGGCTGGCAGCTCGCTCATCCAGCTTCGGCGACCGACCAGTGCGGAGGATGGCTGCGCCCATCCTCGCCAGGCACGGCGCGACGCGCAATCCTCCGGTCGGAGGTTTTCGCGGATGAACCGCGACCCTGCGATCGGTGGGTCGGCAGATCCTCCGATCGGAGGACCGGTGCTCGTTCGGCGGCGCTAGAGGACGTGGGCGGGCCCGTCTGGCCGGTGCTCGCGCTTCATCTCATAGAGGCGGCTGTCTGCGGTCTCCAGGAGCCTCGCGCGCTCGGGTCCATCATTCGGCCAGACCGTGATGCCGTAGCAGCAGTCGAGCTCCTCGGGCATCGCCGCGAGCGCCGTGCGCGCTCTGCCCGCGGCACTCTCGGCCGCCTCCGCGTCGCTCTCCGGAAGGATGTACGCGAACTCGTCTCCTCCCACCCTGAACGCGAGGTCCGACGAGCGACACGTGCCGGCGAACGCGGCGCCGGCCTCCTTCAAGACGCGATCCCCCTCGGCGTGGCCACGGGAATCGTTGATCGCCTTGAAGCTGTTGAGGTCGAACAGGACGACGCTGAACCGGCCGCCGTAGCGCTTGCAGCGCTCGAGCTCCCGGGTGAGGGCCTCGTGGAACTCGCGCAGGTTGAGCAACCCGGTCAGGTGATCGCGGCTGGCCAGTTCCTCGAGCTCCTGATACATCCGGGCGTTGGCGAGCGCCACCGCTGCGAGGGCGGCGTAGGACTGGATCAGGTCGACGTCGCGAGGCAGGAAGGTCCGCGGTTGGGTCGCCAGCGCAACCAGGACACCGAGGCGATTGCCGCGGAAGACGAGGGGCGCCGCGCAGATCGACCCGAACGAAGGCTCGACCCCGCCGGAGAGCCGCGCCAGGCCGGGCACCGCGAGGACGTCATCGACGGTGACGGGCTGTTCGCCGCTGCCGACGGTCGTCTGCGCCCAAGACTCGAGAATGGAGACCGCGGAGAGTGGAAGGCTCGTGTAGCTCTGGCACCGGGGCCGGTCTCCGTCGTCGACCATGAGTGCGAACTCCTTGCCGACGACCGCCGCATGCGCGTTCTCCGTGATCTTCGCGAGCACCTCGTCGAGCCGAAGCTCGGAGACGAGGTCCTGAAGTGACGCTATGAGCCGATCGGCGAGCTCGGACTGCTCACGCGCGTCCGCCTCGAGCTGTCGGCGCACGGCGCGATGCTGCCGGGTCGTCCTCATCGCGGCGGCGACCGCGGACGCGCCTGCCACCCCGGCACCGAGCGGCAGCAGAGCGGGATCGAAGACAGCGGTCGCCGCCAGCGCGGCTCCGCCGACCGCAGTCGCGCCGAGGGCAAAGCGGATCTCGTTCGCCCCGCTCTCCCAGCGAAGCGAGTAGATGCAGGCCGGTCCTCCCTTGCACCCGCAGATGTGGTGCTCGACTCGGGCGGGGCCCAGCCCGAAGAGCTCGGGCACGCGCGCCAGCATCCCGCGGTTGTACTGGCAGTCGAGCTCGTGATAGCGGCGAGCCTGGGTGAGGTCCGAGTAGCTGATCACGGCGTGCCGCGGCCCGACGTCGAGCAGCTCCATCGAGTGGCTACCGCTGAACTTCGCGTTGGCGCGGACGATGTTCTGGTAGACGAGCCGAGGCGATCCCAGCGCCCGCAGCGCCAGCTTTAGTCCGTCGCCCACACTCAGGGTCAGCGCCTCGCTCGCCACGCTGAGCATGACGTTGGGATCCCCGAGGACCTCGGAGGCCGCCTCGAACAGGGCGATCTTCTCGTCATATGAGAACCAGTAGTTCTCGTCGAGGAGCTCCTCGTGGCGATCGCCCATGCCGCAGCGCTCGAGCACACGGTCGACCCCGGCTGCGCCGGAGACCTGCTCTACGTAGAGCAGCACCAGCCGCGAGGTGATCCCGTTCGTCTCCCGCCGCGCGTCGGTGGTAAACGGAACGGCAGCTATCTCATTTGGTTTGGCTCGAAGGCGCGCCACTTATGCCTGGCCCCGGCATCGCTTGCTCGAGACTGCCATCGGTCGATCTGACGGTGTACTTGAGGCGCTTTTCGCGCCCCTTCACCGGCTGGTCAGCCAGCCTTGGCCGGACGATCGACCCCTGCAGATCGCGCCCCGCCCCAGGCGGCCTGCCGCGAGTCCAGATCGGCGACCACGGCCATCGCCGCGTTACGCCCGTTCAGGGCGATCACGGAGCCCGCCGGGTGCGTCGAGGCGCCGCACAGGTAGAGGCCATCAGCCCCCGTCCGGTGGTCGAGGCGCCGGTCCCACATCTGGTCCGGGAGCGCCTCGCCCTGGAATATGTGTCCGCCCGTCAGTCCGATCCGCCGTTCGACGTCCGGCGGTCCGAGCACCTCCATCTCCTCCACGCACTCGCGAACGTCGGGCGCGTAGGCCGCAATCGCGTCCAGGACGAGGTCGCCGATCTCCGCGCGCCGCCTTTCCCAGTCGCCGTCGGCGAGCTCATACGGCGCGTACTGGGCGAAGACGCTCATGACGTGCTTGCCCGGCGGCGCGATCGACGGGTCGTAGGCCGTCTGGAAGTAGAGCTCCGCGTAATCGATCCGTGCCTCGCCTGCCCGCGCTGCCTCGGCCGCCTTCTGCGCGGCTTCGAGCCCCGGCGTCACCGACACCATCGCCCTGTGCGGCGCCACGTCGCTCGCGGCGGTGAAGGCCGGGAGCCTGCGCATCGCGGCGTTCACCTTGACCACAGGGGACTCGGTTCGCCAGCCGGCGACGCGGTCGGCGAGCTGCGCCGGGACGTCGCCGTCCAGCATCGCCACAGTCCGCTTCGGGTCCGCATTCGACACCACCGCGCGCGCCCGAATCCGCTCACCGCTCTCGAGCTCGACGCCGATACCCGGGACGATCCGCGCGACCGGCACACCCGCCGCGAGGACGGCGCCGGCCTCGGCCGCCGCCTGGGCGATGGCAAACGAGACCCGTCCCATGCCGCCGTGGACATAACCCCAGACGGCGCCACGGCCGAGCAGGTCGCCCTGGTGATGCATGAGCTTGACCGACGCGGTGCCCGAGTCGCGCGGGCCGGCGAAGGTGCCGATCACGCCCTGTCCGAAGAGCGCGTGCTTGAGCCTCTCATCGGAGATGTAGCGATCGAGCACGTCGGCGATCGACTCGGTGAACAGCACCGACATCAGCTCCGAGTCGCCTCCCAGCGCCTCCTCCAGCTCCGAGCGGCTTGGCGAGGAACCCAGCCAGGTGTCGCCCAGGGGCCCGTGGCGAAGGAGCCGCCGCAGGCGAGCGAACAGCTCCTCGTAGGCAAGCAGGCCGCGAACGTCGTCCTCGTCGAACCCGCTCGCGCGCAGATGCTCGGCGGTGCGTTCGGACTCGCAGAAGATGGCGACCGATCCACCGTCCGGGAGCGGGCACCAGAGGTTGGGGTCGCACACGGACACGCGAAAGCCGCGGCGCTCGAGCTCGAGCTCGCGGACCACCAGCGGGTCGAGGAGGCCGACGACGTAGGCACAGGGGCTGATCAGGTAGCGCGGATCGCGGAAGGGCTGATCCAGCGTGCAAGCCCCGCCCAGCCGCTCACGGGCCTCCAGGACGAGGACGCGCCTGCCGGCACCGGCGAGGTATGCGGCCGCCGCCAGCCCGTTGTGCCCGCCCCCCACGACGACGGCGTCCCATTCGCGAGCGGCGAGCGCCGAGATCGGCTCGGGGAGCCCCACGCGACCGAGGACGGCGTTGACGTCCATCAGGCGCCAGGCTAGCCCCGCCACGAAGCTTTTGTGGTTTTGGGGCCGCTATAGCGTCCCAATCCACCAAACGTTTGCGGAGCCGTGCCGAGCGCGATGGAGCGTTCGCGGCGGCGATCCGCCACCATCACCTGCCGTGGACGCCGACGGATCCCAAGGGCCCGATCGCAGCGAGGACGAAGGCCGGGCGAAAAGGCTTCGCGAAACAGCCCGGCGCACTGACTCGCGACCGCAGCTCGTCGCTACCGCCCGGTTCCTTCGGCGCCTGCTTCCCGGCGATGCGCGTTACGGCGATGCCCTGTCGACGAGCGGCCAGCGCATGCCGGAGCGAATCGGGCGCCTGGTCTCCGAGACGGACGCGGAGCGGCCCAGCGCGGTGCGCGAACTCGGCCTCGGTGCCCTTCAGGCGTGGCAGGCCCTCTCCGAGGCCCAGGGGCGAGGCCGGGGGACGATCGACCTGGCGATCCTGTTCACCGACATCGTGAAGTTCTCGCCATGGGCGCTCGAGGCCGGCGACGAGGCCGCCCTCGAGCTACTGCGCCAGGTCGCCAACGTCGAGGACGAGGCGATCTCCACCTACGGCGGCAGCCTCGTCAAGCGGCTGGGCGATGGATCGATGTCGGTATTCGGCGAGGCTGAGGACGCCGTGCGCGCGGCGTTGGACACCCTCGGGGAGGTGGGTGCCATCGACGTGCGCGGCCATAGCCCCACGCTCCGCGCCGGCGTTCATCTGGGCCGACCGCGTCGCGTCGGGAGCGATTACCTGGGGGTGGACGTCAACATCGCGGCCCGGGTCGGCGAATGCGCCAAGCCGGGGGAGGTACTCGTCTCGGACCCCGTGCATGCGGCGCTCGACGGCGAGCGATTCCGGTTCGGCCGTCGGCGGCGCCTGCGGGAGTCGGGCGCGCCACGAGACCTCTCGGTTCGCGCGGTCGAGCCGGCCGACTAAACCCCTTTAGACGAGCGGATCCGCCGACGCGCTGTCGTCAGGGTTCTCAAGCGGCGCGGCGGTGCCATCCGAATCGACCCCCGGCTCACCCGGATGAGGCTCGAGCAGAGGATCGTTCGGGATGCGATCGATCGCCGGGTTCTCGATCGGGCTTCGCCACCCGTCGATGCCGCCCACCGCGGCCCGGCGGGAACCGCCGGTTGGATCGTCCTCCTGCACTGCGCTCGTGAGTTCCATCTCGTAAGGCTCATTCCCGCCACCCCTGTGCAGAAACCCGCCGGAACGGCAAATTCGAGCCATGTGCTCTGGCCAGTTATTCGTACGGGCGCGTGGGTAAGAGTGAACCTTGTGCGTTGCAGATACAAACTCGAAATCTGAAGGAGACCGAATGGCGACCCTTACCGACCGTGACAGCAAGCTGGTCCAGTACCTGAACGAGGCGTACGGCAAGGAGAAGGAGCTCGAGGCGGCCCTCGAGGCCCACATCGGGATGACGACCCGCGCGCCTTACAAGAAGCGGCTCCAGCAGCACCTGAAGGAGACCAAGGATCACGCGCGCCGTGTCGAGCGCAGGATCAAGCAGCTGGGCGGCGACCCCCAGACCCTTCAGCGCCTCGCCGGCCAGGCGACGGCGGCCCTGAAGGGACCCCTGCACGCGCTTCGCGGCACCGGCGAGGACGAGCGGCTGCTGAAGAACGCGAAGACGGAGTACTCGGAGGAGGCCGAGGAGATCGCGACCTACTCGGCGATCGAGGCGTTTGCCGAGAGCGTCGCGGACAGCGAGACCGCCAAGCTCGCCCGTGCCATCAAGCGCGAGGAGGAGCGGATGCAGAACTACCTCGGGCGCCTGATTCCGCAGCTGACGCGGGCAGTGGTCCGCGCCGAGATCCCGAGCGACCAGCGCTCCGACGGGCGCGGCCGAAGCCGCCGCAGCTCCAGCCGGCGCTCGTCCAGCTCGCGCGGAGGCAGCTCGAACAGCGGCTCGCGCTCCAAGAGCTCGACCAAGAGCAAGTCGCGGTCCGGCTCCAGCTCGCGTGGTCGCAGCTCGACACAGAGCAGGTCGAGGTCCGGCTCGAGCTCACGCGGGCGCAGCTCGACCCAGGGCAGGTCGCGCTCCGGCTCGAGTGGCTCGCGGTCGCGCAGCGCGCGGTCCCGACAGAGCCGGTCCGGGTCTCGGTCATCGCGCTAGCCTCACTGCGGATTGGAGCGCGTCGGCAACCAGGCCCAGCGTCCCACTGAGAGCGGCCCCCCGGAGGGACCGGCAATCGAGCCGGGTGCCGTCCGGCTGCGGGTCGCCGACCTCGCTCTAGAGGGCGAGTTCTACGAGCAAGTGATCGGACTTCAGCCGCTTGAGGTCAAC
>JBJMKM010000096.1:0-23450 GCA_045805825.1 Solirubrobacterales bacterium
TCCAGGTCGATGCCTCGTAGGACCTCGTTGTCCCCGAACGCCTTGGTGACGCCGCGGACCTCCAGGACGGGGGTGCTCACGTACGGGCCCTCCCCCCCACTCCAACTCGATCGAGGATCCGGGCCAGCGGCACGGTGACGCACAGGTACAGCAGCGCAGCAGCGAGCAACGGCGTGTACTCGAAGGTCGAGGAGGCGATGATCTGAGCCTGGCGAAACGCCTCGAACACCCCGAGGATCGAGACCAGCGCGACGTCCTTCTGCAGGGCGATGAAGTCATTGAGCAGAGGCGGGCCGACGCGGCGCACGGCCTGCGGCACGATCACGTGGCGGAGCGCCTGGCCCTCGGTCAGCCCGATCGCAAGCGCCGAGTCGCGCTGACCACGGTGGATCGACGCGATGCCGGCTCGATACACCTCGCCGACGTAGGCACTGTAGGACAGCGTGAGTGCGATTCCGCCGAGCACGAGCGGATCCGTCGGCAGGCCGGACAACTCGAGCGCCGGGATCCCGAAGCCCACCAGGTAGACGAGGAGTATCACGGGCACGCCGCGGAAGAAGTCGACGAAGACCGCCGCGAGCAGCCGCAGCGGAAACAGCGCCGGCGCTCGGCTCGTCCGGATGAGGGCGACGACGAGGCCGAGGATCAGCACGGCCACCTCGACGACCATGAACAGCTTCACATCGATCCAGAACGCCGACAGGATGTCGGGGAATGAGTCCTTGAAGGCGCTCCAGGAGAAGAACGTGTCGCGGACGGTCGCCCAGCCCGGGCTCGTCACCGCGAGCGCCACGAGCCCACCGATCACGACCACCGACGAGACCGCCGCCACGGCCTGACCCCTTCGGGCACGCCGACGCTTGGCAGCCTCGCGCTCGGCGCGGCGCCCGAGCGTCGCTTCGCTCGCGGTCACCCGCGGGATGCTCCCAACGCCACCGGCGGCAGAACCGCAAGTTGCTCCGCCCTATGCCGGCCGGACTACTTCAGCGTCGGCGCGTCGGCCGCCTGACTCATCCAGCGGTTCTCGATTTTCTGGAGCCCGCCGGAGGAGCGCAGGTCGTCGATCGCGTTCGAGATGCACCCCGTGAGCGGCGAGCCCTTCTCGAGCAGTGCGCCCCACTCGTCGCCCCCGGGCGCCGGGAACTGACCGACGACGGTCGCGTCCGGAACCTGCGCCGCCGTGATGTACAGCGCCGTGGGAAGATCGGTGACGACCGCGTCTACCTGGCTTTCCTTCAGCGCCGTGACCACGTCGTTCGAGTCGTTGAACACCTTCGGCTGCGTCGAGGGTTGGATCTCGGAGTTGACGGCGTCGAGGCTGGTGGTGCCGAGCTGGACGCCGATCGTCGTGTCCTTCAAGTCCGCGAGCGACTGCGCGCTGGCCGCGCTCGAGCCCTTGGTCGCGATGACAGCCTGATTGGCGGTGTAGTACGGAGCTGAGAAATCGACGTGCTCAGCGCGCACCGGGGTGATCGAGATCTGGTTGACGTCGAAGTCGAAGTCCTTCGGCCCGGGCGCATAGCTCGAGTTGAACGGCTCGGTGACCCACTTGACGTCGGAGCGCGCGTAGCCGAGCTGGTTGGCGATGGCATATGCGGTCGCGCTCTCGAAGCCCTTCCCGTTCGTCGGGTCGTTGTCCTCGAAGTAGGGCGGATAGGCGGGCTTGTCGGTTGCGACCGTGAGCTCGCCGGAGGTCTGCGTCTGCATCTTGTCGGGAGTGCAGTCCGCGGCGGCGACGTTCGTGCTCGACGAGGTATTGGTGGTTGAGCCGCAGCCGGCGACGCCGAAGAGGATGGCGGCAGCGGCCATCGCGGCGAGGGACTTGGGCGGCGGGCAACTCATGAGATGCGGACGGACGCCGCAATCCTAAGCGACTGGGGGGACCGAGGGCGGTGGGCGATTCGTACGCTCGAGCGCGCCTATCGGCTGCGCGAACGCGACTTTGAGCGCGACCCGGAGGTGCTTCGGCCGCGACTCGTAGAGCGCTTGGCGGTGGAGCGCGATGCGCTCGTCCGTCGCGCCGAGCTGGTCTTCTGTCCGGCCGCGGCAGCCCGTACCTGCCTCTGCAGGCGATCGATGTCCTTCTGGAGGGCCTTGCTCAGCTTGCCGCTGTCCCGTTGCGCATCCTTCACGAACTTCTGGAGGTCCTTGTACAGGCCCTGCGCACCGGTGCTGACGTCCTTGCTGACGTCCTTGCGGAGGGCGGTGAGGGCGTTCTGCGCCGACTCGAGTGACTTGTTCAGCCGCTTCAGCGCAGCGGGATCACTGGACGCGGAGCTCTTGCGACTGGATGTGCTGCGGCGAGCGCTTGTCTTGCGGCGACTCGATGTGGATCTTTTTGCTGGGGGCATGACTCACCCTCCTCGGATGTAGATCGGAAGTTGAGCCCGAGCCTACTGTCATGCGACGGGCGCTGCGCTAGCAGCCAACACAGTGACGACCGCGTCCGTTCTTAGACTGCTGCGCGATGGAGTCCTCGGCCCCAGGCCCCGAGCCACGGGGACCGCTGCCCCTCGGCGCTCGGCTTCTCGGCGGCGGCGCCCGCGGGGCGCGGCGGATGGCTCAAGCCGCCGGCGTGAATCGCGCCGTCGAAGTTGCCGCTGAGGAGGCGATCGTCACGGCGTTGCAGAGCCCGGCGGTCGAGCGAGCGGTGGTGCGGGTGCTGCAGGGCCCCGCGGTCGAGGAGGCGATGCGCGGCGCGCTGGAGAGCCCTGCGGTGGAGCGAGCGCTGATCGACGCCGTCGACAGCCAGTTGCTCGACAAGGTGTGGCAACGGGTTCTCGCGAGCGACGAGGCACAGAAGCTCGTGGAACGCATCGCCGAGGCGCCGGAGGTTCGCGCGGCGATCACCTCGCAGGGGGTCGGGTTCCTCGACGACATCAGGCGTGAGATCGGCAAGGTCGCCCGCCGGATCGACGGCGGAATCGAGCGGGTCGTGCGGCGCGTCTTCCGCCGAGCGCAACGCTCGGAGCCCACCGAATGTGCGGGAGCCTTCACCCGCGTCCTCGCGTTCGCGCTGGACGTCGGCGCGCTCAATCTGGCGTTCATCGCCATCTCGGCGCTCGTGGCGTTCGTGGCGTCGCTCGTGTTCCCCAGCGATGCCACAGCCCCCGCGCTCGCCGTCGGGGCGTTCGCGTGGGTGCTCGCGGGCGCCGTGTATCTCGTGTCGTTCTGGTCACTTCTCGGCCAGACGCCCGGAATGAGCATCGTCGGGATCCGGGTCGTGGCGCCAGGCCAGCAGCGGGTCTCGCTGAGGCTCTCGATCCGCCGGCTCTTCGGACTTGCCGTGGCGGTGATCCCGTTAGGACTCGGCTTCGCGGGAATCCTCTTCTCGCAGCGCAGGCGTGGCCTCGAGGACGTGCTCGGCCACACCGAGGTCCGTTATTCCATGAACGAGCGCCAGGCGCCATGGTCCGAGCTGTGATCGCGGCTGAGATGAGCGACGCGCCGGTGACGGTTGTCGCAGGCGCGTCGTATGGAAGTCCGTTTCCGGGAGTCCCCGGCTACTGCGCAGGCGCGAACTCCTGCCCCTCTCGGGCTCCGCTCTGGTCGGCGCCCTGCTTGGCGGCCTCCGCCTGAGCGAGCTGGCGGTTCACGTGGTCCCAGTCGACGTTGCGGAAGAAGGCCTCGACGTACTGCTTGCGCCCGTCGGGCGTCGCGCCGAAGTCCCGGACGTACGCGTGCTCGTAGACGTCGATCGCCAGCACCGGGACCATGTTGTAGACAGCCCACAGGTTCTGGGTGTCCATGATGTAGTTGAACAGCGAGCCGTCGTTCAGGTCGTAGCCGACCATCACCCAGCCACGGGCAGCGCTTGCCGCCTTCTTCGTGGCGTCGAACCACTTGCCGAGGCCGTTGAACTCCTCCTCGGCGAGTTCCGCGAACCGGCCGTCGGGCTCGCCACCATCGCCACCGAGGTGTCCGAAGTACAGGTCGTGGTTCTTGTAGCCGAGCAGCGCGAACGTGTAGTCAACGGACACCGCGCGTAGCTCGGAGTAGACCTGGTTGCCCTCGATCTCCGAGTAATCGAACTCGTTCAGGATCTTGCGGCACTCGTTCGCCTTCTTGGCGTAGCCCTCATACAGCTTGTAGTGGTCCTCCATCGTCTGCTTGGAGATGCCGTCCAGCTCCTTCTCGAAGGCGGGGAACTGACGCGGCTTGAGCTCATCCCAGGGCATCAGTCGCTCCTTTCGCTCGATTCCTCTTGCTGCTTTCGAAGGCTCTCCTCGTCCACCCCCGGATTGCCGAGTGGACCACCGGACTCCTCCGCGTCCCCGTGATGCTCCGACGGCGACTCCGGCGGTTCGTCGGCGGGAGGTTCCGTCGCCGCATCGTCGCGGTGGGCCTCGTCGCCCGGATCCTCGGTCTCGAAGGTCATGAGCCGGTTACGCCGGGCCGCCGCCGGTCACGGGCGCGCGATGCGCCTGCCCGGCATCGCCCTCACCCCCGCGCGGCTCGGCGGTCGCGGTCGGGCGCGCGGCCTGGCCCGCCTCGCGGCGCTCCTGAGCGGCGCTGGAGCGCTCGGAACCTACCTGCGAGCCTCGGCGCGCGGCCATACCGCCGAGCAGGAAGACGGCGACGAGCAACGCGATCGCCACCGCGAAGATGGGTGCGTAGGCGGTCGCGATCATCCCGATCACGAAGAGAACGAGAAGACCGAACCCAAATGCGAACAGAAACCATTTTCCATACATGCTTCTCGCCACCTACCCGCGAGTCGCAGGCAGGAAACCGGGTATCGCAGGGAACAAGGTGGCGGCAAGCGGACACGCGCCCGGGCCAGAGGCCCTGCGCGAGGGCTACGAGCCAGCCGAGGAGCTGATCCCCGACAAGCCCTCGCTCAAGCGGCTGCGGGAGGCAGCGGCGACCTGTCATGCCTGCCCGCTGTGGCGCACCGGAACGCAGACGGTGTTCGGTAAGGGATCGCCACGGGCACGCCTGATGCTGGTAGGCGAGCAACCCGGCGATCGCGAGGATCGTGCCGGCGAGCCGTTCGTGGGGCCGGCCGGCGAGGTCCTGTCGAAGGCGCTCGAGGAGGCCGGGATCGACCGCGGCGAGGCCTACGTGACCAATGTGGTCAAGCACTTCAAATGGACCCAGGGGCGCGGAAAGCGCCGCCTGCATCAGCGCCCGAACACCGAGGAGATCGGGGCATGCAAACCCTGGCTCGAGGCCGAGCTCGGGGTCGTGCGGCCGGAGGTGCTGGTTTGCCTGGGCGCCACCGCAGCCAAGGCCCTGCTCGGGAGCAAGATCCGCGTGACCAAGGACCGCGGTCGTTTCCTCGAGAGTGACCTCGCCCCGGCGGTGAGCGTCACCATCCACCCGTCATCGATCCTGCGGATCGATGACGATGAGGAACGCGATGCGGCCCGGCAGGAACTCGTGGCGGACCTGGCGAAGATCGCCGAGCGGCTGAACGGGCGCTGACGCGCCTATGCGACGCGCTCGGTGGTGAATCCGGGCAGGTAGCCGACTTCCACCAGCCTCTCCCCCATCACCTCGTACATCGCCTGCTGTTCGGCCGCCGTCATGTGCCGCTCCCAGCCGCCCGGCTCGGCGGCGCGGATCTCCTTGCTGGTGCCCTTCTCGTCGCTAGGCACATGGTCGTAATCGTGTTCCACGGCGATCTCTCGCAACTGCGCCAGGGGTGCCTCGATGCCGAACTGCGCGCCGACCCGGCCGAGCTCCCGGACGGGATCGTGGAGGAGGTCCTCGTATCGAATGAGGATGCGCCGCGCCGGATCGTGCGCCTGATAGGCGCGCATGACGACGCCGGTGCGATATGCCCACACACTGGCCTGCCAGCGGATCAGCGCCTCCCGGCCGTCCCGGGCGACTGGGTATGCGCCTTCCTCCAGCGCCCACGCGCCCGCGCGGTGGGCGTCGAGCCACGAGTCCACGACGTCCCGTCCGTCGCGGAGCAGGAAGATCATCCGCGACTTCGCGAACAGCGACATCAACAGGTCGGCGATGTGCGAGCCGGGCTCCTTGACGATCACAAGCGGGTTCTGCGTTTCGGCGCCGGCCCGCTCATGTACCTGCGCGTCGAACCGGGCCACGATCAGCTCGCGTAGCGCGGGTTCCCAGACCTCTCGGTAGCGCTCGTTGAAGAAGTAGCTTGGCTTCTCGCGCTTGATGTCATTCAGGAGCGTCAGCTCTGGATCGTCGTCGGCGGTCGCCCACGCCAGCGGAATGGGACGCCACACCCCGAGGTGATGGCCGAGATGCGGATCGTCGATGGCGACGGCGTCGTCGAGCTCCGAGAGCATCCGCAGGAGCCAAGTGCTACCGCTGCGGGACGAGCCGAAGATCCAGACGAGGCGATCCTCGCTGCGGGCCAGGCTGAACCCCTTGTCCCCCGATGGAGTGTCCATTGGTCTCAGCGGACGATTGCCCGGCCAAGATACCCGCTCCAAAGGCGGGGAAACCCGAGAAATGCGACCGCGCCGGCCCCGGTGGCCGGCGCGGTCGCTTGTTGAGTCCGAATCGGCTGGGGGGTTCCGCCGGTCCGACCGGACCATCCCTCCGTCCGTGGTGGTTACGAGGCGCCGACGGTCGCCTCGCGCTGCTCGGAGTGAACGCCCTCAGCGAACTCCTCCACGATCTTGCTGCAGAAGGCGTCGAGGTCGTCGGGCTTGCGGCTCGACACCAAGCCCGCATCGACGTGTACCTCCTCGTCGACCCAGTTCCCGCCGGCGTTGCGGATGTCGGTCTGGAGGCTCGGCCACGAGGTGATCGTGCGCCCCTTCAGCACATCTGCCTCCACGAGCGTCCAGGGCCCGTGGCAGATCACGCCGACCGGCTTGCCGGCCTCGAAGAAGGCGCGGATGAACGACACCGCCTCCGGGATCGTTCGCAGGTGGTCAGGATTTGCGACGCCTCCTGGAAGCACCAGGCCGTCGTAGTCGGACGCGTCCGCGTCGCCGACCGTGCGGTCGACGTCGAACCGGTCGCCCTTGTCCAGATGGTTGAACGCCTGGATGTGTCCTTCCTCGGGCGCGATCAGCTCCGCCTCTGCGCCCGCCTCGCGAACCGCGTCCCATGGGCGAGTCAGCTCGACCTGCTCGGCTCCCTCGTTCGCAACGACGAACGCGATCTTCTTGCCTTGAAGCTCATCGGCCATGTCTTCTCCTTTCCTGGCTTTCCATGGCTGCGCCTACCCGGCGTGCCGCGGAGTTATTCGCGCCCGCTGTGCGTACCGGTACGAGGCGGATCAGGCCAAGTAGGGAATGCGCCGCGGCTCAGTAGCGCAACAGCGCGGCCACCCCGTCATGGGCCTCGAGCTTCGCCGCCGGCTCCTCGTAGACCGGAGTGATCTCCGCCTTGGTCGAAACGGCCAGCTCGACCAGACGCTCGCCCACAGGTAGGCCGTCGGTCCCCTCGTCGTAGTTCAAATCGGCTTCCAGGGGCCGGCCGTCGTAGTCGAGATTGGCGTCGAACACGAGGTGCCGCGCGCGCCCCTCCGCGAGCGCCTGGAGCGTCTCCTGAGGGCCCAGGGCGGTCCCGGGATCGGCGCCGACCGCCTCCTCGACCTCGCTGACCGCCGCGAGCGCGGCGCTTGTATTGATGCGCTCGACCTCCTCCGCGACGCGCTCGGCGACTGGTCCCTCCGGGGCGCCGACGAGCTCGTGGCGGACGACATGGATCCGATCCGCGCCGGCAGTCATCCCGCTCGCCAGCTCATGTGGATGCTCGTCGTTGCCGAACGCCAGGATGTACCGCCAGTTTCGGCGCGAGTGCTCCTCGCTCACGCGGGAGCCGATCTCGTGCAGGAACCGCTCCCGATTGGCCTCCAATCGCTGCCCGAATTGATCGCGACCGGATGCCGACGTCCAGCTGCCCGGCCCCGCGAGGGACCGCTCGGCCTTGCGCTCGCGCCAGTCGCGCGAGAAGAGCGTGATCTCCCAGTCGTTCAGCTCCCGGATTGCGCCAAGCGACCACTCGAGCAGGCGGATCCTCTCAGCCGAGACGAGGACGACGCCCACGTGCGGGCCCTCGGCGAACAGCTCCACGAGTGGCCGGACGTGAGGTCGCGGCGCCCGCAGGGCCTCGGTCCGCCGCGGGCCCATCTGCATGCTCCGCCACACCGAGGTGGGCCGTTTCTCGCTCAGCTCGATGAAGCCGACGTGCCCCCTACCCTCCGGCGGCGCCCCGTTCGCGGGAAAACGCTCGAGGACCTCGGACATCGCTGCGTCGAACGCTCGCCGCTCCTCGTGGGGGGAGGTTTCGCCCTCGAGCGCACGAAGCTGCTCGCGCAGCGCGATGCGCCAGCCCTGACTGCGATTCGCCGGATCGACGCTCACGTAGACGGACAGCACGCCGAATGCCGGCCGCCATTCGATCAGGCGCCTCAACAACTGCTCGCGCTCGGTCTGCTCCACAGCCCTCTTTTACCCAATTCCGGCGCGGGCATCGTTAGTGGCGCTTTCGCCAAAGTGCGGCGCCCATCGCAACCGCGCCGCCGGCGGCCGCGAGCGCAAGCGCGCCCCGCGAGGCGCCGGCCGGCTCGACGTCCACGTAGCCGCCCTCCGGGTGATTTCCGGCCGGGCCCAACGGGCCCTGATCTCGCGCCATGCTCATCACCTGAGCCAGGTGCAGCGGCCGGCGCTCGGTCAGCTCCTCCACCTGGGTCTTGCACGAGAAGCCATCGGCGATCAGCAGCGTGTCCTTCGGGGCCTCGCGTGCCGTAGGCAGCAGCCGGCGCTCGCCAATCGCCCGAGAGATGTCGTAGTGGTCGTGCTCGAACCCGAACGAGCCGGCCATCCCACAGCACCCGGAATCCAGCACCTCGAAGTCCAGGCCCATCCGCTCGAGCAGCTCCTGGTCGGCGTCGAAGCCCATCACCGCCTGGTGGTGGCAATGGCGATGGACGAGCGCCTTGCGCTCGAGCTTGGGGGGCTGCCAGCCCTCGGGTGCATGCTGTGTGAGGAACTCGCTCAACGTCAGGGTCTGCAGGCTGAGCCGCTTGGCGTCCTCGTCGTGGGGGAGCAGGTTCGGCAGCTCGTCGCGGAACGCCGCCACACAGCTCGGTTCCACGCCGACCACGTGCACCCCGGCCTGAATGTGCGGCCGCATGACGTCGAGGGTCCGCCGCCAGAACAGGCGGGCCGTGTCGAGCATCCCGTAGTCGTAGAGCGGCCGGCCGCAGCACAGGTGCTGCATCGGGACGATCACCCTGAAGCCCGCGTCCTCCAGCGTCTCCACGGTCGCCTTCATGGCCTCGGGATGGAGGTAGTTGTTGAACGTGTCCGGGAACAGGACGACCGGGTCGCCGTTCGGGTTGACGGCTCCGCGGCTGCGGAACCACGCCTTGAATGTCTCGCGCGCAAACGGCGGCATCCGGCGTTTGGCGCTGATCCCGCCGGCTCGCTTGATCGCGGCCCCGAGCACCGGCGCTTGCGTGACCGCGTTGACCATCCCCGGCGCCAGCGCCGCCAGTCGCGCGTGCAGCATGATCAGCCCCATCGAATAGGCCGGGCGGGGACGTAGGCGGCGCTTGAAGTGCCGCGACAGGAACTCGGCCTTGTACGTCGCCATGTCGACGTTCACCGGGCACTCGCCCTTGCAGCCCTTGCACGACAGACAGAGGTCGAGCGCCTCGTGCACGTCCTTCGAGCGGAAGCCATCGGTGATGACCTCACCCCGCAGCATCTCGTAGAGGATTCGCGAGCGACCCCGCGTGGAGTGCTGCTCGTCGAACGTCACCATGTAGCTGGGGCACATCGTGCCGCTGTCGGTGGAGCGGCATTTCCCGGCGCCGACGCAACGCAGGCCCGCGTGGGCGAAGCTGCCGCCGTCCTCCGGATATGCGAAATGAGTCTCCGGCTCCGGGGGGCTATAGCCCGCGCCGAGCTTCATGTTCGAAGCGATCGGGTACGGATCGACGACCTTGTGGGGGTTCATCCGGCCGTCCGGATCCCAGATCGACTTGAACTCCCGGAAGGCCCCCACCAGCTCGGGGCCGTACATCTTCTCCAGGAGCTCCCCGCGCGACTGCCCGTCGCCGTGCTCGCCGGAAAGGGAACCACCGTGCTCCAGGACCAGGTCGGCAGCCTCGTCCACGAACGAGCGCCACTTGCGGATGCCGCCGGGTGAGCGGAGGTCGAAGTCGATGCGGCAGTGGACGCAGCCTTCCCCGAAGTGGCCGTACAGCGACGTCCGGTAGTCGTAGCGCTCGAGCAGGCCGCGGAAGCCGCGCAGGTACGAGCCGAGCTTCTCCGGCGGCACCGCCGCGTCTTCCCACCCCTCCCAGTGGTCGTCCTCGCCCGGGATGAACGCCGTGGCGCCGAGCCCCGACTCGCGGATGTCCCAGAGCTTGGATTCGTTTGCCGGCTTGTCGTAGAGGCGCATGCCCGGTGCGTCCTTGGCCTTTGCCAGCGCGGCCTTGCAGTCCTCGGCCTTTGCATCGGACTCCTCGGTCGTGTCCCCGCCGAACTCGACCAGCAGCCACCCCTTGCCGTCGGGGAGCATCGAGAGATCCTCGACATGCTCGCCCAGGAGCTTCATGTCGCGAATCAGAACGTCGTCCAGGCCCTCGAGCCCCGTGGGCCCATGCTCGAGGATCTCCGGAACGTGGTCGGCGGCGTGGAAGACGTCCTCGTAGCCACACACCAGAATCGAGCGCGCCGGGGGGCTGGGCACCAGTCGCACGGTCGCCTCGAGGATCGCCGCCGCCGTGCCTTCGCTTCCCACGAGGGCGCGCGCAACGTTGAAGCCGTGCTCGGGCAGGAGCTCGTCGAGGTTGTAGCCAGAGACGCGGCGCGGGATGTCCGGATACCTGGCGCGGATCTCGTCGGCGTGACGGTCGCGCAGGTCGCGAAGCCGGCGGTAGATCTCACCGCGACGGCCGCCGGCCGCGATGATCTCCTCGAGTTCCGCGTCGGACGTCTCCCCAACGCGCATCCGCGTGCCGTCGTAGAGGACCACGTCGAGCTCCAGTGTGTTGTCGGCCGTACGGCCCGCCATCACCGAGTGCGTCCCGCACGAGTTGTTTCCGAGCATGCCGCCGAACGTCGCGTATTCGTGGGTCGACGTGTCGGGTGCGACCGTCAGGTTGAAGCGTTCTTCGGTTTGGTTCGAGAGCTGATCCCGGATGACCCCCGGCTGAACCCGGGCGATCCGCCGCTCCGGATCGACCTGGACGATCTCCCGCATGTGCTTGGAGTGGTCGATCACGACCGCGACGTTGCATGTCTGGCCCGCGAGGCTCGTCCCGCATCCGCGGGAGGTGACCGGCGCTCCGTGTTCACGGCAGGCGGCGACGGCCGCGACGACATCGTCCGCGTCTCGCGGCAGCACAACCCCGATCGGCGGCTGCCTGTAGTTCGAGGAGTCGTGCGAGTACGCGCCGCGGTTGCCGGCGTCGAAGTGAACCTCACCCCTGACGTTCCGCTCCAGCACGCGGCGAAGCGATCGGACGTCGACCTCGTCCACTCCGTCGGGACGCAGCACGCCATGTCCGCCGTCCGGGCCGATGCCGTTGCGGCGAGCGTCGCGAACCCGCTCGGGCCCCGTGCGCCGGTCCCTGGTCGTCGCCGAAGCGCTCAAACCTCGAACCTCTCCGCATCCGCCCGCCGGAGCTCCAGCCCCAGGCCCGGGCGGGACCGATCCGGCTCCAGCGCGCCGCCGCGCGGCTCCAAGGACCCCTCGAACAGCATGGCCTCGAGCCGCACATGGTCGTGGAAGTACTCCAGATGCACGAGGCTCTCCATGGCGCAACACGCGTGGACGCTCACCGCCGGTGCGCAGTGCGCGGAGAACGGGACGTTCCGCCCGATGCACATGCCGTCCAGACGCAGCAGTGCGCTGATGCCACCGCACCGGGTGACGTCGGCCTGGAGGATGTCCACCGCCCCGGTATCGAGCATGCGCGCGAAGTACGGGAGGTCCCAGCCGTACTCTCCCGCGGCGATCGCCACTCCCGCCGGGCCACGATCGCGAATGAGCCGCAGGCCCTCGAGGTCGTCGGAGCTCACCGGCTCCTCGAGGTATCGGACTCCCTGGTCGGCGAAGCGCTCGGCCCACAGAAGCGCCCGCTTGCGGTCATATGCGCCGTTCGCGTCAACCATCAATTCGACGTCCGGCCCGACCGCCTCGCGAGCGACTGCGACGCGCGCGCAATCGCGCTCCGGCTCCCGGCCGACCTTCATCTTGACCCGTGGAATGCCGCGCTCCGTCCAGCCCGCCAGCTGCTCACGCAGGCGCTCGTCGGAGTACGACGTGAACCCTCCCGAGCCGTAGACGGGCACGCGGTCGCGGGCGCGGGGAAGCGCATCGGCCAGAGACACGCCCAGCAGCCGCGCCTTCAGGTCCCAGAGGGCGATGTCGACGGCTGAGACCGCCATGGCTCCAACGCCCTGCTGGCCGGCATTTCGGATCGCGTCGCGCATGGCTCGCCACGGCGCCGAGGGCGCCAGCACATCCGCCCCCTGCACCACGCCGGCGAGCTTCGACTCGATCAGCGTGCGTACGGAGCGATCGCCGTAGGTGTATCCGAGTCCCCGCTCTCCTCCACCCTCGACCTCCACGACGACGATGGTTGTGGAGTCCCAGTCCAGGGTGCCATCCGATTCCGGTGCGTCCGTCGGTACCTCGTACGCATGGCACGTCAGCGCCTCGACCTGAGCACCCTGGGCAGCCGGAAGGTGCGTCTCGGTGGCCATCTCGGCGATTCCGCTCGTGCTGTGCCCCTAGGAGCGCACCAGGAACTCGTGCAGCTTGCCCTTGAACGACTGCTTGGCGATCCGGGCGGAGTTCGGATCGCCCCGAAGCAGGGCCTTGCTGAGCTCCACGGCCTGGTCCATCTTGATGTGTGGAGGCAACGGCGGGACCTCCGGGTCGGTGAGGGCCTCGTAGACGACCGGCCTGTCCGCCGCCAGCGCCTCATCCCAGGCACCGGCGACCTGATCGGGCTCGGTCACACGGATCCCGCGCAGGCCCAGCAGCTCGGCGTAGCGGGCGTACGGGAAGTCAGGAATCACCTGCGATGCCTCGAGCTTCGGATCGCCGGCAAGGACTCGCTGCTCCCAGGTCACCTGGTTGAGGTCCCGGTTGTTCAGGACCAGCACGACGAGCTGCTTGTTCGACCAGTGCTCGTAGCGGTTCGCGATGTCGATGAGGGCGTTCATGCCCAGCATCTGCATGGCGCCGTCGCCGACGGCTGCGACCACCGGACGGTCGGGATGGGCGAACTTGGCCGCGAACGCGTACGGGACCGCCGGGCACATCGTCGCGAGGGTCCCCGAGAGGGCGGCGCGCATGCCCTTGCGGAGCTTGAGCTGGCGGGCCCACCAGTTGGTCGCCGAACCGGAGTCCGCCGTGAGGATGCACCCGTCCGGCAGGCGGCTCGAGAGCTCGTGGAAGACGAGCTGCGGGTTGAGCAGGCCGTCCGTACCGGGGTCGTGCGCCTGCTCTGCGAGGATCCCCCACCAGCGTTCGACCTCGTCTTCGATCTGCTCTCGCCATGAGCGATCCTCCTTGCGCTCGAGCTGCGGGATCAACTCCCGAAGGGTGTCCGCGGCATCGCCCACGAGGCTCACCTCCATCGGGTAACGGATCCCGACGAGGCGCCCATCGATGTCGATCTGCACGCCCCGGGCCTGGCCCGGCTCCGGCAGCCACTCGGAGTACGGAAAGCTCGAGCCGACCATCAGGAGCGTGTCGCAGTCGGAGATCATCTGGTACGTCGGCTTCGAGCCGAGCAGCCCGATGGGGCCCGTCACGAAGGGCAGGTCGTCCGGGAGCACGTCGCGGCCATTGAGGGCCTTCGCAACTCCGGCACCGAGCAGGTCGGCCACCTGAACGAGCTCGTCGGCCGCACCGCGGGCCCCCTGTCCCGCCAGGATCGCGACTCGTTCACCCTCGTTCAGCACCTGCGCCGCGCGCTGGATCTCGTGCGGCGCCGGGATCACCCGCGGCGCGAAGTCGTTCGGCGACGAATAGACCACGCCGTGCTCGGGCGGTGGCTCCTCGAAGGTCGCCTCCTGGATGTCGTCGGGAACGATCACGCACGTCACGGAGCGGGTGGCCCGGGCTACTTGGACGGCCCGGTCGATCAGGTGCCTGATCTGAGGAGGCGACATGCACACCTGGACGTATTCGGATGCCACGTCCTTGAAGAGGGTGTTCAGGTCCACCTCCTGCTGGTAGTTGGACCCCAGCGAAAAGGTCTTCTGCTGGCCCACGATCGCCACCACCGGCTGGTGGTCGAGCTTGGCGTCGTAGAGGCCGTTCAGCAGGTGGATCGCACCCGGGCCCGACGTAGCCATGCAGACGGCCACGTCGCCGGTGAGCTTGGCCTGCGCGGTCGCGGCGAACGCCGCGATCTCCTCGTGGCGCGTCTGGACGAACTCGACCTCGTCCCCGTGCTCGTGAAAGCCGCCCAAAATCCCGTTGATGCCGTCGCCGGGATAGCCGTAGACGCGATCGATGCCGTGCTCGTGGAGTCGGCTGAGGATGAAGGCTCCGACGGTCTGGGACATGGGTTGCTCCTTCCGTGATCACTCGTCCAGCGCCCGCGTGCCGGCGACCGCGCACCCATTCCGTTGGTGCCCGAGGCGTGCTCGGCCGAAACCGGGGCGATGTAAGCGAATTGACGCGGCCGCCTGGAGGCGGCCGCACCTGTCAGCTCTTGCTGCCGCTCTTGCGGCCGCCCTTGCGCTGCCCCTCCTTGGTGCCGCCGCCGCTGCCGCCGGTCTGCTTCTTGCCGCCCTTCTTCGAGGCGCCCGACGTGTTGGAGATCTTGGCGGCGCGCTCCTTGCTCATGCCCTTCTTACGCAGACCCTCGTACTGCTTGTCGTTCTTGACGCTGGATCCGTGGTCCTTGGCCATGTTCATCACCTCCTGGGTGGTGCTGGTTGGATTCCCGCCCACGGCGGGCCGAAACCCTGCACGCCACAGACCATCGTTTCCATGCCTGGCAGGCGGGGTATCCACCGGCCACGATGAGCAAGGTGGTCGTCGTCACCGGCGCCTCGGCCGGTGTCGGGCGGGCTGCGGCAAAGGCCTTCGCCGAACGAGGCGATCGAGTCGGGCTTGTGGCCCGCGGCGCTGACTCCCTGGAGGGCGCCGCGCGCGAAGTCGCCACGGCCGGCGGCGTGCCGCTGGTCGTGCCGACCGACGTCGCGGATGCCTCTCAAGTGGACGACGCTGCCTCGGCCGTCGAAAGCGAACTCGGCCCGATCGACGTCTGGGTCAACAATGCGATGGCGACGATCTTCTCCCCATTCGTGGAGATCCAGCCAGAGGAGTTCGAGCGCGCCACGCGCGTGACGTACCTCGGCATCGTCTGGGGAACCCGGGCGGCGCTTGCCCGTATGCGTCCTCGCAACCGGGGGGCCATCGTCCAGGTCGGCTCGGCGCTTGCCTACCGGGGCATCCCACTTCAGGCGGCCTATTGCGGAGCCAAGCACGCCGTCAAGGGCTTCACGGAATCGGTCCGCGCCGAGCTGCTCCATGACGGGAGCGACATCCGCATGGCGATGGTTCAGCTGCCCGCCCTCAACACCCCCCAGTTCGAGATGGGGCGCGCGAAGGTCGATCGGCACCCGCAGCCGGTCCCTCCCATCTACCAACCGGAGGTCGCCGCGAACGCGATCGTCTGGGCGTCCGAGCACGACCGCCGAGAGATCTACGTCGGCGGACCGACGGTCAAGACCATCTGGGGCAACAACCTCATTCCGTCGCTCCTCGACAGATACCTCGCCCGCAACGGCTACGGCTCCCAGCTCACCGACGAGGAGATCGGCGACGGGCGCGAGGGCAATCTGTTCGCGCCGGTCCCCGGAGACCACGGCACCCACGGCCGCTTCGAGGACGCGCGGCGCCGCAGCTTCCAGCTGGCGCTCGCCAAGCGCCGCGCGGCGATCGCCGGGGCCGGAGCGGTGGCCCTCGCCGCCGGAGCGATTACCGCGTCACGACTCCGGCGGTGACCACGGCGCCGCGGATGCTCCCAGCCATCGAGAGCAGCAGCCAGGAGTTCCAGGGCCTCTTCACCCTGTACATGGTCATCGGGTCGGCGATCGCCGTTCTGGTCCTGGCCGCGATCGTCTACGCCGTCGTGCGATACCGGCATCGCGAGGGCCGCCGGCGGCCCGAACCGCGTGGCATGAAGCCGCTCGAGGCCGTCTGGGTCGCGTGCGTGGCAGCGCTCGTGGTCGTCCTGCTCGTTTCGACGTTCACGACCGAGGAGCGGGTCGACGCGGTCTCGACCGACCCCGCTCAGGCGGTCCACGTGGTGGCGTTCCAGTGGGGCTGGCGATTTGCGTATCCCGGCACGGGCATTTCGACCTCCGGAACGGGGCAGCATCCGCCGACGCTCGTCGTCCCGTCAGGGCAGACGGTCCGTTTCGAGCTCACCTCGCGCGACGTCATCCATTCCTTCTGGATCCCAGACCTCCGGTTCAAGCGCGATGCCTTCCCGAATCGCACGACGACCTTCGACATGGTGTTCGACCCCGGGGTCACGACGACAGCGCGCTGCGCCGAGTTCTGCGGCCTGGGCCACGACGACATGGACTTCCAGGTGGTCTCGATGAGCCCGACCGACTTCGACCGGTGGCTGCACTCGCACGAGCGGGCCACCTCCGGGAGCCAGGCGTGACGACCATCGCCCCACCCATGCCCCGTGCCGGGCCGGTCGAGTGGATCCTGGCCACCGACCACAAGCGCACGGCGGCACGGATCGCGGTCGCGGCGTTCGTGTTCTTCATCGCGAGCGGCGTCCTGGCGTTGCTGATGCGCTCCGAGCTCGCGCAGCCCGGCCTTCAGATCGTGTCCACGGACACCTACAACCAGCTGTTCACGATGCACGGGTCGGGGATGATCTATCTGGTCGTCACCCCGCTCGCGCTCGCGGTCGGGCTGTACTTCGTCCCGCTTCAGATCGGCGCCGCCGACGTCGTTGCGCCTCGGCTGACCGCGTTCGGCTTCTGGCTCTTCCTGGGCGGCGGGTTGACGATGTACTCGGGCTTCCTGACCTCGACGGGGGCCGGCAAGGACGGCTGGACCGCCTTCTATCCGCTGTCCGGCGAGCAGGCGACGCCCGGCACCGGTATGGACATGTGGATCATCGGGGTGGCGCTCGCGGTCGCGGGGATGATGCTCGTCGCGGCGACCATCCTGCTGACGCTGATCCGCCAGCGCGCACCGGGCATGGACATCACCCGCCTGTCTCCCTTCTCGTGGTCGATGTTCTTCACCTGCGCGATGACGGTGACGTCGTTTCCCGTGCTGATCGTCGCGATGGGGCTTCTGCTGGCCGACAGGAACCTCGGCGGCGTCTTCGACTCTCCCGGTGGGCCGGCGACCTACCAGACCCTCTTCTGGTTCTACGGTCACCCGGTCGTCTACGTGATGTTCTTCCCGTTCCTTGGGATCGTCGCCGACGTGGTGGCGACGTTCTCGCGCCGGCGGCTCTTCGGCTACCCGTTCCTCGTCTTATCGCTGTTCGCCTTCACCGGGCTCTCCATGACGGTATGGGCTCACCACATGTTCGCCACCGGCCAGGTGAACAACGAGTACTACTCGCTCACCTCGACCGCGCTTGCCATCCCCGCCGGCGTCGAGTACTTCGACGTCATCGCGACGATGATCGGCGGCGCCATCCTGCTGCGCACGCCGATGCTGTTCGCGCTCGGGTTCCTGGCCCTGTTCCTGATCGGCGGGCTCACGGGAATCGTGGTCGGCTCCCCGCCGATCGACTACCACGTGCACGACACGTATTTCGTCGTCGCGCACTTCCACTACACGCTCTTCGGGGGGAGCTTGATGGGCGCGTTCGCCGGCGCCTACTACTGGTTCCCGAAGGTGAGCGGGGTGATGCTCCGCGAGTGGATTGGCAAGCTCCAGTTCGCGCTTCTGTTCATCGGGGTCAACCTGACGTTCTTTCCGATGTTCCTGCTGGGCTATAACGGCATGCCGCGGCGGGTCGCCGACTACTCGCCCACTGCCGGCTTCACCGGCGATAACCGGCTCGCGACGATCGGCGCCTACGTGATCGCCCTGGGCATCGCGGCATTCATCGCCAACCTGATCGTTTCGCTTCGCAGGCGGCAACCGGCCGGAGACGATCCCTGGGAGGGCCAGACGCTCGAGTGGGCGACGAGCTCACCGCCTCCCCGCTTGAACTTCAGCGGCCTGCCACCCATCCGCTCATATGCCCCGCTGCTTGACCTGCGGGAGGCCCGGGAGGAGGAGCGATGAGGCGCGGAGCGCTGATGCTTGGGGCATGGGGGCTGTGGGTCGGCGCCTGGGTGATCACGCTGTGGATCTGGGGTGAGGCACTCGTTCCGCTGGTCGTCTTCGGCGCCGCGGCCGCGGGGGCCGCGCTGGCCGCGGGCTACATGGTCATCGCCGGCGGTCCTGACGACCCTCCGCGCACGCTGACCGAGTCCAGTCCGGGGCCACCGGTCGCCGCTGCCGGGGTCGTCCTGGCGGCGAACGGGCTGGCCTTCGGCCTTTGGCTGGTGCTGATCGGTGCGGAGCTCGTCGCATTCGGAATCGGGCTCGCGATCGCGGAGAGTCGCAGGGCGAGGGCGCGATGAGCGGGCGCTCCGGCGTGCTCGCCCCTGCCGCAGCCATGGCCGCTCTCGGCGCTCTCGTCCTCTGGCTGGCGCCCTCGTTCGCACCGGCTCAGCAGCCCGCGGGAGCAGCCGGGGGTTCAGGTCCGCAGTCCCAGCTCGCCTCGCGCGGGCGAAGCCTTTTCGTCGAGGGCTGCTCGAGCTGCCACGGACTCGACGCCCGAGGCATCCCGGATCGAGGGCCGTCCCTTCGCGGGGTGGGCGCCGCGGCCGCGGACTTCTACCTGAGCACAGGCAGGATGCCCCTGAGCTACCCGGGAGAGGAGCCGCTGCGCTCGAAGCCGCGTTATAGCGATGAACAGATCGCGGCCCTGGTCGGCTATGTCGGCTCCTTCGGCGGGCCCGCAGTCCCCGACGTGGAGCCCGACTCCAGCGAGCTCAGCAAGGGCCAACAGCTCTTCACGTCCAACTGCGCCGGTTGCCATGCGATCAGCGGTGCCGGCGGCGTCGCCACGGGCGCGGCGGCGCCCCCGCTCTGGGACGCCACCCCCACCCAGGTCGCCGAGGCCGTTCGCATCGGTCCCTTCCTCATGCCGCGCTTCGGCCGCGAGGACCTCGATCGCTCGGATCTCGATGCGCTTGCGGCCTACGTCGACTACACCAAGAACCCCGACAACGCGGGGGGGTGGAGCATCGGACGCATCGGGCCCGTGCCCGAGGGGATGGTCGCCTGGCTCCTCGCGGGGGTGGCGCTGCTCCTCGTGGCTCGTATCATCGGCGAGCGGCGCAAGGGGGACGGCCGGTGAGCGATCGCCGGGCAGAGCTGGTGGTGGCGGCCCTGCTGGGAGCCGCCGCGCTGGCCGCCTGCGTGTTCGTGGTCGTCTACATCGTCGATGTCGACACGCAGCTCCTGGGACTCGCGTTCGGCCTGGGACTGATCGTGTTGGCGGCCGCGGCCATCATCGCCGGCAAGGCCCTGGTCCCGCAGGAGATCGAGACCGAGGAGCGGCCGGAGTTCACCGATCCCGATGGGCGCCCGCGCGCGGAGCGGGAGTCGCGCGAGCTCCACGACGTCGCGGCTCAGGGCGCCGAGGGCATTTCCCGCCGCCGCCTCTTGGGCACCGCGGCCGGGGCGGCGGGCGCCGCCATGGGCGCAGCGATCGTGGTCCCATTGGCCTCACTCGGACCGAGCGTCGACGATCGCCTGCGAGAGAGCCCGTGGGAGGACGGCGTGCCGCTCGTCGACGAGAACGGGGTTGCCGTGCCGGCGTCCCACCTCGAGACCGGTAGCTTCCTCAGCGCGTTCGCAAAGGGCGCGGACCCCGAGAGCTTGGCGTCGTCAGTGGTCGTGGTCCGCGTCGACCCAAACGATCTCGAGCTGCCGTCGCAGCGCTCCCACTGGGCCCCGGAGGGGATCATGGCCTTCTCCAAGATCTGCACGCACGCGGGCTGCGCGATCAACCTGTTTCGCTCGCCGCTGTATCCACCGCTGGCGTCGGGCCCGGCCCTCGTGTGCCCCTGCCACTACTCGACGTTCGACGTGCTCCGGGGCGGCACGGTGGTATTCGGTCCCGCGGGGCGGCCGCTGCCCCAGCTCCCGCTGCGCATCGACGCGAAGGGGAACCTCATGGCCGCAGGACCGCTGTCCGGGAACGTCGGCCCCTCTTGGTCCGGGGTGCGCCAGTCGTGATCCGGCGTGTGGAGACGGCTTTGGAGGAGCGAACCGGAAGTTCCTCATATCTGCGCGCGGCGCTCCGCTACGTCTTCCCCGACCACTGGTCGTTTCTGCTCGGGGAGATCGCGCTCTATTCCTTCGTCGTCCTGATCGCCACCGGGACGTTTCTGGCCCTCTTCTACTCGCCCAGCACCGCCGATACGACCTACCAGGGGGCCTACTCACCGCTCGCGGGTCAGGAGATGACTCAGGCGTATGCCTCCGGGCTTCATCTCTCCTTCGACGTCCCGGGCGGCCTTCTGATGCGCCAGACCCACCACTGGGCCGCCCTCGTCTTCGTCGCGGCGATCGTCATGCACCTCATGCGGATCTTCTTCACCGGCGCCTTCCGCAAGCCCCGCGACCTCAACTACTACGTGGGCCTCACGATGCTGATGATTGCCGTCTTCGAGGGTTACCTGGGCTACTCCCTGCTCGACGACCTCCTGTCAGGGATGGGGCTTGCGATCGGGTATGCGGCTGCGATCTCGGTGCCGGTCATCGGCGCGCCGTTTGCGACGCTCGTCTGGGACGGACAGTTCCCCGGAACCGACGCCTTCTTCTCGCGCATGTTCATCACCCATGTCTTCATCCTGCCGGCGGTTCTCGCGGTCCTGATCACCATTCACCTTGTGATGGTGGCGCGCCCGCATCACACGCAATGGGCGGACCGTGGACACACGGAGCGCAACGTCGTGGGAATCCCGATGTGGCCCGGGTACGCGCTCCGTTCGACCGGCTTGTTCTTCAGCGTCGGCGGGCTCCTCGTGCTGATGGGCGGGGTGATCCAGATCAACCCGATCTGGCTCTGGGGCCCGTACCACACCTACGAGGCGACGAACGGCGCCCAGCCGGACTGGTACCTGGGGTGGCTCATCGGCGCCCTTCGCCTGATGCCCGCCTTCGACGTGACGATCGGGAGCTACACCCTGATCCCCAATCCGTTCTGGGGCGGGGTCCTGTTCCCGCTGGCCATATTCGGCTTCCTCTTCGCCTGGCCCTCCATCGAGCGGCGGGTTCGTCGCGACCGGCGCCAGCACAATCTGCTCGAGCGCCCTCGCGACGTTCCCTTCCGCACGGCGGTCGGGGCCGCCGTATTCACGTTCGTCGCGACCGTCTTCTTCGCGGGCTCGGCCGACCGGGCTTTCGTGCACCTCGGCATCCCGTACGAGACCCAGATCTGGATCTACCGCGGCCTCGCGATCGTGCTGCCTGTGCTCGCGTACTTTGTCGCGCGCCGAGTCTGCGAGGAGCTTCGCACTCGTGAGCTCACCTTCGGGTCGAGCTCACCGGTCAGGCGCATCAGGCGCGGTCCGGGCGGCGGATTCGCTCGCTGAGCTAACCGGGCGGCTCCGTTCCACTGGGCCCGTCCTGCCCCTCCGCGCCCGCGAGCGCGAGCGCCGCCTCCAGGTGCGAGAGGTGACTCAGGGCCTGCGGAAAATTGCCCAACATCTCCTCCGCGTCGGGGTCGTATTCCTCCGACATCAGGCCGAGCTCGTTGGCAGTCGCGAGCGCGCGGTCATACGTCGCGCGAGCCTCCTCCCCGCGGCCCTGGCGAGCGAGGCATTCCACGAGCCAGAAGCTGCACGCGACGAACGTGCCCTCCTCCACCCCGTTGCCGTCGTCGACCGTATACCGCCGTAGCAATCCATCGCATCCGAGCTCCTCGCTCACGGCATCCGCCGTTCGAACCATCCGCTCGTCGTCGTAGGCCACGAAGTCGACGGTCGGCAGCCGTAAAACGGCGGCGTCCAGGTCCTTGGTGCCGAACGCCTGCACGAAAACGCCGCGGTCTCCGTCGTAGCCGCGGCGCTCGATGGCCTCGCGAATCTCGTCGCGCGCCTTCTTCCACCGCCGCTCCGGTGCCTTTCGCATGCAGTGCTCGGCGAGCTTCAGCCCGCGATCCACCGCGGTCCAGCAGAGCACCTTCGAATGCACGAAGTGCTTCGGTTCGTCGCGCCATTCCCAGATCCCGGAATCGGGCTCCTTCCAGTGCTCGATCGCTGCCTCGACGAGGTCCACGAGGAATCGCCAGTAGTCGTCGTCCGGTTCGTGGCCACGCTGATACCAGCGCCAGCTCTGGTCGAGGAGCTGGCCGTACGCATCCAGCTGGACCTGCTCCGTAGCGGAGTTGCCGATTCTGACCGGCTGCGCGCCACGGTACCCCTCGAGGTGCTCGAGCTCGAGCTCGGTGAGGCGCCGCTCGCCGCCGATGCCGAAGGCGATCTGAAGGTCCTTCGCATTGCCGGCCGCGCTGCGCTCGATGAACCGCCGGAACCCCCGAGCCTCCTCCTCGTAGCCCAGCCGGGCCATCGTCCGCACCGCGAGGGCCGAGTCGCGAATCCAGGTGTACCGGTAGTCCCAGTTGCGAGCTCCGCGAGCGCCTCGCCCCTCGGGCAGCGAGGTGGTGGGCGCCGCGACCAGGGCGCCGGTCCGCGCATAGGTCATGGCCCGGAGGACCAGCGCCGAACGGGTCGCGGGCTCGGCGTCCACCCCCCCGATGTCCAGGCGGGATGACCACTCGCGCCAGCCATCGACGGTGCGCTCCACTCGCTGATCGACGCCGGCGGCGCCCCCGATGTCCGGTAGGTCCCCCATGTCGATCTCCGCGGGATCGATCGAGGTCAAGGACAGCCGGACCCGATCACCAGGCCTGACCGTCGCGGTTCCCTCCAGGCCGCTGTGCTCCTCGGACGATTCGAGCTCCAGGTCGCTCCACACGAGAACCGCATCGTCTCCGCCGATGGCGCTGTGGGTGTTGGGGCGCAGGCGGCGGATCCAGGGATCGACCGCGCCGTAGTCGAAGCGCGGCGCCAGACGCACGTTGAAGTCGACGCTCCCGCGCTGGCCCTCGATGATGCGCACGAGCTCGCGCCAATGCGACGGGCGCTCGGGGTCCGCCATCGTGAAGCAGTCGATCACGCGCGCATGCCCACCGGGCGCGTTGAACGTCGTCACCAGCACGAGCGTCCCGTCCATGTATGCCCGCGAGGGCGGCACGGACGAATCAACCTCTGCCCGCACCTCGCAGAACCCGCCGCGATCCCGGTCCAGCAGCCTGGCGAAGCAGGCACCGGAGTCAAACCGCGGGAGGCAGCACCAGTCGATCGAGCCCTCGCGCGAGACGAGCGCCGCCGCATGACAATCCCCGATCAGGGCGTAATCGGCGATCGGGGGGAACTCGTCGGACAAGTGCCGAAAAGCGGTGCGCCCGGCTC
>JBJMKM010000097.1:0-4843 GCA_045805825.1 Solirubrobacterales bacterium
GTCGGCCAGCCGAGGTATCCGTCGCCCCCCAGGATCAGGACTCTCATGACCGCGCGAGGGTAGCGGACGGGCAGGCGCCGGTCATGCGATTCTTCCTGCTGCCTTGGAGCCGTCCGCGACCCCGCGCGTCGTCGTCATCGATGATCACGCTCTCTTTCGGCGTGGGCTGTGTGAAGTGCTGGCGCAGCACGGCATCGGCGTGGTTGGCGAGGCCTCCGACGGAGAAAGCGGCGTGGCCCTGGTGGAGGACGTGACCCCCGACGTGGTGGTCATGGACATCTCGATGCCGGGCATATCCGGTATCGAGGCGGCACGCAGGGTCCGGTCGCGTTCGCCATCAACCCGGGTGATCATGCTCACCGTCTCCCCTGACCCCGACGACGTGACCGAAGCGGTGCTGGCCGGCGCGAGCGGCTACCTGCTCAAGGATGCCGAGCCGGACCAGATAGCCTCCGGCGTCCGGGCCGCGGCCGCGGGCGCATCGCTGCTCTCGGCACCGGTCGCCGCGCAGATCCTCGACCGCGTTCGTACTTCCCATGGTTCGATCCTGCCGGCGGAGGTATGGTCGCGTCTCAGCGAGCGCGAACTCGAGGTGCTCAAGCTGATCGCGGACGGCAGGGAGAACTCCGAGATCGCGGAGGAGCTCTTCATCAGCGTGCAGACGGTGAAGAACCACGTGTCGAGCCTGCTGGCCAAGCTCGAGGTGGATAACCGGCTCCAGGCGGCCGTCGCGGCGGTCCGGGCCGACCTCATCTGAGCGTCGGCGATCGCGTGGCAAGCTCGACCGCCTGCTGGCGGTTCCGGGCACCCAGCTTGCGCGCCGCCGACGAGAGGTGGCGCCGCACAGTGATCGGCGAAAGCCCCAGGCGGTGTCCGATCTGCTTGGACGAAAGACGGTCCGAGACTAGCCGGAGCACCTGCCATTCCCGCTCCGTCAGCTCCACGCGGCCGCGCCGGCCGGCGACCGAGCGACCAGGCTGTTGCCCGCGGAGCTCCGACAGAAGGTCCGCCACGAGCGTCCGCGGGATCGCCGCCTCTCCCGCGAGCACGCCGCGGATGGCCTGGGGCAGGCGGTCGGGATTCATGTCCTTGACGAGATAGCCGTGGGCACCCGCCCGGATCGACGCAATCAGGTCCTCCCGGTTGGCGGCCGTGGCGAACACCACGCTCTTGGTTCTGGGGAGTGCCTCCGAGATGCGCTGGATCGCCGTCAGGACACCTCCTGGCAGCGGCGATGCCAGAAGCGACACGTGCGGCTGCTCCGCGACCGATCTGCGGAACGCCTCTTCCGCGTCCGCGACCTGCGCGCAGACGACGAGGCCCTCAGCCTCGAGCAGGCGGCACATCGACGCCCGCATGGTGGGATGAGGCTCAGCAATGAGGACCCGCGGGTCGTTCGCTCGATCGTTCATGCGACCTCCGAATCGGTACCGGGAACGACGACCTCAAGCCTTGCGCCGCGCGTGCCGGCACTGCTCAGCTCCAGCCTGCCCCCGAGGCGGCGAACGCGCTCTCTCATACTGGCGAGACCGAAGCCGATCCCGCTTCCGGGCTCGGCGGCAGGGATTGCAGCAAGATCGAGGCCCCGACCGTCGTCCTCGATCGTCAGTTGGAGGTGGTCGGGCGCCGATAGGTGTACGAGGATGTGCGAGGCGCCGCCATGACGCATGGAGTTGCTGATCGCCTCGCTCGTGATTCTCAGCAGAGCATCCCTCACGTCAGGATGCGTACTGACCTCGTCGAGATCAAGCGTCAACTTCACTCCCTGGCGGCTCGTGAGGCCCGAAGCGAGCCGGGCCACCGAGCGGTCGAGCGGCTCGCCAGGTGGGCGCGACAATGCGAGAATCGCGCCCCGCGAATCCGCCAAGGCCTGCTCGGCCGCGCTGGCGAGCGGCTCGACGGCCCGGTCATGCCGCGCCAGCTCTCGACCACGGACCGAGATGTAGGCCAGGTCCTGGGCGAGGCCATCGTGGAGATCACGCGCGATCCGGCCACGCTCCTCGAGCACCGCCGCCTCGGCAAGGGCGACCTCGTAGAAGCCGATGTGCCGCAACGCACCCGCGAGGAGCGTGAGGTAGGCCGCCAGCCGGAATGTGTCTCCGGAGTAAACCCAATCCGAGAGGTTGGATGGATAGAGGATGTAGTTGACTCGCGCGAACGCGAGTAGCGTCATCGCGACGGCGACCCAGCCGAGCAGCTCGTCGCCCTCCTCGGCGGCTCGACCGGTGAACCGAACCGCAGCTACAAGCAGCGTCACGAGGATCGCGAGCTGGACCACCATCAGGCCGGGTGAGCCAGTGATGACCGCGTTGGCCGAGGACGCCGGAGAGATGCTCGGGTCGATTCCCGTGGCGAGATGCCCGCTCAGGCTTCCCAGGGCCGCGACGCAGACGACCACGAAGCTCGAGTAGCCCAGGACGAGGCGACCGGCGCTTCGACGAGGGATCTCGACCGCCGGCGCGAATGCCGCTCCCGCCAACGTGAGATCGGCGCAGAGGCGCAGCACCAGCGGGATCCATACGGCGCCCGCGCCGCCGCGGCCGCCGCCGTTCGCGACGAGCTCAACGAGGCTTGACAACGCGGCGCTCCCAAGCGCCGCGAATCCGAGCACCAGGAGGAGATCCCGGCGCAGGTGCGAGACTCGAAAGCGACCGAGGATGAGCCACGCTGACAGGATCGATACGACCGCAGCCGCCGTCTCGATCGCGACGTGAGCGCTCGGGCTGCGAAAGCCGAAGCCGATCCCCGGGACGCTGGCGATCACGGCCGTCGCCGCCGCGGCCACCGTCACGACGGCCGGCTGAATACCTCGGATGCGCATGGTCAGGCTGTCCCCTCCGCTCCGTCCGGCGGCATTGGACAGTAACCACCGCGGGACTGCGAGGCGCCGATTCGCCCCCGCAGCGCGCAGCGCCGGTAAGGAAAGTTACGTCGGGGTCAGATGGAGGATTCGCGCTCGCGCGGCCGCATACCGCGGAGCTCCTCGTAACGAAGCCGCAGCCGTCGGCTGAGCTCGCCGAGGTGCGCATACTCGCGTCTCAGCTCCGCCCTGCGGGCTTCGAATGTGGCGGTCAACTCCTCGGCTGGGGCCTCCAGGACCTCCTGCGGCCGCCCCAGACGACGATCAAGCGCGATCAGCTCGGCCTCGAGCCACAGGCGCTCGGCTGAGCACTCCGTCAGCAGGTCCTCGAGCTGCGCCATTGTCGTGCGAGACAGCTCCAGTGCAGCATCCGCCCTCGCCCGCAGCTCCGTCCGCGGACGCCTGAGTGCCGCTGCGCCCTGAGCAGGATCAGATGCCGCGCCGCTCAATGGACCAGGAGATTGCCCCCGCCGAGCGTCTGCTCGAGGGTCCTCGTGCCATCCCACTTGCTGGCGAACCACAGCCCACCCTGCTTGTTCCAGACAGTGATGCCGATTGTGTCGGGCGAGCCAGGGTCGCCATTGTCGGTCATGGTCACCTGGAGGCTCGCGTTGCCGTCCACTGAGACCGGGTTCGTCGCGTTCGTTATGTCCTGGATGTTCGCCTTGCCGTTGAAGGTGGCCTTGCGCGTGGTGTTGTTTGCAGCGAGCGAGGTCATGGAGTTCCCCTTGACCTGGTAGGTCTTGGCGCCGCTGCGGACGATCGCGTTGATGTTCCCCTGGAGGTTGGTGTTCGCCTTGTTGTACTTCACGTTGAACCCGAAGTTGGTCTTCTGGCCCTGCGTCGGCGAGATTTGGCCGCTGGCGGAACCGTTGACGAGAAAGCCCCCACCCGTGATGAAGTCGTTCAGCGGCTTCGAGACGGTCACCGTCGTGTCGTCAGTGCTCGAATCACGCGCGTAGCGCCCACTTGACTTCCCGACCTTGATCCCGATCGTGAACGTGCTGCTGTTGGCGTTTCCTATGTTCGCGGTCCAATTGCAGGTGGCGGTCCCGACCTTCGGGTCAGCGGAGTTGACGAGTCCCACGGGCAGGTTGTCGCACAGGGTCGCCCCGGTATCGACGTTCACGAAGTCGACCTTCGCGTTGCGGATGTCTCCTGCATGGCTGTCGTAGTCCGGATCGCCGGTCACCGCGGTGATGTCTCTGATCGTTGCCGCCAGCGTCACCGTCGCGGTGCTGGAGGTTGCCGATGACGTCGAGACGAATTCCGCGCCCGTATACGCAGCTCGTGCGTTCTCCTTGGCGATGGTGAACGGGTCGCTGTCGTAGGAGCTCGTGTAGTACCCGTTGCCGGCGAAGCTGGTCCTGACCGTGTAGCTCCCCGGTGCCTGATCGATCAGCAGGGTCGTGCTCGCGACGCCGTTCGCGTTAGTCGTCGCGCTTACCTGCTGCGTTCCAACCGTGAAGGTGATCGTCTTGCCCTGGATCCCTTGGCTGCCATCCTTCAGCTCAGCCGTGAGGGTCTGCTCGTCGCTGTATTGCTCGGAGCCATCACCGGTGTAGCTGAGTGTCGTCGAGCGCTTCGCCACGTTCACGTTCACGGTCTTGATCGCGCTGGTCCCACCGTCCTCGTCGGATACCCGCAGGGCCGCGGTGTAGGTGCCCGGACCGGCATAGCTATGGGATGGATCTTCGACATGCGAGTCCACGTCGAACGTGCTGCCGTCGTAGTCGAAATCCCACTCGTAGCTGAGCGTGTCGTGGGAACCGGCTGGATCGGTCGCGCTCCCGTTGAAGGAGATCGCGCTGCCCCAGGGGCCTGAGTAGGGTCCGTGCGCATCGGCCGTGGGGGCTAGGTTGCTAACCGCGACCTCGATCTCATCGGTGGCGATGCCGCCGGCGTCGCCGTCATCGGCGCTGACCTTGACCTTGGAGCTCGCCGGGCCGTCGGGGAAGGAGCAGTCGAAGGTCTTCGGGTTGG
>JBJMKM010000098.1:0-13919 GCA_045805825.1 Solirubrobacterales bacterium
CGAAAACCTGCGGCTGGATCTCCTTGAAGCCCGGAAGCGCCTCGACCGCCACGCCCCGATTGTTCGGCAGCTTCTTCTCGAGCGTCACGGTGTCGCCGACCTTGGCGGCCTGCAATGCCTTGATGCCGGCGATGACGAAGCCGACCTCGCCCGCCGACAGCTTGTCGCGCGCGACCGAATTGGGCGTGAACACGCCGAGCTGCTCGACGCCGTAAACCGCATCGCTGGCCATCATCCGGATCCGTTCGCCCTTCGACAGCGAACCGTCGACGACCCGCACCAGCATGACGACGCCGACGTAGTTGTCGAACCACGAGTCGACGATCATCGCGCGCAACGGTGCGTCGGAGACGCCGCGCGGCGCCGGCATGCGATGCACGACGGCCTCGAGAATCTCGTCGATCCCCACGCCGGTCTTCGCGCTGCATGGAATCGCGTCATCGGCATCGATGCCGATAACGTCCTCGATCTCCGAACGCGCGCGCGCCGGATCGGCCTGCGGAAGGTCCATCTTGTTCAGGACCGGAACGACTTCGACGCCGAGGTCGAGTGCGGTGTAGCAGTTGGCAACGGTCTGGGCCTCGACACCCTGGCTGGCATCGACGACGAGGAGCGCGCCCTCGCAGGCCGACAGCGAGCGGCTGACCTCGTAGGAGAAGTCGACGTGTCCCGGCGTGTCGATCAGGTGAAGGTGGTAGGTCCGGCCGCCGCGGGACTCGTAGGCGACCCGCACCGCCTGGGCCTTGATGGTGATCCCCCGCTCGCGCTCGAGCTCCATCGAGTCGAGGACCTGGGGGCGATGCCCGCGGTCCACGGCACCCGTCAGCTCGAGAAAGCGATCGGCCAGGGTCGACTTGCCGTGGTCGATGTGGGCGATGATCGAGAAGTTCCGGATCCTGTCCATGGGTCAGCGATGAGTATGCCGAGCGGGTTGCCGGGATCAGGATTCACGGCGCAGCAGGCGCCAGATCTGATGCGCCTCGGGAATGCGTAGAGCCGTGATCCCCGCTGCGTAGACGACCGCACCGGCACCCAAGCCCGCCCCGAGCGACACGATCTGCGCCACGAGGCCTCGGCCGAATTCGTGGTCAAGCACGTACCAGACGCCGTAGCTCACGCCCGCGAGCGCCGCGGCAGCGGCGCAGACCCGAATCGTCGTCCACGTAAGGCGGCCAAGCTCCAGCCGGCCGAGCTGCCGGCGTAAGACGACGGTCTGTGCGAAGACGCTGACCGCGGTCGCGATCACGGTCGCCGCGACGATCCCGCCGATCCCGAATGGGGAGTAGAGCAACGCCGCGGCCACCGCCGTGATCGCGAGGTTGACGCCCGAGATCGCCGTCGGCACCCACGGTCGCTGGAGGCTGAAGAACGTCCGCGTCAACAGCAGGAAGAGCCCGTTGAACGGCAGCGAGAACGCGAACCAGAAGAGAGCCGTCGACACCAGGTCGGTGGCGTGCGGCCCGAAGTCGCCGTGCTGGTACACGAGGCGGATCATCGGCGTCGACAGAACGAGAATCGCCGCGGCCGCCGGAACGAGCAGCAGCACGATCTGTCGCATGCCGTTGGCCATCGTCGCACGGAGATCGTCGTATTCGCGGCGCGCGGCGAGCCGGGCCAGCGTGGGGAACACCACCGTCGTCACGGCGACGGAGAAGATCCCCTGAGGGAGCATGTAGATGCGAAAGGCCTTGTCGATGGCCGCCGGGGCGCTCTCGCTGAGGAGGGAGCCGAAGATGCTGTTGATGAGCAGGTTGAAGTTGATGAGGCCCAGGCTCAGCGTGACCGGCAGCATGAGGACCAGGACCCGGCGGACCTCCGGTGTCCGCCAGGCGAATTCCCACGCGAGCTTGAACGGGGTGTGCCGCAGGTCCCAGGTGGGAATCGCGAGCTGGATCGCGGTCCCCACCAGCACCCCGATCGCGTACGCGTAGATCCGGTCCTCGCCGTCGAAGAGAGGCTCCAAGCCGATGAGCACGGCGATGATCGCGACATTCCAGAAGAACGGCGAGATCGCGAACGCCCCGAAACGGTCGTAGCTGTTTAGGACCCCCACGACCATTCCCGTGACGCCGAGCATTACGAGAATCGGAAATAGGATCTGCGACAGCGTCACGGTCAGGCCGTGCGGGACGTCCGAACCCACGAACAGGGGAATCAGGTACGGCGCGATGAGGATGAAGAGCGCGGCGATTCCGGTGAGGACGAGGGCGACCAGGAAGATCAGGGTCGAGGCGAGCCGGAACGCCTCCTTGTACTGCCGATTCTGGAGGTGCTCGGTGAACACGGGGACGAAGGCGGCCTGGATCGCGGCGTCCGCGAACAGGCTCCGTACGAGGTTCGGAACCTGGAACGCGATCGTGAACGCCGACATCGCCCCGCTGACTCCGAAGTAGGCCGCGGCGACGATCTCGCGGACGAGTCCCGCCACCCGGGAGAGGCTCGTTGCGACCGAGAACAGAGCGGTCGAGCGCGCGAGCCGTCCCTTGCGCGCCTCGGCGGACTCGCTTGCGACCATGGCCGCCTCGACGCCCGGGTCCTCGGCCGCCACGATGTCCACGGGCCCCGGGTCGAACGATGAGCGAGATTGGCGGCGGGATCCGTACAGGTGCTCGCGGACGCGGCGCTCGTCGTCCCCGGGGGTCTGGGGGCTGTCCGAGAACATCAGCGGGCGGGCGCGATCGCCGGTCTTCGGGATGCCCCAGCTATATTGGCCGCTCGCACCGTGGCCAATATCGCCTCACAGATAAAGCGGATCGATCGCACGCAGCGCGAGCACGACGAGAACCGTCGTCTGCGTGGTGCGGTGAGGACCCACTTTCGCCGCCTCGAGGAGGCGGCCCGGGGCGGGAACGCCGACGCCACCGCGACCGAGCATCGCGAACTCGTCTCCCGCATCGACAAGGCCGTCCAGAAGGGCGCGCTGCACCCGAATAACGGTGCGCGCAAGAAGGCCCGCGCCGCGCGGCTCGTCGCCGGCGACTCGGCGTAGCGCCACCCGGGCGCGCCGATCGCGGACCGCCGCGTCCGTTCAGCTGGAGGCACCGGCGCCGGCGCCAGCCGCCCGCAGCACGGCGAGCGTGAGCGCCACGTCATCCGGGTATTCCGACCCGCCGCGGGTCCACCACTCCAAGTCCGCGATCGCGCCCGTCGAGGCTCGCAGTCCGGCCGGCGATGCGCCGCGCACGCTCCGGACGAGCATGCGCGCGGCATACGGGTGCATGCGGAGCTTCGACTCCACCTCCTTGGCCGGCGTCCCGCCCTCGAGCCCCGTGGCCGCCATGTGCGCATCCCGAAGGCGGCGCGCCGCCTGATAGACGATTGACGCGATCGCGGCTCCCTGGGCGTTCAACCGCTCCGCCACCGCAACCGCGCGGGCCGTGTCCCCGACGACGATCGCATCCGACACTGCCCATGTCGCCTCCTCCGATGTGTCGGCCACCATCGACTCGAGGTCCTCGACCGACACCACACCGTCGGGCCCCGCCCATACGGCGAGTCGCTCGATCTCGGTGACGAGGCGCATCGTGCCCTCACCCAGCCGGTCGACCAACAGGCGTGCGGCGTCGGTATCGAGCCGAAAGCCGCGGCTGGCCGCCTCCGCCACGAGCCGACCGGGGAGCTCACGCGCCTTCGGGGCGTCGTAGCGGAGCACCTCCCCCCCGGCCCCGCTGACGGCTTCGGTCAGGGACTTCGGCGCCTTGACCTTAGGCGGCGACTCTCGTGCCACCAGCGCGATCGTGACGTCCGGGGGAAGGTGCTCGAGGACCGTCCCAACCTGCGACGCTTGCTTCGCCGTCCATCGCTCCACGCCGTCGGCGATCAGATAGCGGCGTTCCGCCATCAAGGACATCGACGGGATCGCCGCGATCAGCGCCTCGGGATCGGGCGGTGCCTCGCTCGAGCCGAAGCTCTCCAGGCCGCCCGGCCCGCCCTCCCGCTCGGCGCGGCTGCGCAACCGGGTCACGACGGCATCGATCTTCCCCTCGTCGGTGCCGACGATCAGGTACGTGGGCTTGATCGCGGTCGACGAGCCGCTCACGACGCGCGAGTGTATTCGGCGCCTCGGCTGCCGCAGCGCGTTCGAGGCCCCGGCTGTTGGGTGATCTCAGCCGCTTCCGGTGCCGCCGCTACCACTGCCGCCGTGGTCGTCGCCGGACTCCTTGGTGGAGGTGGTCGTCGTCGAGCTCGAGGTCGTCGTCGAGGTCGAGGTGGTGCTCGTCGTCGACGTCGGCTGGCTCGTCGTCGAGGTGGTCGTGGGCGCGGGTGCGGGCGCCGGCGCCTCCGTCTGGGTCACCGTCGTCGTGTCGCTGTCCCCACACGCGGCGATACCCGCCACCGCTCCGATGCCCAACGCGATTGACGCCCCGATCGTCGCTAGCCGCTTCATCTGACTCCTCTCGTCGTATTCGGAAGCGCGGGAGGGTAGCGATTTGCGCCTATCTCACACTCCATCCCGCTGGCGTCACGTCAATCTCGACGTCGCCGTGGAGGTCCGTGCGAAGCGTGGGGATGCCGTGTTGCGAAAGCGTTCCGAGCGTCCTGGGCGTCGGATGCCCGTATGGGTTGTCCGCCCCGACGGAGAGCACGGCGAGACGCGGCACCGTGCGGTCGAGGAGGGCGTCGAGGCCGGCGTCGTCGGAGCCGTGGTGGGCAACCTTCAGAACGTCGATCGGTCCGGGGTCGATCGGGACGGCCTCCGCCTCCGCGTCGGCGGTCAGGAGCAGCGAGAACGAATGCCAGCGCGCGAGCATCACGAGGGCGGTCTCATTCGGGTCGCCGGCCGCTTCCTCGAGCGCCGCCTGCGATGGCCATTCGATCTCGAGATGGAGGGCTCCGGAGTCGATCTCCGAGCCCTCCGAGACCGCGAGCGCGCGAACGTGCGCAAAGCTCGCGGCGCGCAGGAAATCGCGCGCCGGGCGCGCGTAGATCACCCTGTGGATCGGAAAGCCCTCGTACAGCAACTCGTCGATTCCGCCTACGTGATCCGATTGGTCATGCGTGACCACCGCAGCGGCGAGGCTGGAGACCCCCTCGCTCTCCAGATGCTCGGCGAGCTCGTCCCCCGGGGGGCCACCGTCCACGAGGATCGGCGCACCGCCGGGTGGATCGAGCAGAATGGAGTCGCCCTGGCCGACGTCCATGACGACGATGCGAAGTCCGGCCGCGGGTCCGCCGGCGCCGGGTGCGAACCCACTCCACAGGGCGATAAGCGCGGCGGCCACCGCACCGGCGGCGAGCGCAAGCCGCGCGGGACGCGGCGGGCTGGACGCCCCGCGTCGGCGCCGCAGGAAGGCGAGCAGGACGAGCGCCCCGGCGCCGAGCACTCCGTAGGCGGCCCCCACGGCCGGCCAGCTGGGAAGCTCGATGCCGACCTGCGCCCAGTCTGGCCCGGCGAGCCAGTGAGCGATCTGCGCCACGTAGGCGGCGAGCAGACCGGCAAGGCCTGTAATCGGTTCGACCGGGACGCCCGGCACCTGGCCGAGGATCGATGCGAGCATCCCGAGCCACATCATCGGCGCGACGGCCGGCAAGGCGAGAAGGTTGGCCGGCAGCGCCGCGAGCGAGACCGCACCGAAGTGATGCGCGAAGAGCGGCGCAGTCGTGACGGTCGCCGCGATGGTGACTCCGAGTCCCTCGGCAAAGGCGCGACGAGCAGGCGAGGGATTGCCTCGCTCCACATCCCTGGAACGCACGATCAGGTCGCGGATGGGGCGCGCGAGGAGCAGGATCCCGACCACGGCCGCGAAGCTGAGCTGCCAGCTGGGGTCGGCGATCGAGCGCGGGTTGAGGAGGAGAGTGAGCGCCGCGGCCAGCAGCGCCGCGTACCAGCGCCAGCGCGGCCGGCCGGCGAGCATCGCGGTCACTCCCGCCACGCCCATGATTCCCGCCCTCTGGATCGACGGACTCGCGCCGGTGACCGGCACGTAGATCGCGATCAGTGCGCAGATCGTGACCAGCCGGGCTCTGAGGCCCACCCCAAGCAGCGCCAGGAGCCCCGCGCCCAGCAACGCGAGCAGCATCACGCAGTCGCCCGACACGGCGAGCAGGTGGGCGAGTCCCGAGCGTTTGAAGTCATCGACGGTGGCCGGATCGATGCGGTCGTCCTCGCCAAGCAGGAATCCGCGGAGCAGTGCCGCCTCGGAGGCCGGAGTGCCTCGCTCAAGCGCGGAGTCGGCACGCGACCGGATCCCGTCGACGACGCCGCTGAGCCCGCCCCGCCGAGTGCCGGTCAGCTCGATGCGTTGCGCGCGCAGAAGCTCGCGGATGCCGTAGCGGGCGAGATAGTCCGCTTCCCACGGCGGCGGCGGCGCGAGGGTGCCGGTCGCGACCACCTCGGCCCCGATCGGAAGGTCCGCGACCGGCTCATGGGCCGAGACAGCGAGGCGGCCGTCGGCGGTCCGGATGCGGACCGTTACTTCGCCGTTGCTGCGGTGAGGCACCGCGGTCACGAAGCCACGCGCAGTCGCCGTGCGGCCGATCGGCCCGGCGAACGCGCCACCGTCGATGGCAGCCAGTCGCATGGCGCCGAGCGACATCCCGGCAACCGCACCCGCCAGGGCCAACAGAGCGGCCTTGAGCCAACGCCCGTGGCCGCGCGGCCATGGCGTCAGCGCGAGGACCCCGCCCGCGAGCGCCGCAAGCGCGAGAAGCGTTCCAGCCGAGCCACGGGTGCCCGGCGAGGTCGTGGAGGAGCCCGCCAGCCCAGCGGCCAAGCCGCCCACCACGGCGAAGCGCCAGCCGACCTGCCTCAGCCACACGTCAGCAGGCGTTCACGGCTGCAGGCCGTCGCGCAGGGTCTCCATCGTGGCCGGGCCGATCCCGTCGATCTGATCGAGCTGGTCGACCGAGGAGATGCCCCCGTGCTCGTCGCGGAACTCCAGGATCTTCTGCGCCGTCACCGGCCCGATCCCCTCGATGGTGTCGAGCTGCTCGGCCGTCGCGGATCCCAGGCTGATGGGCCCGGCTGGGACGCCGCGCGCCGTGCCGAACGAGGCGACCGGCGCGCCGGCGCCCGGCGCCGTCTCGGGCACCACCACCTGCTGGCCGTCCGTAAGCCGGGCGGCGAGGTTGATCCCTTCGACCGACGCCCGAGCGGTGGCGCCGCCCGCGCGCTGCACCGCGTCGTTCACGCGCGATCCCGCCGGCAGGCGGTAGACGCCCGGCTCGGCGACGGCACCCGTGACGTCGACCACGACGTCGGTTCCGCCCTCCGCGTCGACGGAGAAGCCGGCCGAGGTGCCGGACGAGGAAGTTGTGGAGCCGCTGTCGCCGTAGGTGACATCTCCGGCCGACGTGCCACCCACGTCGCCGGAGCGGATCCAGCGCGCACCGACCAAGAGCAGCACGACCGCCACGGCGCCGTAGACGACGAGCTGCGAGCGGCTGAGCGATCCCATCGCCGCGATCGTCCGGGACGCGGCGTCGCCTGTGGCGCGACTACGTCAAGGATCCGTGACCTGAGCGCGCCAAGTTGGACACGGCGGCCGGGCTACGAGACCCGGAACCCGGTTAGGCCCTCCGGGTCCTCCTCGAGGACGTCCACGTGCTCGACCGCAGCGCCACGCGGACCCTCGTGCGCGAACCGGACCATCTCCTCGACGGCGTCCGCCTCTCCCTCGAAGGCGGCCTCGACGCTGCCATCGGGGTTGTTGCGCACCCAGCCCGAGACGCCGCGGGACCCTGCCATCCGCCGGGTCGTATCGCGGAAGAAGACACCCTGGACGCGGCCGTGGACGATGACGCGCTTACGCATTCCCGCGCCCCCGCCGCCGGCGACCCGGTTCGGGCCTACTCGTTCTCGTAGTCGTCGTAGCCGCTTGCCTGCGCCGCCAGGCGGCGGGAGAACAGCTCGTCGGCGGACACCGGCGGGGATTGCACGGAGACGAGGGCCATGGGCTCGGCGCCATCGTTGGCGACCGCATGGTCGGTCGCCGGCGGGATCAGGACGAGGTCCCCAACCGAGAGCGCCTGCGTGTCGCCGGTGGCCGACATGGTTCCGTTCCCGCTGACGACGACATAGACCTGCTCGGCCTCCTCGTGGGAGCGAAGCTCTTCGGAGGCACCCGGCGGGACCTCGAGCCAGCACACCGAGACGTTGCGGGAGCCGAGCTCTCCGGCGTCCATGAGGATGTGGGGCCGCAACCGATGCAACTCCGTGACGGCTGCGTCCGAGAACCGCCTGACAAGCATGCGCCGCCTTTCTAGCAGACGGGGGCTGTGCGCGTGTTTCCCAGATGGGGCGCTTACTTCACCACGAGGTTGACGAGCTTGCCCGGAACGACGATCTCCTTCACTACCTCCTTGCCGTCGATATGACGGCGAACCGATGAGTCGGCACGGGCGAGCTCCAGAAGCTGCTCGCGCGAAGCATCCGCCGGGGCCTCCACCCCGGCGCGTCGCTTGCCGTTCACCTGCACGACGAGGGTGAAGACATCGCTCGCCAGCAGGGCCGGATCGGACTCGGGCCATGGGTCCTCCCAGACACGGCGCTCGGTGAGCGCCTCATACACCTCCGCGCCGAGGTGCGGCGCGAACGGGAAGAGGATCGAGGCCGCGGTCTGGGTCGCGAATCGCAGGGTGGCCTCACCGGCCGGATCCCCGTAAAGGCCGTCCTTCAGCCGGTAGGCGTCGTTGACGAGCTCCATCACAGCCGCGATTGCCGTGTTGAAGCCGAAGTCGCGCTCGATGTCGCGGGTGACCTTGTCGATCGCCCAGTGCGCCTTGCGCAGAAGCTCGAGGGCGGCGCCGTCGGCGGCTCTCCCGTGGTCACCGCCGGACGCGGTGCGCTCCATCACCTCCTCCTTCAGCCGCCACAGGCGAGTGAGGAAGCGGTGAACCCCCTCGACGCTCTCGTCGGTCCAGTCGCCGCCCTTGTCGGGCGGGCCCATGAAGCAGACGTAGGTGCGGGCGGTGTCGGCGCCGTAGCGCTCGACGGTGTCGCTGGCGCTCACCACATTGCCCTTGGATGAGGACATCTTCGCCCCCCCGCGGGTGATCATCCCCTGGGTGAACAGGCGGGCAAAGGGCTCCTCCACGCCGAGGTAGTCCATGTCCGCGAGCGCCTTCGTGAAGAAGCGCGCGTACATCAGGTGGAGGATCGCGTGCTCGACTCCGCCGATGTACTGGTCGACGGGCATCCAGTAGTCGACGGCCGCGCGGTCCCAGGCCGCTTGGTCGTTCTGGGCGTCGAGGTAGCGGAGGAAGTACCAGGAGGAGTCGACGAAGGTGTCCATCGTGTCGGTCTCGCGGTGCGCGGGGCCGCCGCACTTCGGGCATTCGGTCTGAACCCAGTCGGTGGCCGCCGCGAGCGGGCTTTGGCCCTTCGGCGCGTAGTCGTCGACCTCCGGCAGGAGCACAGGGAGCTGGTCCTCCGGCACCGGGACGATGCCGTCGGTGTCGCAGTAGACGACCGGGATAGGGCAGCCCCAGTAGCGCTGGCGGGAGACGAGCCAGTCGCGCAGGCGGTAGTGGACGGTGGGCTTGCCCCGGTCCTCCGATTCGAGCCAGTCAACGATCTCGTCGTAGGCCTCGCGGTTGTGTTCGCCGTCGAAGCGACCCGAGTCGACCATCGCTCCGTCGCCTGAGTAAGGGAGACCGTCGTCGTCCTGGGACTCCTCGGGGTCGATGCCCTCGATGACGCGCCGGATCGGAAGGTCGAAGGCCGTTGCGAACGCATAGTCGCGGTCGTCGTGACCCGGGACGGCCATGATGGCGCCGGTGCCGTACTCCATCAGCACGTAGTCGGCGACGAACATCGGGATCTCCTCGCCGTTCGCCGGGTTGGTGACGGTGCGGCCCAGGGGGACGCCCGTCTTGTCGCGCTCGGCGGCACCGCGCTCCTCGGCGGTGGCGCGGACCGCCTCGTTCACGTACTCCCGGACGGCGTCCTCGTGCTCGGTGCCAACCGCCAGGCGTTCGGTGTCGGGATGCTCCGGCGCCAGGACGAAGAAGGTGGCGCCGAAGAGCGTGTCGGGGCGCGTGGTGAAGACGGGGAAGTCGATGCCAACGTCCTCGCAGCGGAAGATGACCTCGGCGCCGTGGGAGCGGCCGATCCAGTTGCGCTGCATCGTCTTCACGTGCTCCGGCCACTCGATGGTGCCCAGGTCGTCGAGGAGGCGGTCGGCGTATTCGGTGATGCGGAAGAACCACTGCTCGAGCTGACGGGCCTCGACCAGGCTGCCGCAGCGCTCGCAGTGGCCGTCGATGACCTGTTCGTTGGCGAGCACCGTCTGGTCCACCGGACACCAGTGGACCAGAGCCTCGTCACGGTAGGCGAGGTCGCGCTCGAGGAGCTTCAGGAAGATCCACTGGGTCCAGCGGTAATAGGACGGCTCATGCGAGGAGAGCTCCCGCGCCCAGTCGAACGAGAAGCCCAGGCGGTCGAACGTCTTGCGGTAGGCCTCGATCGACCGCTCGGTCGCTACGCGCGGCGGCTCGCCGGTCTTGATCGCGTTGTTCTCCGCCGGCAGGCCGAATGCGTCGAAGCCCATCGGGTGGACTACCTGGAACCCGTGGCGGCGACGGAAGTGGGCGAGGGCGTCGCCGATTGCGTAGTTCTTCAGATGGCCGACGTGGGGGTCGCCCGAGGGGTACGGGAGCATCTCCAGGACGTAGTACTTCGGCGCCGAGTCATCGAACCCGGCCTGGCCGGGATTCGGCACTTCCCAGGTGCGCTCCTCGTTCCAGATGCCGCGCCAGCGCGCTTCGATCTTCGCGGGGTCGTATCGCTCCACGGGGAGCGATACTACGGCGAGCGTATAGTCGCTCGTGGAAGCGACGCGAGGAGGGGCTATGGGACGGCTGATCAGGCTGGACCGCACGGGACACACGACGCTCGCGGAGTGGAGCGCCGCCGATCCGGAGGCTCACGATGCCGCGGTGGCGGCCTTTCGCCGCGAGCTCGACGCCGGGATGCTCGCAAGCGCCCCGCAGTCGAACGGGACCGCCGAGGTGATCCGGGAGCTGCCGGTTGACGCCGAGCTCGTGGTCCTGCGCAGGCCGATTGCCGGCGGTTAGCGGCCCACTCGGAACGTGACGCGGACGCGGACCTGGAAGCCCGCGGCGCCGCCGGGAACGCCGCTACGGCCGGGCCTGGAGGAAGCGGCGGCACTTTGGTGGCGCCGGGAGGTCACGGCGGAGACTTTGCGTCGGGACGGGCGACGGTGGACGGCGTGGACGGTCTGGATCGTTTTGGTGTTCACCGCGCCCGGGGTGGGACTGTTGCTGCTCTCGCCGTGGACGCTGCCCGTGGCGCTCGGATGCTTCGCCCACGCCTGGATCGTGCCGCGCCTGCAGGCTGGGCGCGGGGCCCGGTCGGTCGCGCCGCTGGGAAGCGAGCGACGCACCGCTCGCCAAGAGAGTCCGGATCCGGAGGCCGAGGGCGTTGCGCTCGGCCTGTTGGGGGACCTCGTCGGGCATCGGGAGCGGGAGCTGCTCCAGCGATGCGGACTCGCGATGCACCGCGGGCAGCTGGGTGTGTGGCTGGTCGGCGAACGTGGAGCGCTGATGGTGCGACCGGATGGCAGACGAGTCGATTGCTGGTGCGTGCGCGTGGCCCACAGTGATGATCTGCCGGAGGGCGACCGGCTCGCGCATCTGTTGCTCGCGCTGAGGGAGGACGAGGCGGGGTTTGCGATGGTGGCCAACCTCGGGTTCTCGGGGGCGGCGTGGAGGGTGCGGAGGCGGTTGCCCTCGCGGGCGCGGGAGGCGCTCGATGCGGCCCGGGAGCTCGCGCGCTAGCTGGGTGCTGGATCAGGCGGGGAGGCGCTCGACGAAGTCGACGAACTTGCGAGTGTCGCGGACGGGGGCGCCGTGGCCGAAGAGGACGAGCTTTGGCTCAAGGGCCGCGAGGCGTTTCGCGGAGCGGCGGTTTTCCGCGGGGTCGGGGGTCAGATAGGGCTTCGGCTCGTGCAGGCCGGGGATGCCGGTGAGCTGGTCGATGTTCGCGAGGACATCGCCGACGATCAGGACGCCGTCGGATTCGCGCCAGAAGGCGACGTGGCCGGCCGAGTGACCAGGGACGTCCAGGACCTTGAAGCCGGCGATCTCGTCGCCCTCGTGAAGGCGGCGGTCGACTGGGTGGCCGGGGCCGATGAAGATCTTGATGTAGAAGCGGGCCATCGGGTGGCCGGGCTGGCGCTGACGGATGAGGTCAGGGTCCTCGGCGGCGTCGGCGTCGCGCTCGGGGACCCAGAATGGGATGCCCAGCGTGCCGCAGACCTCGTGCGATGCCCCCTGGTGATCGGGGTGAGAGTGGGTGAGCGCGTGGGCGGTCACCTTGTGCGGACCGAGTTGGCGCAGGATCTTGCCGCCGGAATGGCGGGTGCCTGCGTCTACGAGGACGTCCTCGATCAGGTAGGCGTTGATCGAGTTCGGAAGGAAGAAGGTGTCGAGGTGCCAGACCCCGTCGGCGACCTGCTTCACGCGCGGGAGCCTATCCTGCCGCGCGATGACTGAGCTCAGGGAGCTGATCCGCGACATCCCGGATTTTCCCCGGCCGGGGATCGTGTTCAAGGACGCAACGCCGCTGTTTGCGAACGGCCCCGCGCTCGAGCGGGCGATCGAGGCGCTGGCCGAGCACGCTCGGGGGGTGCGGCCGGATTTCGTCGTCGCACCGGAGGCGCGTGGGTTCATCCTCGGTGCGGCGGTGGCGGCGCGGTGCGGCACCGGGTTCGTCCCCGTAAGGAAGCCGGGGAAGCTGCCGTATGAGACGGCGTCGGTCTCTTATGAGCTCGAGTACGGGATCGACGAGCTGCACATGCACGTGGATGCGCTGAAGCCGGGGGCGCGCGTACTGCTGCACGACGATCTGATCGCCACCGGCGGGACGATCGCCGCACTCGAGGGGCTCGTGGAGCAGGCGGGCGCCGAAGTGGTCGGGGCCTCCTTCCTGATGGAGCTCGAGTTCCTGGACGGCCGGGCGCGGCTGCGCACGCCCGACGTCTTCAGTCTTATTCGGTTCGAGACGGCGTGAGCGGGGCCTGACCTACGGACCGAAATGGCGCGTCGGCGAGAGGTCGGGGCGGCAGACGAATATCGTGCCCGCTGCACCCTCCTTGCGGCGTGTCACCTTGGCGTAGAAATTGCCGTTCGGTGTGGCCGGGATGGACCACTTGCCGTCGCCGTCGGTCTTCGTCTTGCCGAAGAAGCTGTCGGGTCCCGGGGCCTTGTCGAAGACCTTGACGGTCCGCTGAACCTCGCACGCGTGCTTCGGAGAGCTGACGTGCCCGTGGAACGGGTTCGTGGCGGCGAGGGTCACCGTCGAGTCGAAGCGCCTGACATTGCCGCCCAGCGCCGGGGCGGCGGCCAGTGCCGCAATCGCGAACGCGAGGACGAGGATGGACGGGAACCTGGATCTGGGATGCATTCTTGCTCCTCCCTGGTCGAGTCGGGCCGATGGTACTGCGGGTCGGGTCAGCCGTCGAGGAATTTCGCTGCGATCTCGGAGATCATGTTCTTCGTGCGGCGGGTGTTGTCGCCGGCGAGCTTGTCGAGGAGGCGCAGGTCGAGGTCGGTCTGCATCGTCGGACCGCTGGGGAGCCAGTAGAGCTCGCTGCCCGAGATGGCCAGGGGGTCGGCGGCGGTGGCCAGGGCGAGGATCTGGTCGCGCGTGGGCTTCGGGGGTGGCTTGGCCAGGAGCGCCACCTGCAGCTTGCCCTGGGACTTCGCGAGGATTTTGGGAGGAAATGGCTCGAAGCTCGCGATGGCGCGGACCTGCGCGGCGGTGCGGACGAAGCTGCGGACCTCGAAGCGGAGGCCCTCGGTCAGGGCCTGATCCACGCGGCGCTTCAGCCCGACTGCCGAGGAGCGCTCGGCGTCGAAGATCAGGTTGCCGCTCGCGCGGAAGTTGACGACGTTGGCGAAGCCCCGGTCGTCGAGGCATTCGGCGAGCTGCTGGCTGCTCGCCCGGCGTCCTCCGA
>JBJMKM010000099.1:0-72072 GCA_045805825.1 Solirubrobacterales bacterium
CGCCTCCTGAAGCACGGGCCCGTTGACGACGCGATGACGTTCTCACGCGTGCCTGAGTCGACGAGCGTCGATCGCGCGGTCGCCGCTTAGGGCTACGGCTCGACGAGCACGGGTTCGTCGAGCCCCGCCTCGGGGGTGACGAGGACCGCGCCCTCGCCTGTGGCGTAGGCCTCCTCCCCGTGGTGGATTACATCCATGCCGAGCGCCTCCTCGCGCTCGGTGGAGCGAAGCGGCATGAGCGCGCCGATCACGCGCAGAAGGACGTAGGTGACCACGAACGCGTAAGCGGGTGCCACGGCCGCCGCGACCGCCTGGTCGAGTAGCTGCTCCGCATTCCCGTAAGCGAGGCCGTCGGCCAGGCCGTTCCAAGCGAACTGGGCGAACAGGCCGATGAAGAGAATGCCCGTGAACCCGGCGACGCCGTGGGCGGCCAGGACATCGAGGGTCTCGTCGACCCGCGTCCGTGGGCGCCAGACGATCATGGCGTAGCAGGGCAGCGCGCCCACGGCGCCCAGGAGCATCGCCCACGCGGGGCTGATGAACGCTCCGGCGGGCGTGATCAACACACAGCCAACGATGATCGCGGTCGCCGCGCCGATGGCGGTGACCTTGCGGCCGCGCACAAGGTCGAGCACGAACCACGTCACGAGGCTGCAGGCCGGTGTCAGCAGCGTGTTCGTGAAGGCGAGCACGCTGCCGTTGCCAGTCGAGAACCCGCTGCCGCCGTTGAACCCGAACCAGCCGAACCAAAGGAGGCCGGCGCCGAGGAGGACGTAAACCGCATTGTGTGGCAGCAGCGCCAGGCGACCGTAGTCGTTGCGCGCGCCGACCACGAGTGCCGCCGCGAGGGCGGAGAACCCGGACGCCATCTCAACAGGGACGCCTCCCGCGAAGTCGAGGGTCCCCTGCTGGGTGAGCCACCCTCCCCCGAAGGACCAGTGTGCGAGCACCGCGTAGACGGCTATGGACCAGATCGCGGCGAACACCAGGAAGGCGCCGAAGCGCATCCGCTCTACGACGGCCCCCGAGATCAGGGCGACCGTGATGATGCAGAAGGTCGCCTGGAACGCGAAGAACACGAGCTGCGGGATCGTGGTGCCCTCTCGCGGAGTGAAGCCGACGTCGTGCAGCGCGACGTTGTTGAGGCCGCCGAGCAGCGAGGCGGTGCCGTCGAACGCCAGCGAGTAGCCGACGAGTGCCCACGTGACCGTCGCGATGGCGATCGCCGCAACGCACATCATGAAGGTGTTGAGGGTGTTCTTCGACCGGACCAGTCCCGCGTAGAAGAGGCCCAGAGCCGGCGTCATCATCAGCACGAGCGCCGTCGCGACCAGCATCCACGCCGTATCGCCGGTGTCCACCTTCGCGGCAGCCAGGATGGTGAGATCCATCAGTCCGCCACCGGGGTCACTGCCTCGACGTCGGCCTCGCCGGTACGGATGCGCACCGCCCGCTCGAGCGGGACGACGAAGATCTTCCCGTCACCGACCTCGCCCGTCCGCGCACCGGCGCACAGGGCATCGATCGTCGTCTGCACGAACGAGTCCGAGACGGCGATCTCGAACCGGACCTTGTCGGACATCCCCACCTGCACGGTCGTGCCGCGGTAGGTCTCCACCCGGTCGAGCTCACCGCCGTGACCACGGACCCGGCTGAGCGACAGGCCGCGGACCTCGGCGCGATAGAGCGCCTCCAAAACGTCATTCGCCTTCTCCGGGCGGACGATTCCGATCACCAGTTTCACGTCCCCTCCTCTCTTCAGCGGCGAACCTACCGCCGCCGGGGGACGGCTTTTCCGCGCACTAGGAGTGAGACTCGCCCGCCTCGGCGATCGCGCGGCGCAGGGTCTCGTCGAACGGGGCGGGTACGACTCCGAAGGGCTCGGCACCCGAAGGATCGGTGACGACGGTCTCGGTAACCAGTCCTTCGACGAGCGGTCGAGCCACGTTGGTGTCGATGGGCGTAACCAGCCCCAGCCACAGTGACGAGAGACCGGGGCTCAGTACCGGGACGGGAATCTTTATACGCGGCCGCTTCCCGAGGGCGAGCGCCATGCGGTCGAGCATGTCGCCGTACGAAAGGACGTCGGGGCCGCCTATCTGCACCTCGCGCCCGCGAGACTCCGCGACCGCGGGCGCCCGCGAGAGATAGGCGACCACGTCGTCGATGCCGATCGGCTGCGTGTCCGTCTGGAGCCAGGCCGGAGCGACCATCACCGGGAGGCGTTCAACCAGGTAGCGCAACGTCCGGTACGACTCGCTGCGGGCCCCGACCACCATCGCGGCCCTGAAGTACGTCAGCGGCGGGCCCTCCGCCCCAAGGATCTCGGCGGTGTGATGACGACTTCGCAGGTGACGCGAGACCGCCTCGCCTCCCAAGCCCCCGAGGTACACGACGCGGCCCACCCCCTCCGCCGCGGCCATCCGCGCGAAGTTGCTCGCGGCCCGCGCCTCGCGCTCCTCGAAGTCGACGCCCCCCGCCATCGCGTGCACCAGGTAGTAGGCGACGTCTACGTTCTCGCCCGCCCCCCGCAGGCTGGCCTCGTCCAGAACGTCGCCGGTGTGCGGCTCGTAGCCCTGGCGCCGAAGGGCCTGTGCCTTTTCCCTCGACCGTGCGAGGGCTCGCACGTCCTGTCCCTGGCGAGCGAGCTCGGCGGTCAGCCTGGTGCCGATGAAGCCGGTTGCCCCGGCGACCAGCGCGCGCACGCTATCGGTCCACCCGCTCGCTCGGCAAATCGTGTGGATCCTCCTCCGCGTCGGGGAGGGCACCCGCGGCGATCTCGCCCGGGAGAACGCCGACGCTCGTTGGAGGCAGCTCGAGGCGTGCAAGGGACCGCAGGAATCCGTATGTCACGAAGACGTGGACTCGGACCTGCGTGTGGCTGTAGAGCCACGTCCCGAAGCGCGCAAACCTTCCGGATCCCCGGAGCCAGGGGTAGAAGTTGCGGACCTCAGCGCTGACAGCGACGCACCCCCGCGCCGGTCCCGGGTCCGGACGCCTGTCGATTGAGATCCGCAGGAAGCCCTGTCCCCGCCCTTCTCTCGCGACGAGCAATCCGCGGTCGATCTGCCAGGTAACGGTCCCGTGGCGCGGCGTGAACTCGTATTCGGGAGCCTTGAAGCGCAGGAGGCTGAACGGCCGCACGAGCAGCACGACAGTTCGACCGGTGGGGGAGTACACGACCCGCAAGAGCCCGAGCGAAAGACGGTTCAGATAGCGCCAATACGCGCGCGCGAGACGTTCGAGGGTCGCCGGCTTCCAGAGACCCTCGAGCGTTTCCGCCGGCATCTCGAGCTCGGCGCGCTGGACCGACGAAACAGCCCCGGTCTCGGACACGCGCTCCGTGCGTGGCGGATCGGTGATCCTCACCTCCGCCGGGGTGGCTGGTCGAGGCAGTGCCACAACGGTCGTCATACCCGATCTACCCGGCGTCGAGCGAGCCGCCCGAAGCTGAGGACGACGGCTAGACCCTCATCCCGTCAGGGAGTCAATCGGGGTACTCGTCCTTGCGCCAGGCCCGGACCTCGCTGTCCGGAGCCTTGGGCGTTCGGGCGAGCAGGAACGCGTGGTACGGCGCCACGAACGGATCGGGAGCCATGACCGTGTAGGTGTGGTAGATCGTCCCGTTCTCGCGCGCGAAGGCGATCCAGCCAGGGCCCTCCCGCAGGCCATCCTTCAGCTCCGCGCCCACCTGCTCAGACCAATCCTGAAGCCAGTCAGGCGGGTTGTCGATCATCTCCTTGACCTCGGGGATCGACTGTGCCTGTTCCTCCGTCATCGCGAGGCCGAAGTCCCAGGGAAAATCGGTGTCGTAGGTCGAGACGTAGGGGAACCGCCATCCCATGCGCTCCTTGTAGGGCGTGAGGCGGTCGATCGGCGCGCGGGAGAAGCACATCAGCGTCACATCGCGCTGGTTCATGTGGATGAGCGAGCCATCGAGCTCGTCGGCGAGATTGGTGCACCCGGGACAGGCGCCCTTCGAGTAGTCGGGCCCGTACATGACGTTGTAGGCGAGAAGCTGTGACCGACCCTCGAACAGATCGGCCAGGCTCTTCTTGCCGTCCTCGGTATCGAACACGTACTCCTTCTCCACCGGGACCCAGGGAAGCTCGCGCCGCTTCTCGATGATCTCGTTGTTTCGCTCGGCCTGCTCGGCCTCGAGCTTCGCCAGCTCATCCCGCGCCGCCTGCCACTCCTCGCGGGTTCCGATCTTGAATTCAGCCATGGCGCCTCCTCCTCTATTCGGTGGGCAATCAGCTGATGAGACCGCCCAACGCCCGAAAACTCATCGGTTTGCCTCGCTCAGCGCTCCACGGTATCGATGACCTTGGCGCAGCAGCTCGGCTTGATTCGCTCAGTCCGCCGGGATAGAGTTGTCAGCAGCGGATGGATCCAGGGGGACGCCGGAGGAGGGTCGTGGTCGCAGCGTTTGCGGCGTGCTTGGCGCTCCCTGCCCTCGCTGTCTCCACTCAGGCGGACACCATCCAGGTTCGCAACACCCACGACGCCGGCCCTGGATCGCTGCGCCGGGCCATCAACCAGGCGAGTCCCGGCGACACGATCGTCGTACCCGCCGGCACCTACAGGTTGACGAGCGGCGAGCTCTTGATCGACAAGGCGCTGACGATCCATGGCCGGGGAGCCTCGAGGACCGAGATCAATGCCGGTGGCGACAGTCGCGTGTTCGACGTCACGTCACTCGCCGACCCGGTGGAAATCTCACAGCTGGCCGTCGCGGGCGGCCGCGACCAGTACGGCGGTGGCATTAGGAACGCGGGCAACCTGACGCTGAACCGTGTTTTCCTCCATAACAACCGCGCCGCCGGAGATCCCAACTTCACCGCGGGCGGCGGCATCGCGAACACCGGCACCCTGAAGGTGGTCCGCTCGGTGTTGCGCGAGAACCGGACGAGCGCTGTCGCCGAGGGATTCGGCGGGGCGATCTCGGCCGGATTTCCCGGGTCGGTGAGCGGTCCGGTCACGATCACGCAAAGCCGCATCGTGGAGAACGCGGCGCCAGAGGACGGGTTCGGCGGCGCGGTGGGCTGGCAGACAAACGCCAACGCCGAGGACGCCGGCGTGAAGATCGTGAAGAGCACGTTCTCCTCGAACACCGCGACCGGCGGAAGCAACTTCAGTGCCCCCGGGGGAGCGATCTTCTTCAATCCCTATGAGCTCGTGGGCGGAGTCGAGCTCGAGCTCGTAGTGCGCAGGAGCACGTTCGACCACAACCGCGCCGTGACTCCCGGCCAGGAAAGCTGGGGAGGCGCGATCGGCTTCCAGGGCCGGGCCCTGACCAGCGGGGGCAGCACGCCCCTCACCCTGGTCAACAACACACTGACCCAGAACACGGCCGGCGGCCAGGGTGGTTCCGGTTTCGGTGGCGCGGTCTGGATCGACGCCGTCGCGAGCGACGGCGGAACCGTCCCGATGACCCTCCTCAACGATACGATCGCTCGCAACACGGCAGCGGGCAGCGGCGAGGGGGGCGGGATCGATTTCAGCGTCGGCGGCTTGACTCCTCCCGCGGCGCCTACCGTCCTGAACGCGATCGTGGCCCAGAATTCCGCGGCCATGGGCCCCGACTGCAACGCCCCGGTCACCTCCGCTGGCTACAACATCGAGCGCCACCAGAGCTGCGGCTTCAACGGTCCGGGGGACCAGCAGGACACGAACCCGCTCCTTGGCGTACTCGCGAAGAACGGGGGGCCAACCCAGACGATGGCGCTCCGCCCCGGCAGCCCCGCGATCAACCGTGGCACGAACACGAACTGCCCCGGAACCGACCAGCGCGGTGTGCCTCGCCCGCAGGGCCCGCGATGTGACATCGGCGCGTTCGAGGTGCGCAGGTAGTCAGTCCGGTCGCTCACTCTCGCCGAGCGCCGTCAGGACCAACGCCAGCGCGATCGCCGCCCGCGGCTCGACCGAATCGACCAGTACGTGCTCGTCCGGATTGTGCGCCGCGCCGCCACGCGGCCCGAGCCCGTCGACGGTCAGTGCGATGACGGGCGCGAAGTGGCTGGCATCGCTCGCGCCGCCGCGGCCCGCCGCGACGATACGCCGTCCGCCTGCATCGGTCGCCTGAGCAAGCAAGCCGGCGGTCGCCTCGCGGGAATCCATCGGGGGCCAGCGGCGCAGCAGCTCGGTTTGCAGCGTCGCGCCGCCCACCTCAGTCGGCACGGCGGACGCGACCGTATCGATCGCCTCCAGGGAACTCGCCCGCGTGTCGCAGAGCAACTCGCCGGAAGCGGGTACGACGTTGAACGCGTCGCCGCTATGAATCACGGTCGGGACGGCGGTGAGCCGCTCTGGACCCGTGGGGTCGTGTCGCGCCGCCACCGCTGTGGCGGCCGCGGTGAGCGCGAGTAGCGCATTGGCGCCGCGGTCCGGGGCCGAGCCGGAATGCGCCGCCCGTCCGGTGGCCCTGACCCGGATCGTCCCGGCGGCCTTTCGCCGCACCACGACCGCCTCTTCCCCGCCCGCGAGCTGTCCCGCCTCGAAGCACAGGCACGCGTCCCAGCCGGCAAATCGATCGACGTGCGCGAAGGGCGCCGTGCGCCACTCCTCGTCCCCCACGAGCAATAGAGCGACCTCGGCGAAGTCGGCACGCCTGGTGGCCAGCGCACGGAGCAGGGCGAGGGCGAACACGTCACCGCCCTTCATGTCCACCGAGCCTGACCCGATCCATCGGTCTTCCGCCTGCTCGAGGGGCCGATGGGTGTCATGCGCATGCACCGTGTCGAGGTGACCGACCAGCAAGAGCCGGGCGCGGCCGGTGCCCTGAAGCCGGAGGACCAGATCCGGCGCATGCTCCGGCGACGAGCAGGGCGGCCGCTCGACGGACGTCTCCTCAGGGGCGAGGGCGATTGCGATCGCGGCGCACTCCTCGAAGGCCACCGCGTCGCCGCTGGGCGAGGAGACCGCGACGAGCGCGGCGAGATCGCGCTCGAATCGCGCCGCGATGCGGGCGGCCTCTGCCCTTATCCACTCCTCCATGCCTTGAGGCGTGAGCCTACGAGTTCCGTCGCTCGAGTATCGACGTCAGCGGTTGCGTGTTGACGACGTCCGTGGCGGTCGCCCAGCCGCGGCGGGCCGTCGCGACCGAGAACGCCATGTTGTCGAGGCCGCGCACCGAGTGCGCGTCAGTTGAGCAGACGATCCTCACGCCGGCGCGTAGCGCGTCGCGGACGTGCTCGCCGCGAAGGTCGAGACGGTCGGGAAGGCCGTTTACCTCGAGCGCCACCCCTTGCTCGAGCGCGACTTCGAGTGTGCGCTCCAGGTCGAGGGCGTTCTCCGGCCGCCTGTTGATGTACCGCCCCTTCGGGTGGCTGAGGCAGCGGACGTACGGGTTTCGCAGCGCTTCCGTGACCCGCTTCGTCATCTCACGCCGAGGCATCCGCTGTCCGCCATGGACGCTTGCCTGCACCCAGTCGAGCTCCGCGAGCACGTCGTCGGGCAGATCAAGCCGCCCGTCGGTGAGGATGTCGCACTCGATTCCCGCCAGGACTCGAAACGGCGAAAGCTTCTCGTTGGCCGCCGCGATCTCCTCGGCCTGACGGCGAACGTCGTCCGGCGTGAGGCCGCGGACCGCGCCGACGGCCGGCGTGTGGTCGCAGATCGCGAGGTAGTCGTAGCCGCGCTCGCGGGCCGCAAGGCCCATCTCCTCGACGCTCGCCCGTCCGTCGGACCAAGTCGTGTGGCTATGCAGATCGCCCCGGATGTCCGAGAGCTCGACGAGCGGTGGAGGCTCGCCGCGAAACGGCTCCTCGCGCAGCTCCGGCGGGCACCACGGCAGGTCGAGCGCGCGGTAGATGCCCTGCTCGTTCGGCGCCTCCGGCAACGGCTCGAGCGCGGCGACGTAGGCGCCCGAGCCGGTCGCGCGTAGGAGGGCCGTGCCAAAGCGCTCCGGCTCGGCGACGACGAGCTCGACCGGTACGCCCTCGACGGTCACGCCCAGCGCGCGGCGCTCGTCGCTATCGATGATCGCGACCACCTGCGGACGCGAGGCGAAGCGCTCCAGCAGCGGCCGGGGATCCTGCGCGGCGCAGACCACCGAGAGGTGCTCACACGAATCGCGCCACCGCCGCACGTCCCCCGCGGGCTCGCCGTCGAGCGCTGCCGAAAGTCCTCCGACGAGATCGCGGGCGCGGTTGAGAAGAAGCCCACGTCGCGCACGGGGCTCGGGATCGCGGGCAAGCGCCTCGAGGAGCCGCGCCTCGGTCTTTGGCCCGATCCCGGGGACGGTGCGCAGCCGGCCAGCAGCCGCCGCATCGCGAAACTCATCGGCGGTGTGCACGCCGAGTGTCCGCGCGAGCTCGACCGAGCGCTTGGCGCCCAACCCCAGGTAGCGGCCGAGGCCAATGAGATCGGGCGCCAGGTCGCGCTCGAGCTCGGCCAGCTCGGCGATCTCACCGGTCTCCACGAGCTCGCGCAGACGCGCCTCGATCCCCGGGCCGATGCCCCGCAGCTCGCGCGCCCGCCCGGCGGTGACGAGCTCCGCGACTGGCAGCGCTACCCCCCTGATGGTCTCGGCTGCCCGACTGTAGGCGCGCGTCGTGTACGGACTCGCCTCGTTGAGCTCGAGCAAGGTCGCGAACGCGTCCAGACGATCGGCGATCTGTGCGTTGTCCATCGGGCGTAGTGTCCTCACTCACCGGCCTACGGGGCGCTTGACCGGCGTCGAAGGAGCGTCGTTACGATCGACGCGATGACGGCGGAAGAGATGGCGAGCGACTACGCGCCGACCCCGGTCGAGGACTTCCTGGACCCCGACGATCCGATCCTCTTCCCGCGTCTGACTCCGGGGCAGATCGAGTACCTGGCGGAGATCGGTACCCGGGTGTCATTCGCGCGCGGGGACCTCGTGTGGGAGCACGGCCAGCGCGAGACCCCGATGTATGTGATCGAAACCGGGGCCGTGGACGTCATCGACCAGGCGCCGGAGGGCGACCGGTACTTCACCCAGTGCAGGCCGGGGACCTTCGCCGCCGATATCTCCATGTTCACCGGGGAGCCCACGCTCGCCGCCGGGTTTGCGGCCGAGCCGACGTCACTCGTGGCGCTGCCGCCCGAGGACGTCCGCCGGGTGGTTGCGACGACCGCCGAGCTCGGCGACCTCCTCCTGCGGACGATGGTCACGCGAAGGGAGTGGCTGCAGGGCCGCGGCTTGGGTCAGCAACGCTTGATCGGCTCACGATGGTCGGGCGAGGCATTCGCCGTGCGGGAGCTGCTCGAGCGCAACCTCGTTCCCTTCACCTGGCATGACCTAGCCACCGACGAGGAGAGCCGGGTCCTGCTCGAGGGGCTCGGCATCGGGGAGACCGAATGCCCGGTCCTGGTCCGTTCGGACAGCGTCATCCGGCAAGCCACGGTGACGTCCATCGCCGATGAGCTCGGCCTGCGAGCGGAGGTCGACGGCCAGACCTTCGACGTCGTCGTGATCGGCGGCGGTCCCGCCGGGTTGGCCGCGGCGGTGTACGCCTCCTCCGAGGGCCTGAAGACCCTCGTCGTCGAACGGTTCGCGCCGGGCGGTCAGGCGGGGACGAGCGCCCGTATCGAGAACTACCTCGGCTTCCCGACCGGTCTCACCGGGGCGGAGCTGGCTCGCCGGGCGACGCTTCAGGCGCGCAAGTTCGGCGCCGTGATCTCCAGCGTCCACGAGGCCTCGCGTGTGTCCGAGCCGAACGCGGAGGGACTGCGGGAAATCGGGCTCGGGGACGGCCAGCGCGTCACGGCCCGATCGGTCGTCCTGGCCCCCGGCGCGGACTATCGCCGGCTGCCGGCGGAGAACGCGGATCGATTCGAGGGCCTGGGCCTGTACTACGCCGCGACGCACACCGAGGCGCAGCAGTGCACGCAGGAGGTTGTTGTCGTCGTCGGCGGAGCAAACTCGGCCGGCCAGGCCGCGGTCAAGCTTGCGGACCACGCGCGCGAGGTCCACGTCGTCGCCCGCCGGCCGCTCGAGGTGGCGATGTCGCGCTATCTGGTCGATCAGATCGAGGCCAAGTCCAACGTCACCGTCTGGTCCGGGTGCGAGGTACGAACGCTCGAGGGGGATGAGAAGCTCGAGGCAGTCGTGATCGCCGGCGCTGGACCGGATCGCCGGGTCGAGACCTCGGCGGTGTTCGCCATGATCGGCGCGTCACCAAGGTCGGAGGGGCTCGTCGACTATGTCGGCCAGGATGACAAGGGTTTCGTGGTCACCGGCGAAGAGGCCCGTCGCCACCCTGAATTCGCGCGACACTGGAACGGGTCGGATCGAGGCCCGCTGATGCTCGAGTGCACACGCCCCGGTGTCTTTGCCGTCGGCGACGTCCGTAGAGGCTCCACCAAGCGGGTAGCCGCGGCCGTTGGTGACGGCGCTCTGGTCGTCCGCTCCATCCACGCTTCGCTCGGCCCGGGCCAGGCCTAGACATGAGCTTGTGATCCGCTCGTGGATGAAGCCGACCAGGCCGCCCCCGCCGACCGCCGCCGCACAGCGGTTCGACGAGCTCGTGCGAACGTCGCCGGCCGCATAGACGGAGCCGCAGCCCTTTCGCTCCTCGCGTGAGTCGCAGCAACTATTTCGTTTGCCCAGTGGCTTCGAGCGCTTCGTCGACGTCGTCGTAGATCGTCCAACGGGTGATCTGGTCGCCCTCCACGTCGAAGAGCATCGCGAAACGGTTCTCCCAGGCAACGCCACTTTGCTTGCCACGCCCCGCCTGGGTGCTGATCACCATCACCCGGTCGTCGAGGTCTCGCATCTCCTCGACGCTCTCTCGCCATCCCTCCCAGGTACCAATCCACTGGGCGACGGTGGTTGCCAGTGCCTCGCGCCCGTGCGCAATTCCGCCATCCACGCGATGGCTTGCGTCCAGCACGACACCAGGATCGAAGTAGCCCATGGTCGACTCGATGTCACCACGGTCAAAGGCCTCGTACATCCGGCGCACGATTTCGACGTTCGCCCGCGACATCGCACGCAGTATCTCGCTCTAGGCGCGCGTTCGGAGTTTTTGAACAGCCGGGGCTGGGTAGGAGCCTTCTCCATACCGGGAGCGCTACTCGGGACGCTGGAGCGCGAGCGGTGTGGAGCCGGGGAGCCTCGAGCCGTACTCCTCGAGAGGCCCTTTCTACGGGCCGCGTTATTCGTACCACCACACGAAGGGACTTCATATGACGGATTCGAACGCCTCCGAGCGCACAACAGGAGGCCTGGTAGGCAAGGCTGTAGGCAAGGCCAAGGAGCTCGCCGGCGAGACCGCCGGCAAAGACGAGTTGGCTCGAGAAGGACGACTGCAGCAGGAAAAGGTCGATGCGGCGCAGGACGCGCTCCGCGAGCGCCGCGAAGCTGAACAGGCCGAGCAGGAGGCCCAACTCGAGCGCGAGAAGGCCGAGACGCGGCAGGAGCGTCAAGAGCTCGAGGCGGAGGTCGAGCGGCGCCGTGCGGAGGAGTCCGCCGAACGCGATCGTCGGACAGCCGAGCAGCGAGCTCAAAGTGCGGCCAGCGAGGAGGTTGGCGACGCCAAGGCGGCGGAGCGAAACGAGCAGGCCATCGCCGAGCAGCGCGAGGAACGCGCTGAGTCCGACGCAGAGCGCAAGGACGAACAGGCGGCGCGGTTGGAACAGGAGGCGCGGCGAAAAGAGGCAGAGGCGGCCACGATCGAAGACGAGGAGCGGCGATGACCCTGAACACGATCCCCAGAACACTGGTCAGCGGGGCGCTCACGGTGGTGCGCCTACCCGCCGACGGGCTATTGCTCGTTGCGGGCCGAGGCAGGCTAGGCAGTTCGCTGCGATTCGCCCTCGACCGCGGCGACGCCGGCCTTCGCGCCGCCGCGGGGACGCTCCTTCGCGATGACGCGCTGGTGGACGACGCACACCGTCGCCGGCAAGCGGCGCAGGAGCGTGAGCAGGCGGTTCGGCTGCACAGCCGCGCCGAGGAACTGAATGCCGAGGCGCAGACGGAGGTCCGGGAAGCGAAGGTCGAAGCTCAGCGTAAGCGGGACACCGCTGCCAAGCGAGCGAAGGAACGAGAGCAGAAGGCTCGCCAACGCGCGGAGCGCACCAAACAGGGCGCAGCGGAGGTCACCGACAAGCGCAAGTCAACCGCGCGAAAGGACTCCGCGAGGAAGCAGGACAAAGCCGAGGAAAAGGCGCAGGAGGATCGCCTCGAGGCGCTCGATAAAAAGGCCGAGTCGCTCGCCGAAAAGGAGGAAGCGCTGGCCGCCACCGACGAGGCACGGCGGCTGAAGGATGCCACGGCGAAGGCCAAGGAGCAGCGCAAGCAAGGCAACGGTGGCGGTGGCTCCCGTTCTCGGTCGACCGGGTCGAGGGCTAATGGAGCCCCCGGCACCCCAGGCCGTTCCCCGGAGCGCGACTAGAAGACCCGTTACTCGCGGGATGTGCGACTAGCTGTTCGGCAGCGAGAAGCCGGCGACCAGGATGATCACAGTCCAGACGTTGACGGAGATCAGCGCGGCGAGGCTTCCGAGTCCGATTCGTGTGAAGACCGAGGCACTCACCCGTCGTAGATCGAGCGGCTCGCGCCGAGCCTGGCGTTGCCGGGAAAGCTCTCGAGGTCGTTCATGAAGCGCGGTTGTTCGTGCACCCGATCGAGCCAGCGTTGAATCGCCGGAAAGCGCGCCATCTCGATCCCGCCCTCGTCGGCGACATGGACGTAGCCGAACAGAGCAAGGTCCGCCAAGGTGTACGAGTCCCCGACCAGGAAGTCGTCCTCGCTCAGGCGACCCTCGAGCACCTTAAGGGCCTGGACGCTGGGGCCCTTCGGGGCGCTCCCGGCGTCGACCCGGCCGGTGCCGACCAGGAACCTGAGCCCGCCGACCGTCGGGTAGACCGACGACTGCTCGAAAAACAGCCAGCGGTATACCTGGGCCCGCTCGATGGGATCGTCGGGAAGGAGTGAGGTCCCCTCGGCGAGGTGGAGAAGAATCGCTCCCGATTCGACGAGGTACTCGCCGTCGTCCGTCTCCAGCACCGGGACCCTGCGGCCGGGATTGATCTGGGCGTACTCGTCCGTGAGGGTATCGCCGCCGAAGATGTCGACCGGAACCCGCTCGTACTTCTTCCCGAGCTGAGCGAGTAGAAGGCGGACCTTGTAGCAGTTGGGTGAGGGCGCGTAGTCGTAGAGCCGCATCAACGATGGACTTTATGTTCGTAGACTCGCTCGCGTGGATGGCGGCCGCATCAGATAGTCCAACCGGGCTCGTTTTCCGACACCGGACTACGACGCGAGTCCTGTGGGGCGTACTCGGGATTCTCCTCGCGGCCCAGGCGCTTCACGAGGTGATCGGGTTCGGTCCGGGGCTCGACAGTTTCTTCAACGTAGGCGTCTTCGATTTCCTGATTCTGTGCTCGGCGAGCATCTGCCTGCTGCGAGCCGCCACGATCCGCCATTTGCGCGCAGCGTGGGGCCTCCTGGCCCTTTCGCTCGTCTCTTTCGGGATCGGAAGCGCGGTCTGGAGCATTTACTACGCCGACGTGCAGCCACAACCGTTCCCGACGGCCACCGACGGCTTCTGGCTCGCCTATTACGTCTTGGCGATCGGGGGACTGGTGCTGCTCGCGCGCGACCGAATCATAGGTTTCGACCTGCAGCGATGGATCGACGGGGTCGCGGTCGCGCTCATCGCCGCGACGCCGCTGGTGGGGCTGGTCTTGCACCCGATGGTGGAGGAGGGTGGGCAGGGGACCACCTTGGCGCGAGTCGTGGAGTTCGCCTACCCGATCGCCGACATCCTGCTGCTCGGGGCGTTGCTCGGCATCGCCGCTCTGACCGGCTGGCGCCCCGGGAGAACCTGGCTTCTGCTCGGCGCGGGGCTCGCCGTGTTCGGGATCGCCGACTCGATCAGCGCCGTGCAGTTCGTAGACGGCACCTTCGAGTTCGGCGAGTACAACTATCTGTGGTCGGCCGGCGCACTACTGATCGCCTACGCCGCATGGCAGCCGGATCCGCATCCCTCCCGCCCCGCCCAGCTCACCGGCTGGAAGGCGATCGTCCTACCGATCACGTGCCAGCTGATCGCGGCCGGGATCCAGTTCTACGTCCTCTTCGTCGCTGAGATTCCGGAGAGCGAGCGGGTGATCGCCCTGCTGATCTTGGCGCTGGTCATCGTGCAACTCTGGGTAAGCCGCCCGCGGGCCCGATAGGAATAGCGTCTCCTTCAGTGCCTCGCGCGGAGATCAGACACAACGCACGCATAGTGGGCCGAATGCGGCTCGCGGCATGAGTGCTGCTTTTCGCGCGAGGGAGGAGCGCCCGACCGGGGCGGGCCCCGGCCGCACCCATGGAGTCAGCTGAGCCGCTCGGCCAGTCCGACGATGATGCCCTCAGGGCCACGCAGGAAGCAGAGCCGGTAGATGTCCTCGTACTGCGCGATCTCGCCGACGAGTTCGGCACCGTGGCTGCGCAGGCGGGCAACGACATCGTCGATGTCGTCGACAGCGAACATGATGCGCCCGATGCCCAGCGTGTTCGCCGGCGCCTTTGCCGGCTCGGCTCTGACCGCCGACGGCGTGTGGAACTTCGACAGCTCGATCCGGCCGTGGCCGTCCGGGGTCCGCATCATGGCGTTCGTGGCGCGGACGCCGTCGAGCCCGACGGTCTGGTCCACCCACGGCCCCTCGACCGTGATCTCGCCTTCCAGCTCCATACCGAGTTCGGCGAAGAACGCCTTGGCGGCCTCGAGGTCCCCGACGACGATGAGGACGTTGTCCATCCGCTGAAGCGTCACGTTCGCGGAGCATAGGGTCGGATGTTCGGGCTGGTCCATACTCGGGGCCTATATGCCCGTCCCGCTGATTGAGTTTCCCGCTGACGATCCCGATCGCGCTCGCCGCTTCTGGCGCGGTGTGCTGGGCACCGAGCTCGTGCCCAGACCCCCAGAAGCCGGCTCGGGGTGGGAAGCCGAGGGCGAGGGCTTGCGCCTCGGAGTGCACGCGCGCGGGCCGGGCCCTGGCGACACGGCCGCCCTCCCCTACTTCACCGTCGCCGACCTGCCGGCAGCACTCGCGCGCGTCCGCGACCACGGCGGTTCGGTCATCCATCCCGGCGAACGGTGGGCGATCTGCCGGGATTCCGAGGGCAGCCCTTTTGCCCTGGCCGCCTCGCCTCCGGACACTCGGTGAGGCCCTAACCTGGGTAGCCGGGAGGCACCGGCAAGAATTCCCGTCGGCTCCTGCACGGGACGCATCGTCGCGCTCCCAGCCGGGGGTGCGCGGAGCGGATGTGCCTGATGACCTAACGCTTCCGGCCTCGCGCGAGGAGGCGGCCTGATTGGCGGCTGAGAACGGTCAGTGTCGGCCCAGCGCCGTCGCTCCGGTGCCCGTGTTCGTACTGGTCAGCTGCAGCGCTTTACCGGCGAAAGAGGGAGAAGCGGTGAGCGAGGTCTGACTGCCGGCGGTGTTCGGCTTGCCGAGGATGAAGTTGCCAACGGTCGCAGCGTACGCGGTGCCGCCGAGGGCGACGAACAGAGCGGCCAACGAAACGACGTTCGCGAACGTCAACTGACCACGAATCCACTGACGCATCAGGTACCTCCCTATTGGTCGGACGGAGGCTAGGCACGTCGGCGAGTCCGGTAGGGCTGGTCGGCGACCAGGAACTGCTAGTAGACACGGCCCTAAACGATTCGCCCGGCCCTGCGTGTGTGATTTGCACCGGACCGCCCGGGCGTGGTAGTGACGGACATAGCGGGGCGGGATTCGTTTCTCGCTACGACGCACGGATCTTGGAGCTGGTGCACCTCCGCGTCACTTTCGCAGCCCGGCGGCTTGGAGGGCCTCGCTGCGATCGAGGTAGTTCCTGACCTCTACAACCGACCCCTCGTGAAGCGTGCTGATCGCCGCAGTGTCCGTCTCCACGACGATGCCGCTTCTGCGTCCCCGAGCGACCTCGTGGACGAAGACGATCAGCTGATCACCGGTGTCGATGATCTCCTCCGGCCTCAGTTCGAGTCGATCCCAGGTGTCGTAGTAGTCCCGAAACGCTTCAACGACCTCAGCGCGGCCCCGGAGGACGCGTCCCTCATCCAGTCCCCCGACCGCTCCGTGCCACTCGACATCGGGGTCGTAGAGGTTCCCCAAGGCCGCCTCGAAGTCACCCCGCCGAAGAGCCGAGAACCCGCGACAGACTGTCCGCGCCAACACCCGCTGTCGAACCTTCGAGCTTGGGGGAAGGCGGGATACCCGCACCGTCAGTGCGGTGGCGATCGCCGGAAAGCGAGTCGCGATCCGCTCGTCAAGGCTGCGGCGTGGTTGTTCGCCGCACTTGAGACGCTGGCGGTAAGCGCTCGACTCAACATTTTTCTGCGACATCGGCTACGCAGTATCTCGCGCTGCACAGGGCCGGATAAGGACTTCTGCTTTCGCTTGAAAGCGGAGGTGATTCGTGCATTTCCCTGAAAACCGATAGGCGGGCCCGATTCGTTTCTCGCTACGACGCACGCATAGTGGAGCGACTGTCGCTCGGAGTTTGACTTCTGCTTTTCGCGCGAAGCAGGAGCCGCAATTGTCATGACCCGGCCCGAGTGAAACGATGGGCGCTGAGCGATCCGGCGGATAGTGCCTTTGTCGATGCCGATGCGCGAACTGCCTTACGTCGATCCCAAGCGCCGTCACGGTGCCATTTACCGCGCCTACGCGCGGCTCGCCGGGACACGTCCAATGGGCTGGTTTTCGAGCAAGATCGTCTGGAGGCTGGACCCGTTTCTCATGGGGCTCACCGGAGGCCGCCTGAGCATGGGCTGGCCGCTCCCAACGGCGCTACTGGAGACACGAGGACGGCGCACCGGGCAGCTGCGCCGCAACGGGGTCATCTACTTTCACGACGGCAACCACGTGATCATCATCGCGTCGAAGCTCGGCCTGCCGCAACATCCGGCGTGGTTTCACAACCTTCGCGTCAATCCCGATGTGTCGCTCGGTGGTCAGCCATTTCGCGCAGAGATCGTCGAGGACGAGTCCGAGCGATCACGACTGTGGCAACTCGCCGATCGCGTCTTCGCTCCGTACGGTGCCTACCGCCGACGCGCGGCTCGCGCCGGCCGCAGCATCCCCATCGTTCAGCTCGCTTCTCGCTAACCGGTCACATGGCGCGTGCCAGGCACGCCATTACGCTCGGCGAGCCAGCAGCAACGGGGTGGCTCCTTCGCAAGCAGCAGCAGGCGTACCTACCCCCGCCCGGGGCTATCTCGAGCATCATCCGTTGTGCCCTCTCGCTTGCTTGCAAGTGAATCTGGCGAGCCCCCGCGCGTCACCTCGGCCAGAGTCGCCATACAGAGAAGCCCGCCGCAACGGGCTAATCCTGAATAGCGGGGGCGGGATTTGAACCCGCGACGTTTGGGTTATGAGATGGCCATACGCCGGATTGAGGGCTGCTCCCGGCCGCTCCCAAGCATGGTGAAGTGCTCTCGGATTAGCTGGGATTCGCTCAGTTTGGTACCACGGCTCGTACCAGCAGCACTCGCGCCGACCTTGGCCCGCTCGCTGGTTGACGACGCAGGCTGACATCCGAAGGCACCGCGACCAGGGGCATCTGGGCGGGGTGGGCCGCTGCGCCGCACGTACCATCCTAGGCATGCCTCGCTCGGCCTCACCGCTTCCGAAATCCGCTGACGTGGTCATCCTAGGGGGTGGCGTGATCGGCACCAGCGCCGCCTTCCACCTGGCTGAGGAAGGCGTCGGTGTGGCGCTCGTCGAGCGGGCGCAACTCGGGAGCGGCTCCACGAGCCGAGCGGCCGGCGGCGTGCGCACCCAGTTCTCTGACGCGCTGAACGTCGAGATTGCCAAGCGCAGCCTGGAGGCGTTCCGCAACTTCGGCCGACGGCCCGGGTGGGAGATCGACCTCAAGCCGGTCGGGTACATGTTCGTCCTCAGCCGTGAGCCCGACGTCGAGAAGTTCGAGCGCAGCGTCGCGCTTCAGAACGAATACGGACTGGCTTCCCGGATGCTTACGGCCGGCGAAGCTCGCGAGCTATGCCCACTGGTGCAGGGGGACGACATCCTCGCCGGTGCGTTCTCACCCGGCGATGGCCATGCAACCCCTGAGGCCGTGGTCCAGGGATACGCATTCGCCGCCCGTGCCCACGGGGCGGAGATCCGCGTCAACTGCGAGGTACTCGACATCAACATCAGCGGCGCCGAGATCACCGAAGTCGTCACTAGCCACGGCTCGATCCGGACGAGCACCGTGATCTGCGCCGCCGGCGCCTGGTCACGAAGCTGCGGCGCGATGGTCGGTTTGGATCTGCCGGTCACGCCGTTGCGGCGCCAGATCCTGTTCACCGACGGGATGGACGGACTCCCCACCCAGATGCCAATGACGATCGACTTCGAGTCGAGCTTCTACTTTCATCGCGAGGGCCCCGGCCTATTGATCGGGATGTCCGATCCACATGAGAAGCCGGGCTTCAGCGTCGAGACAACCGACGACTGGATCCCTGGCCTGATGGAGGTGGTCCGGCGGCGGGCGCCTCGGATCGCCGACGCCGGTATCCGCGGCGGGTGGGCCGGGCTCTACGAGATGACACGAGACCACAACGCGATCATCGGGGAGGCGACCGGCATCTCTCGCTTCCTCTATGCGACCGGGTTCTCCGGGCACGGGTTCCTCCAGGCCCCCGCCGTCGGCGAGATCCTCCGCGACCTGGTTTTGCGTCGCCCCCCGTTCGTCGACATAGAACCGTTGGGCCTGGAGCGCTTCGAGACGTCCGCCCTTCGCCCCGAGTACAACGTTGTATAAGCGACCTTCATCTTCGCCCATAACTCAGGGAGAAACGAATGACAACAACCCAGTCCCAGGCCGAGCTGTCCGTCTCATCGACTGACGACCTTCGTTCGCGCGCCCGTGCGGCCCTCGAGAACTGTGGTGTCGATCTTTCCTCGCCCGGGACCGGGTCGGCCGTGTGCGCCCGCTCGCCGATAACGGGTGAGTCGTTGTTCGATGTACCCGTCGCAGGCCAGGCGGAGGTGGAGGCGGCGATCGCCGAGACCAATGCTGCCTTTCGCGAGTGGCGTGCCTTGCCCGCGCCCGTCCGGGGTGCGTTTGTGAAGCGTCTGGGCGAGCTGCTGGGCGAACATAAGGCGGACGTCGCCGAGCTGGTCACGATCGAGGCAGGGAAGGTCCGCTCGGAGTCCCTCGGCGAGGTCCAGGAGGCCATCGACATCTGCGACTTCGCGGTCGGGCTGTCGCGCCAGCTCGATGGCCGCACGATGCCGTCCGAGCGGCCAGGCCACAGGTTGATGGAGACCTGGCACCCGCTGGGCGTGGTCGGCGTCATCACGGCGTTCAACTTCCCCTGCGCGGTGTGGGCCTGGAACGCCGCGATCGCCTTCGTCTGCGGGGACACCCTCGTGTGGAAGCCCTCGCCGATGACCCCCCTCACCTCGATGGCCTGCTCGGCCTTGGTGGACCGCGCGGCTTCGGAGTGCGGTGCTCCGGCCGGGGTTCAGCGGCTCGTTATCGCCGACGCCAAGGAGGGCCAGGCGCTGGTGGACAGCCCGGATGTCGCACTCGTGAGCGCGACTGGATCCGAGCGCATGGGAGCGGAGGTCGCACCACGCGTGGCGGCCCGGATGGGCAAATTCCTGCTCGAGCTCGGCGGGAACAACGCCGCGATCGTGGCCCCCTCGGCCGACCTCGAGCTCGCCCAGCGGGGAATCGTCTTCGCCGCCGCAGGAACCGCCGGCCAGCGCTGCACCAGCCTGCGCCGGGTGATCGCACACGACGACATCGACGATGAGCTCGTGGCCGGGCTGCGCGACGTGTTCGGCCGACTCCCGATCGGCGACCCGAGCGACGACGCGACGCTGGTCGGCCCGCTCATCAACGAGAAGGCCTACCAGGGGATGGTCGCGGCCCTCGAGGAGGCGCAGTCCGACGGCGGGGAGCTGATCGTGGGCGGCGGTCGGCGTGAGGTCGCGGGATACCCGGATGCCTACTACGTCGAGCCCGCGATCGTCCGCATGCCCGGCCAGACCGAGCTGGTTCGTCGCGAGACCTTCGCCCCGGTCCTCTACGTCATGACCTACAAGGACCTCGAGGACGCGATCGCGCTCCACAACGGCGTTCCCCAGGGCCTGTCGTCCAGCATCTTCACCGGCGATCAGCGAGAGGCCGAGCGGTTCCTTTCCTCGGAGGGCTCCGACTGCGGCATCGTCAACGTGAACATCGGGACGTCCGGCGCCGAGATCGGCGGCGCGTTCGGCGGCGAGAAGTCGACCGGCGGAGGCCGCGAGTCCGGCTCGGATGCCTGGCGTGCATACATGCGCCGGGCGACCAACACCATCAACTACTCAGACGAGCTTCCGCTGGCCCAGGGCGTCGAGTTTGGGTGAGCTTCGTGCCCTCTTACTGATGCGCGGGGGATAGAGGGCGGTTGTGACCGCGACCGACACACCGGAACAAGCGCTCGAGCGTCACTTCCGCGAGCGCGTGACAGCGCTCAGCAGCGGGGCTCGCAGCTTGGAGCTCGATCAGCCAATCCGCGAGGGCACCCGGCTGACCGCACGCATGGCCGTCGCATTGTTCGACGCGATGGTGGCCAGCAGGAATCTCGACCTGGCCGCGCGCTATCTGCGGAAGGAGGGTCCCGGGGTCTACACGATCGGATCCGCGGGCCACGAGTCAAACGCCGCGATCGCGGCGGCGCTCAGACCCACGGATCCAGCGCTCCTTCACTACCGATCGGGCGGGTTCTACTGCGCGCGGGCGCAGCAGGTCCCCGGCTCCACCCCATTACGGGACATCATCCTCGGCCTGGTCGCAGCCGCGGATGAGCCGATTTCCGGCGGACGACACAAGGTGTTCGGCAACCACGCGCTCGCGGTGATCCCTCAGACCTCGACGATTGCGTCTCATATGCCCCGCGCGATGGGAGTTGGGTTCGCGATCGAGCGCGCAGAGCGGATCGGTGTCAGCTCCGCGTGGCCGGCGGAGGCGATCGTGATCTGCTCATTCGGAGATGCTTCGCTCAACCACTCGACTGCCCTGGGAGCGTTGAACGCCGCGGAGTACACCGTGCACCGCGGGCTGCGGATGCCGGTGCTGTTCTGCTGCGAGGACAACGGCCTCGGCATCAGCGTCCGCACGCCTCGCGATTGGGTGAAGGAAGCTTGGTCGAATCGGCCACATCTGCGCTATTTCAGCGCCGAGGGAACCGACATCGCAGGCGCCTATGACGCGGCTCTGGCGGCAGCCGAATACGTGCGCAGCTCGCGCCGCCCCGCGTTTCTGCACTTGCGGTGCGTTCGCTTCCTTGGTCATGCGGGCTCCGACGCCGAGATCGGCTATCGCAGCCGTGGAGAGATCGGCGAGGACCTGGAGCGCGATCCCCTCGTCCACGCCGCGCGCCTGCTCGCGTCGGCCGGGATCGCCGAGGCCAGCGAGCTGCTCGCCAAATACGATGCATCTGCAGCGGACGTGCGGCGCCTGGCGGACGACGCCACCAGTCAACGGCGGCTTTCGAGCACATCGGAGGTGATGGGGCCGATCGCTCGACGACGGCCGGAAGCCGTCGCCTCGGACCTGAGCCGGGCGGCGAGCCCGGACGCGAGGGCGAATGCGTTCGCAGGAAAGCTTCCGGAGGAAGCAGGCCCACTGACACTGGCCGAGTCGATCAACGCGACGTTGACCGATGCACTTGCAGTCCGGCCGGAAGTACTGGTGTTCGGTGAGGACGTCGGTCGTAAGGGCGGTGTCTACGGGGTTACCCGTGGACTGCAGCGCCGTTTCGGCACCACTCGCGTGTTCGACACGCTTCTCGACGAGCAGACGATCCTCGGTGTCGCGCTCGGTTGCGGCGTCTCCGGCCTGCTTCCGGTTCCCGAGATCCAGTACCTGGCTTACCTGCACAATGCCGAGGATCAGCTTCGAGGCGAGGCCGCGACCTTGCCGTTCTTCTCGAATGGCCAATACCACAACCCGATGGTGCTGCGGCTCGCCGGATACGGCTACCAAAAGGGCTTCGGCGGCCATTTCCACAACGACGACGCCGTGGCCACCCTCCGAGACATACCCGGGATCGTGGTTGCGTCTCCAGCGCGACCGGACGACGCGGCGGCCATGCTCCGAACCTGCCTCGCGTCCGCGTCCGTTGACGGATCGACGTGCGTCTTCTTGGAGCCGATCGCGCTCTACCACACCCGCGATCTGCATAGGCCGGGTGATGGTGGCTGGGTCGCGCCGTACCCAGTACCGAGCGAATGGTCGGCCGCTCACGCTCCAATTGCCTCGGCACGAGTACACGGTGACGGCAACGACCTGACAATCGTCACATTCGCGAACGGCACGTACATGTCGCTGCGCGTCGCGCAGCGACTCGCCGACGATGGGATCGATGTGCGAGTGGTGGACCTACGCTGGCTTGTCCCACTGCCGGTTGCCGACATCCTCCGAGAGGCCGAAGCGACCGGACGCGTGCTGATAGTGGATGAGACGCGCCGGAGCGGCGGGGTCTCCGAGGGCGTCGTGGGCGCGCTCATCGACGCGAACTTCGAGGGGGCGATCTCGCGGGTGACGAGCCAGGACTCTTTTGTTCCATTGGGGGGAGCCGCTGACCACGTCTTGCTGCAAGAAGCGGAGATCGATGCGGCCGCGCGTGCGCTCGTAGGTAGCTACTCATCCCGCTCCCGCTAGACCGGCGTTTCACCGGAACAGCCCGAGCGCTCAGGCGACTGGCATCAGCGGAATGTCGTCGTGCATCTCCGCGCGCGGCTCGCGCGCCAGCATCTGCCCTGCCTTGGTAGCGAGGAAGGCATCGAGGGACACATCCTCCTGGCAGACGAAGCCCGCGTCCGGCAGCGAGCCCTCGGCAAGCAACTCAAGCATCCCGACCGCCCCTGCGGCCGTCGTCCACGCGATCGCGGTCCGGGCGGCGCCCGCGACGGTCCGCGGACGGTAGACGCGGACGAACTCCTCGCGGGCGGAGCGTCCTCCCTCGTTTCCCTCGGCCGCCGCGTAGACGATCACCAGATCGTCCCGGACTGGAGGGTAGGCGTCCGCGAGAAGCCGCACGGCCGCCGCTCGCTGCCGGCTGAGGCCGAGCTCCTGCAGCATGAACCGCATCAGCTGCCGGTGACCGGGATACCGGATCGTCTTGTAGTCGAGCCGGTCGACACGTCCGGCGAACGTTTCGCACATCGTCCCGAGGCCGCCGGAGGTGGTGAACGCCTCGTAGCGCGCGCCGTCGATCACGATCGTCTCCAGGTCATCGAGCGACGGCACGGTCACGAGCTCCCCTCCACGCAGCTGCTCGCAGTCGTTCAGATACTCGTTGACGATCCCGGCAGGAGACCAGTTGCACGCATAGCCCAGTGCATTGTTCGGGCTGCGCGGAAGGGCGCCGACGCGCAGCTCAATCCGATCAACGGTCTCAAGGCTGCCCACAAACGCACCGCCAACCACGCAGATGAAGCCTGGGGCGAGACCGCAGCCCGGCATGAGGATCGTGTTCGAGCTCCGCGCGAGCTCCTTTACAAGGCGCGAGGTGGCGACGTCTTCTGTGAGATCCAGGTAGTGCACCCCGGCGGAATGCGCCGCCGTGGCAATCACGGCGTTCAGGTAGTAGGGCAGGCATGAGACGACCGCGTCGATGCCTGCGAACAGTTCTTCGAGCGCAGCAGGATCACTGACATCCATAACGGACGCGCGCTCACCGGCCACCCTGCTCTCGTCGACGTCGACTTCCCACACCTCGAATCCGCGCTCGACAAGCATGTCGGCGATCAGCCGTCCGACATTGCCAAGACCGACGACTGCGACCCGCTCGACACGAGAATGGGGGGCGTATGGCGAATCCATGCCTCGGAGTGACTTCTAGCACTGCGCACGTCGACCCGCGTCCCGGCGCCAAGCGATCTGTGAGAACGGGGGAGCTAGCCCAGGTGCTCGCGCATGCGCCCGACCGCCTCGGTGATGCGCTCATCAGGTGTCGTCAGCGAGATCCGGAAGAAGCCTTCGCCCGACGGCCCATACATCGAGCCCGGTGAGATCACCACTGCCGCCTCCTCCAGGACCAGCTCCGCGAACGAGGTCGAGGTGTGGCCCTCGGGCACCGGCGCCCAGACGTAGATCGTGCCCTTGCGCTTCTCCACGCCGACGCCGATCTCACGCAGGGCGCGCACCACCAGGTCCCGGCGCCGCGCGTAGATCTCGTTCATCTCAACGATCCGCTCGCGCGGGCCCTCGAGCGCCGCCGCGCCGGCGAGCTGCACGGCCTCGAATAGGCCCGAGTCGACGTTGGTCTTCAGCCGCCAGTAGGAGGAGACGGCGTCTGCGTTCCCCAGGATGGCGGCGCAGCGCCAGCCGGTCATGTTGAAGCCCTTCGAGAGCGAGAACACCTCCACCCCCACCTCCTTGGCGCCCGGCGTGGCGAGGAAGCTCGGCGCGACGTATCCGTCGTAGGTGGTCTCCGAGTAGGCGTTGTCGTGGACGACGAGGATCTGATGCTCCCGCGCCAGCTCGACGACCTGCTCGAAGAACCCGTCGGGAACGACGGCGCCGGTCGGGTTGTTCGGGTAGTTGATGAAGATCAGCCGGGCGCGCTCGAGCGAGTCGGCGTCGAGCTTGTCCAGATCGGGCGCGAAGCCCAGATCGGGCTCCAGCGGCAGCAGGACCGAGCCGGCTCCGGCCAGCAGCGGTCCACCCGTGTATGGGGGGTACCCGGGGTCGGACGCCAGCGCGAGGTCGCCCGGGTCGAGGAAGGCGAAGCAGAGGTTGTATATGCACTCCTTGGCGCCAATCGCCGGAATCACCTCCGAGTCCAGGTCGATCTCGACTGCGAATCGGCGGCGATAGAAGTCGCCCAGGGATGCCCTGAACTCCTCGCGCCCCCGGTTAGACGGGTAGGTGTGGGTGCTGGGGTCGGCGACGGCAGCCTGCATCGCCTCGACGACGTGCGGGAACGTCGGGTAGTCGGGGTCGCCGATCCCAAGGTTGATCACGTCGATGCCCGCGGCGCGCTTATCCGCCACCTGCTTCTGGAGCTCGGCGAACTTGTACGGCGGGATCGCGCCGAGCCGCTTGGCGGGATGCGTGAGAGCCATCGGGCAGGTCAGGCTATCGACGGTGCCTTGGAACCATCCCGTAGCCAACTTGAGAAAGCGAAAGGCCCACCGAAGCGGGCCTTTCGTGAGTAGCGGGGGCAGGATTTGAACCTGCGACCTCCGGGTTATGAGCCCGGCGAGCTACCTGACTGCTCCACCCCGCGGCGGACAGCGGATTTTAGCGGCGATTGCCTGACGGGCGGCAGATTTTCCACCGTATAGGTGGATTTGAGACCATCGGCGCGTCGCCCGCGGGCTCAGCCCGAGGGCGCCTGGAAGTTCAGCTCGCCCTTGACGTGGGGCTGGAGCACCTGTGTGAAGCTCTTCACGTCCTCCTGATATTGCGCCGGGCAGCTCTGGATGTCGCCCTTGGGGAGGATGCCCGCCTGGTTGATCTCGTCGTAGCGCTCCTGGTTGGAGCCGGCGATATCGCAGATGATGCTGTAGGCGCGCTGGAGATCGAGTGAGTGCGCGTCGGCGTAGTCGGCGATCGCGGGCGGGTTCTGGCGTCCTGAGAAGTCGGCCCAGAACTCGGCGGCGCCGAGCGCCAGCTTGTCGCCCTGCGGCGACTTCAAGAGGAGCAGCGTCGCGAGGGTGTCGGCGGCGTCCTCCTCCTTGCCCAGCACCGGCAGGTCGTAGATGTGGATGAGCGCGTGGGTGAACTCGTGCTCGAGGATGAAGCCGATTACGGCGCCCGTTGCGAACCCGAGCTTGTGCTGACTCCAGTCGGGGTTGTTCTGCTGGAGCGTGTCGTAGATGAGCGCCGCGAACCCGTACTGGAACGTGATCGTGTCGTTGGACGGGTCGTAGTGCGGGCCGCCGTCCAGCCCGTTGACCGCCTCCAGCGTGATGTGCTTCGGGATCTCGAAGGTGGTCCCCAGGATGTTCGCGAGGTTCCCGATATCGACCGCCTTGAGGAAGGTCTCGCCGACCGCGTCGTCCTTTCCGCTGGGCTTCGCGTAGCTGGTGCTGATGTTCTCGGCGAGGGCGCCCTGCTCGCCCGAGGCGCCGGACGCCCCGCTCGCCCCGGTCGAGCTCGAGCTTCCGCCGCCACACGCAGCGATCGCGAAGGCGGCCAGAGCCACCGCCGCGGCCAGAGCGAGGCGCAGCGGGATTGCCCTGGCGGCGCTCACGATGGCGCGAACCTACCATCGGCAACCGACGCTTCCGCCGCGAGTGAGCCGGCGCTGTACCCGTACCACTAGGCTGCGCCGCCCGTGCGTGTGGCCGTCGTCGACATGGGCACGAACTCGACGCGCCTCCTGGTCGCGGACGTCGAGGACGGCCGGGCGAAGGGGCTCGAGCGACGCTCCACCGTGACGCGTCTGGGCCGCGGCGTCGACACCACGCAGCAGCTCGCGACGGAGGCGATCGACGACGTGGCCAACGCCGTCGGCGAGTACCTAACGATCTACGAGCCCCTGAACCCCGACGCCGTCTCGGTGCTCGCGACGAGCGCGGTACGCGATGCCGGCAATGCCGGCGCGTTCATCGCAGAGCTTCGTGAGCGCTTCGCGCTCGACGCCAGGATCCTGACCGGTGAGGAGGAGGCCAGGCTCACGTACCTCGGCGCGGTGGCCGATCGGCCGCCTGCGGACGGGACCCTGGTCATAGACATCGGCGGCGGATCGACCGAGATCGTCGTCGGCTCCGGCCGCGAGGTGAGCTTCCACACGTCGCTACAGGTCGGGACGGTCCGGCACACCGAGCGCCACATCCGCGAGGACCCACCGACGGGGCCCGAGCTGGAGGCACTCGCCGAGGATGTGCGGAAGCTGATCTTCGCCGAGCTCGCCGCGGCCGAGTTCTTCGACATCAAGGGCGGTATCGCGGTGGCAGGCACGCCCACATCGCTCGCCGCGATCGAACAGGAGCTCGACCCGTACGACCCCGAGATGGTCCACGGTTATGTGCTGACACTCGACAGCGTGCAGCGGATGTACTCGATGCTCTCGGGCAAGACATTGGAGGAGCGTCTGAAGGTCCCCGGCCTCCACCCCGGCCGCGCTCCGACCATCGTCGCGGGCGTGGTGATCTTGATCCAGGCGATGCGCGCCTTCGGCCTCCAGCGGATCGAGGTCTCTGAGCACGACATCCTCGACGGCGCCGCGCTCGAGACGGCTCAAGAGGCTGAGTAACTACTTCTTGCCGGAGATCCGGTCCCAGGCCCGGCGAAGCTTGTCGCGGGTCTCATCAGGAACCAGGTCGTCGGGGCCCACCTCCATCTCACCCGGGTTCGCGCTCGGCTCGGGAAGCGTCTCCGCCGTGTCCGCGTCCACACCGAGCACCACGCCGCGCTCGTGGATCGAGGCCACCTGATCCGCGTCAACGAACCGGTGCCCGCCGGGCAGGACGCTGGTGTCGAGCACGATCCCGTCGAAGACGTCGACGTCAGCGTCCGCGAGGACGTGCTCGACCTTGCCGAGGTGCTTGCCGTCGCTCGAATAGCAGGCGCAGCCCTCCTCGAGGGTGAGATATGAGATCGGCGCGCCGAGATCCTCCACGGCCGCATCCTACGGACAACTGATATGCCTCACCCCATGGCACTCGAAGTCGCAGTCGTCGGTGGGCACGGCAAGGTCGCGCTGCGGCTCCTGCGGCTGCTCTCTGAGCGCGGCGACCGCGCGCGCGGGCTGATCCGCAATCCCGACCACGCCTCGGACGTCGAGGCAACGGGCGCGACTGCGGTGGGCGCGGACATCGAGAACCTGGATGCCGACGGGCTCGCCCGCTCGATCGCCGGCGTCGACGCGGTCGTCTTCGCCGCTGGCGCCGGCGCGGGAAGCGGGGCGGCTCGCAAGCACACGGTCGATTACGGCGGCGCGGTGAAGCTGATCGAGGCCGCGGGGATGAACGACATCAGTCGCTACCTCATGGTCTCCGCCATCGGAGCCAACCACCCGGAGAACTGGTCGAAGGAGATGCGCCCCTACTACGAGGCCAAGGCGCAGGCCGACGCCGTGCTCACGGATAGCGGCCTCGAGTACACGGTCGTGCGCCCCGGCGGTCTCACCGACGACCCCGGTACGGGGCTGGTGAACGCCGCCGAGGACCTGGGCTACGGCCAAATTCCGCGTGACGACGTGGCGGCCACTCTGCTCGGGTGCTTGGACGAGCCGGGCACGATCCGCAAGGCGTTCGACCTGGTCGGCGGCGAGACGCCGATCGGCGACGCGCTCGCGGCGCTGTAGCCGACGCGCTGCTCAACGCCCGCGTCCTCGCATTTCCGTCCATTCAGCCGAATGCATGTTTGCGACCTCGATCACAAGGGAATGGATGCGGCACACCCCGAGCACGAAGGCTCGCACGGAGTGCGTAGGGGGCAGGAGGTATGGACGACCAAGGGGGTTCACGGCATGTACCACTTCAGCCGCTCCATCTATAGGGAGTTGGCGCCACGTGTGGCTGGGGATGACGACGACCCGAGCGGGACTCGGAACCGGCAGGCAGTGCTGGATGCGTGTGAGGCCGCGATCCAGCGCCTGACCTACGACGGCCGCTACTTCGCCCGGCCTGCGCGATGGCTGTTCAACGAGGTCAGGCCTTATATGCGGATGAGCGACCAGCTCTACACCTGGCGCGTGATCGAGATGAACATCAACCTCGCGACCAAGTACCTCGCGCAGTGTCCGGCAGGTGTCGATCTCGATGGGCGGCCGCGGCATTGCCAGGCGCACACCCGCGAGGGCGCCCCGTGCCAGCGCGCGCCGCTGCCGGGTCGCGACTTCTGCCCGTCGCACAAGCATTTCGAGGAGTTCCTGGCCGCCGCATAGCACCGCCAGCGATAAGCCCCGAACGCGCCTACAAGGTCGTGCTCGGTATGCCATCGTCCGGTTGATGGCGGAAGGACGGATCTCGCGACGCGGCCTCCTCGGCGGCGCGACGGCCGCGGGCGCGGGCGCAGCGCTCGCTCGCGTGCCCGGCGCTCGCGCGGCCGACGGGCACCGGCACGGCCGACGGCGAAAATGCGACGTCGCGATCGTCGGGGCCGGATTCGCGGGGCTGACCGCGGCGCGCAAGCTTCGCCACGCCGGCAAGTCCGTCCTGGTCCTGGAGGCCCGCGAGAGGGTCGGCGGACGGGCGCTCAACCGGGAGATCGGGGGCGGCGATGTATCCGAGCGTGGCGCGACGTTCGTGGGCCCCACGCAGGACCACATCCTGCGCCTGGCCGAGGCGCTCGGCGTTCGCAAGTTCCCGACCTTCAACAAGGGCGACAACGTCTACGTCGACTTCAACGGTGTGCGCACCACCTACAGCGACACCGGCCCGACGGGGTCGGCACCGCCGGATCCACGGATCCTGCCGGAGCTGGGGCGAACCGTGGCCAGGCTGGACAAGATGTCGCTCGACGTGCCTGTGGATGCCCCCTGGGAGGCTCCGAGCGCCGAGGAGTGGGACCAACAGACCTTCGCCAGCTGGCTGCTCGACAACAGCGACACGGAGGAGTTCCGGCAGCTCGTCTCAAGGGGTGCGACCCGGCCGATCTTCGGCTCGGAGCCTCCCGACCTTTCACTTCTCTTCGTCCTCTTCTACATCGCCGCGTCGGGGAACGAGCAGAACCCCGGCACCTTCGAGCGCAACTTCAACACCCGCAACGGAGCGCAGATGTGGCGGCTCGTCGGTGGATCGCAGCGACTGTGCAAGAAGATGGCGCGCGACCTCGGCGCGCGGGTGCTCCTGCAGGCGCCGGTTCGGTCGATCTCGCAGCAACGCCACGGGGTGACCGTGCATACCCGCGCTTTCGACGTGCACGCGAAGCGCGTGATCGTCGCCGTCCCACCCACCCTCGCCGGACGGATCGCCTACCACCCGCGCCTGCCGGCCCGCCGCGACCAGCTGACCCAGCGGCTGCCGCAGGGCACGCTGATCAAGGCGACCGCCGTCTACGACCGCCCGTTTTGGCGCGATGCCGGGCTCAACGGCAGCGTCGTGTCATACGAGGGCCCGGCCAACACGACCTTCGACGACTCGCCGCCGGACGGATCCAAGGGAGTGGTCTTCGGGTTCATCGGCGGCAATGCGGCTCGCAGCTTCACCGACCTGTCGAAGGCGGATCGGCGCGCGGCCGTGCTGCGGAACTTCCGCAAGTACTTCGGCCCGAAGGCATCACACCCGCGGGAGTACTTCGAGACCAACTGGTCGCAGAAGACCTGGACGCGGGGCTGTCCGGTGGCGGTCGCGGGCCCCGGCACGCTCACGCAGTTCGGACGGGCGCTCCGCGAGCCGGTGGACAGGATCCACTGGGCCGGCACCGAGACCTCGACCTTCTGGAACGGCTACATGGACGGGGCCGTGCGCTCGGGGCAGCGGGCGGCAAGCGAAGTGCTCGACAGCCTGTAATCGCTTCCCGCAAACGGCGTCTGGTGGATTGGGGACGCTGTGGCGTACCCAAAGCACCAAACGTTTCGAGAGTGAGTCCTACGTGCCCTGGGCCTGGGGTTGGCTCGCGGCCTTCGCAACGCCCTCGCGGATCTCGTCGCGAAGGCGCGCGGCGATATGCGCCGCGGCGCCGCGCATCCGGTCGAGCTCCGCGGCGCTCTTCTTGTGCCCCTTGACGTTGCAGCAGAGGACGCTGTCCTCGAGCTCGAAGGCGAACTTCTCCGGCGCCTCGTCGGTCATCCAGACGATGAACGTCGGCGAGAAGAGCTGGCGGAGGAAGTTCTGGTCCTGGTCCTTCGAGGTGAAGATCTCGTACTCGGTGTCGAGCTTCTCGCTCTCGAACTCCACCCGCTGCTTCGAGCGAAAGACGTCCTCGAGCTTCTCGAATACCCGGAACCCGAACTTGCGGTTGGCGTAGAGCTCCGGCAGCTGGGTGCGGCACTCCGGGACGTCCGTCGTGCAGACCGTGAAGTGGTAGTCGGTCTCGTGGCGGCCGTCCTTGTCGTAGTAGACGTCGGTGTAGGTGTAGAGCGCGACTGCACCCTCCGTCCCGTCTCCGAGCGGTCCTGACAGGATCTCCTCGGCCTTGCGCTCATCGCCACGGCGAAGGAGCGGCGTCGACCCGGGCAGCTGTCCGTCCTCGGTGCGAATGAGGCCGCGCTCCTCGGCGTAGGCGTCGAAGAAGGCGTCCTCGGCGCGCGAGACGGCCTTGATCCAGCAGACGAGCACCGTGATCAGCGTTCCCGCAATGAGGATGACCGGGACCCAGAGCGGGTTCCCGAACGCGAGGGCGATCGCGAGGATGGCCGAGGGAATCCCGGCCCACAGCCAGGTCTTCCTGCTGCCGATCAGCCGGTGGAAGTGAAATGCGCGAAGGTCGTTGGAGTCGTCGGGAGCCGTGTCCGGCGTACCCGGATCGCGCGAGACCGCCGCATCGGCCGGCCCGGTCGGCTCGGTCTCTCGCTCCTGAGCGGCCTCTGGCTCGCTCGCCATTGCGGAACCTAATCGCGGGCAGGCAGTCGGCGGTCGAGCAGGGCGGTGAGGTGCCGGACACGCTGCAGCGAAACCGAACCCGGGCGCCGCAGCTCTTCCGCCAGAACGTGGGGCCGGTCGATCAGAACGTCGTCAAGGGACAGTTGGCGCACGCGCGGCAGTCCGTTGTGCTCCACCCAGCAGATGGCGCCGCCGATTGGGAGGTTGGGCGACGCGGACAATCCGAGCCGGATCACCTCGACCTGGCGCAAGACGTCGCGGACCAGCGAGGTGCGGTCCTCGCCGTTCACCAGCAGCCGGCCCTCGACAATCCGTGCCCGGCCGCGCTCGCGAACCGCGTCGATGACCGTGACCCCGCGCGGGCCGATCGCGAGGTGGTCGATAGTCGCACGGGCACCCGGCACCCGCCGGTCGTTCAGCAGACGGACGCCGGAGCCGGCGAGAAGCGCCTCGAGCCGTCGGGCTCGCTCCTCGCTCTCCGCCCTTCGTGCCCAGCGGGCCTCGTGAAGCGAGTCCGCCGAGAGTGCCTCGAGAACCGTGACGAGCCGGCCACGGCGGCGGAGCGACGACGGGCGGACGGGGGCACTCCCATGCACGCCTCAAATATCGGCAGCGCGCGCTGCGTACATGAATTTGCAACTGGAGCGGTGTCGAGGTCCGCCGATGGGTAATGGGAGCGCATGGGAGACGGGGCCATCGCCACGGATGCGCGACGGACGGAAGGCTCGCGAGATGACTCTCGTGCGAAACCGACGAGCGAGCGAAGCCTCGCCCGGGTCCGCGACGCCGGCGAGAGCCGCAAGACGGTCCTCATCGCGCTGGTGGCGAATGCCCTGATCGCACTGGCGAAGCTCGGGGGCGGACTGCTGAGTGGGTCCGCGGCGATGTTCGCGGAGGCCGCGCACTCGCTCGCCGACACGACCAACCAGGCCTTCCTTTTGGTCTCGATCCAGCTCGGCAAGCGCGAGCCGACTCCCGAGCGCCCGTTCGGATTCGGGCAGGAGCGCTATCTGTGGACGTTCATGGCCGCCGTCGGGATGTTCCTGGCGGGCGCGATCTTTGCGATCGGCTTCGGGGGCATGGAGCTGGCGACCGGCGGCGGAGAGAGCGAGGGGTTCGAGATCGCCTACGTAGTCCTCGCCGTCTCGTTCGCCGCCGAGGGCACATCCTGGGTCCGCGCCTTCCGCCAGACGCGCGGCGAGGCCCGAGATGCGGGCAAACCCGTTTGGCGATACGCCCGCGAGAGCCGCGATCCCAACGTGAAGATGGTGCTGTTCGAGGACACCGTGGCCCTGATCGGAATCGCACTGGCGACGGCAGGCATCGCCTTGAACGAGCTCACCGGGCTCACCTTCTTCGACCCGGCGGCCTCGATCCTGATCGGCCTGCTCCTGGTCTGCGTCGCGTTCTGGATGGGCCGCGATGCCAAGCATCTGCTGATCGGTTCGGCCGCCCTGCCGGAGGAGCGCGAGGAACTCGAGAGCGCGATCGAGTCCTACGAGGAGGTCGAGGAGGTCGAGGAGCTGCTCACCATGGTTCTGGGCCCGAACGCGGTGCTGGTCGCAGCAAGGGTCAACCTGCGCGACGACATCGACGCCGACCGCGTGGAGAAGGTCTCCACGGAGATCGACGAGCGACTCCGCGATGTCGTGCCTGACGTGACCGAGGTCTTCCTGGACGCAACGCCCGGCTCGGCTCGCTCCGGCTAAGAGTGCGGCTGGACTGACGACCCCCTCGGCGGCCTGGGAACCGGCGCAAATCGACCCCGGCCCGCTTAAGGTCTGGATGTCTCGATCCGGATGGATGAAGCGCATGCAAGGAGGGCTGAAGGAATGCTGAGGTCGCGGGGGATCATCCTCTTCGCTGTCGTCGCGCTCGCCGCGGCGTTGTTCGTTCCTGTGTCGCAGGCCGGCGCGAAGCAGCGGGGCGGCGGCGACATCCGTCACGTCGTCTTCGTCGGCAACAACTGGGACGGAACCGCGGACGTCCTCTATCCGCACGACCACTACCGGCGCGTGGCCAGGATCAACATCGTCCCCGACCTTCAGAAGCGGCTCCTGGACATCTACACGCATCCGGACAAGCTCGCCTACTTCCTCGCCATCCGAGAGCTCGTCGGGGAGGGACACGACCAGTACGTCGACGACATGTACTCGACGCCCGACGGCAGGCTCCTGATCGTCTCCCGCCCGAGCCTCGCCGATGTCGTGGGCATCAACTTCAAAACCGGAAAGATCGCCTGGCGATTCCCGATGGACGGCTATCGCTCCGACCACATGGGCCTCTCCCCGGACGGCAAGCAGGTGGCGGTCTCGGACTCCACCGCGAACGTCGTACACGTGCTGGACACGCGGACCGGCAAGGAGCTCGGCCAGTTCCCGTCAGGCGATTCTCCGCATGAGAACACCTACTCCCGCGACGGGAAGCTGATCTACCACGCCAGCATCGGACGGGTCTACACCCCGACCGACGACCCGGCGATGGACACCTCGAAGGGCGAGCGCTGGTTCGAGATCGTCAACGCCAAGAACTTCAAGGTGCTGAAGAGGATCGACATGGGCAAGAAGCTCGAGCAGGCGGGCTACCCCGACATGAGCTCGTCCGTCCGGCCGATGGCCCTTGCGCCGAACGAGCACTGGGTCTACTTCCAGGTGTCGTTCTTCCACGGGTTCGTCGAGTACAACCTCGACACCGACCGGGTGCGAAGGGTCGTTCCGCTCCCGATTCGCACGGATGAGCCGAAGGAGAACTACCTGCTCGACTCCGCGCACCACGGAATCGCCATGAACGGCCGCGGGACCCGGCTGTGCATCGCCGGGACGATGGACAACTACGCCGCGATCGTCACCCGGAAGTCGATGAAGTACAAGATCGTCAAGCACGGCGTGAAGCCGTACTGGTCGACCACCAGCCGCAACGGGCGCAAGTGCTACGTCTCTTGGAGTGGGAACGACTCGATCTCGGTCATCAGCTACCGCAAGCGCAAGGAGGTGGCCCACATCAAGGTCGGCGACCACCCACAGCGGATCCGATCGGGCAATGTCACGGCCGCCTGGCTCGCCGCGCGACGATAGACCTCAGGCCGGTTTGCAGATCGCGAATCCCGTGAAGTCCTTCGCCGCGCCCGAGTCGTTGGCGGCGCCGACCTGCCACGCGTAATCCGGGACCGAATTCACGTTTCCCGACGAGTCGATCGGTCCCGCGGTCGCGATGTGGGCCCGATCCTGATTCCCGCTCCACATGCCGCCGCCCGCGATCGGCACCTCGCCCGCCGCCAGGCACGAGGGGCGCGCGAGGAACCCGTTCGGGTTCGCGGGAGCGTCGGTGAACACGCTCTTGTAGTAAGTCAAGCCCAAGCCTGGTGGGACGCAGACCGCGCCCACCGTGATGTTCCGCTCGGCACCCTCGTTGGCGACGGTCACGCGCCATAGCTCAAAGGCCTTCACTGGATGGAAGCCCGAGACGTGGACGGTCGAGACGTCCCCGCCGATCCGCACGCCTCCGCTTGCGATGACCGTCTTCGCGGGACAGGGCGCGTTGGCGCTCATGATGGTCGGGCTCGTCGTCGTGCCCGCGGCAACCGTCACCTCCTTCGTGACGTAGTTGACCGCCGCCGCAGTCTTGCGGCAGAGCGCCAGCGTCGAGATGTTCTTGCCGAACCCCACATTCCAGCCCGCTGACGTCCAGTTCGTGTGGAAGGACCCAAAGCTGCTCGTCGTCATCCTCGCGTCGCTGAAACCGGTCGAGAACGTCCCCCCGGAGAGCGGCTGGTAATCGGCTCCACAGTTGATCGCGTCGCTCCAGTTCGACCCGGCGCCGAGCACATTCATCGTGTTCTTTACGTACTTGATCCCATGAGCCGTTCCGATCACGGTCGCGCCGGCGCTGCCAGTTCCCAGTGCGGCGGTGACCAGGACGGCCACGAGCACGGCGGACGGCCCTCGCACCAGCCTCATCAGGCGCTTCTTGGGATCAGCCCCACCGGCAGCGACTTCAGCTGGTTGACGAACGGCGACTCGGTGTGCTCCGGCTTCCCGGCCAGCTCCATCTCGGGAAAGCGCGCAAGCGTCTGCTCGAACAGGATCCGCAGCTCCAACCGGGCGAGTGCCGTGCCCAGGCAGAAGTGCCGGCCCCCCGCCCCGAACGCCTGGTGCTCGGGATTCCGCTCGACCTCGAACCGGTCCGGATCCTCGTATCGCGTCTCGTCGCGGTTCGACGACACGTACCACATGACGACCTTGTCGCCCTCGTGGATGGTCTCGCCGTTGAGCTCGACGTCGTGGGTCGCGGTGCGGCGGAAGTGGGCAAAGGCCGGGAACATCCGCAGCGACTCCTCGACCGCGCTCGGGATGAGCGACGGGTCGTCGAGCAGCTTCTGGCGCTCCTCGGGATTCTCGAGCAGCGCCCGCATGCCGCTCGCGTAGGTCGCCCTCGTGCTGTCGTTGCCTGCGGCGACCAGGAGGAAGAACCCCATCACGATCTCGTGCTCTTCGAGCTTCTGCCCGTCCACTTCGCCGTGCACGAGGATGCTGGTGAGATCGTCGGTCGGGTTCTCACGCCGCTCGGCGATCAGCTGGCTGACGCGCTCGAAGATCTCCGGGACGTCCCGCTGCATAACCGACGCGACGTCCGGATTGACGTCCGGGTCTCCAGCGCCGAGAACGCTGTTCATCAGCCGCGCCCAGTCCTCGTCGTCCTCCGGCGGTACCCCCATGAAGCTGTGGATGACCCGCGAGACCACCGGCTGTGCGACGTCGGTGACGAGATCGCAGCTCTCACGTCCGTCAAGTCGGTCCATCACGTCCGCCGTGATCTGGCGGATCCGATCCTCGTGCTCGGCGATCCGCTTGGGCGTGAAGCCGCGCTGGAAGAGCATCTTCAGCCGGTCGTGCTTCGGCGGGTCCATACCGATGAACATCGCCTGGATCAGCTCGACGGGCATGATCGCGTTCGTGAGCGCGGTGATGCCGTGCGCCGACGAATAGGTCTGCCAGTCGTGGCTTACCTCGTGGATGTCACCGGCCGTGGTCAGCGACCAGAAGCCGTCCTCCTCGGGGTACTCGGTGATGCGGTCGGACCAGTGCACCGGGCACTCGGAGCGCATGCGCTTGAAGAGCTCGTGCGGCGGCCCGTCGGCCCAGCGCTCGCGATCGCCGACGAGGACGTCGTCGAGCTTCTCCCGCTTCCCCTCCATGGACGCTTCGAGCCTACCTGCTGGAACAACCGTCGCAAAATTCAGAGGTCAGGAGCGCGGGCGCCTCAGCCGCCGCGTTGTCGCAGAACGACGAGACCCCAGCCATCGCACGCGATGGCGATGTCGGTGCGGCCGTCTCCTGAGACGTCGCCAAGTGCGAGCGCATCCGGTGACGATGTACAGCTCGGGATGGCGAGTAGGCGCTCACTTGACAATCGGCCGCTTCGACGCTGCATGTAGATCCCCACCCGCAACCAGTCACTGTGGAGCACAGCCACATCCTTTAACCGGTCGCTGTTGATCCTGCCGGCCTCCGCCGCTCCAGGAGCCTCGTACGAGGGATATCTGTGAGGCCTGCGGCGGAATCCCCGGCGAAGCTGTGGAAAGACTCCAACGGCGTCGTGGCCGTTGAAGGAGGATGCGTATATGACATCCGCCCGATGATCACCCGTGACGTCAGCTGCTTCTATACCCGACTCCCTGGGAGGCAGCTTGCGTGTTCTCCACGACGAGCCGCCGCCGTTCATAAAGATTCGGATCCGCGAGTAGAAGACGCCGCTTGCGACGTCGGGGCTGTCGTCGCGATTCAGATCGGCGACCTCGATCTCACCTGCAGGGTTCGTCGCGATACGGCTCTGGACGAACCCGTTCTTTGTGTGACGCAAAAGGTCGATTCCGCCCGGATGAGTCGAGATCCGATGATCGATGACGATGTCGTTACGACCGTCGCCGTCTACATCGGTGATTGCGGGCTGGATGCCTCCAATGGGCCAGTCCGCCTGCAACGGGGTGCCGTTCGACCTGCGCATTCTCAGTCGAGACGGACCTCTTAGATCTCCCCGCCGCTGGTAATAGACGTTGATGCCCCTTCCCATGGCGACGACGACGTCGGTCCTTCCATCGCCTTCCAGATCTCCTGTGTCCAAGCCCCCCTCGCAGAAGTAGCCGCCGCTTCCGCCGAACGTGGGAAACCGCTCAGGACTGGAGAGGGTGCCGTCCTGCCGCTGTCGGAATAGAAAGAGCCTGAAGTCGTTGGGCGGGTCATCGAGCGAAGTGGTCGTAACCAGGACGTCCTTGCGTCCGTCCCCGGTGACATCCGCGACAGCGGCCGCCGCCGGCTCGGAGCCGGTCGGATAGACGCGATAGCGACCGAAATCGGCGCGGGCCGGCGACGCGTTCGGAACCGCCAGTGAAACTCCGACCACGGCAACCGCCGCAGCCAGGACGGCCCAACGGCTTCGCGTACGATCGACGGAGTGACCGAATCCACCCTTACGGATGACCAAAAGGTCCTCCTCTCCGCCCCACCGATCCAAGCTATCGCCGCGTCAGTCATGGCGCAAGCCGTAACCGCCGCCACTGATTGCGGGATCGCCTGTCAGATCGAGTGACACTCCTGGAGCGATAGCGCGTGCGCTACCTAGTCGACGGGATGAACGTCATCGGGACCCGGCCCGACAACTGGTGGAAGGATCGCCACGCGGCGATGGTGCGGCTCGTCGACATGCTGGAGCGCTGGGTTGCGGCCGGCGGCGATGACGTCACCGTCGTCTTCGAGCAGCCGCCGCGCCCACCGATCCGCTCGACCGTGATCGAGGTCGCACATGCGCCCCGGCCGCGGCCGAACTCCGCCGACGACGAGATTGCCCGCCGGCTCGAGGCCGACGAGGACCCCGGGAAGATCCGTGTAGTGACATCGGACCGCTGGCTCGCCGACCGCGCCCGCCTCACCGGCGCGACCGTCGAGCCGGCCGAGTCCTTTCGGCGCCGGATCGAGGGTGACTGACTAAGCGTCCAAACGGGGACAGGTCGCCGCCATGTCCGGTCTTACACTTGCCGAATGCCGGCCTGTGCCCGGTGCGGGGAGTCGAACGGAGGCGACGCAGCATTCTGCGGGCGTTGCGGCGCCCGCCTGACTCCCGACCCCGCTCCCGCGAGGGCCCGCAAGGTCGTGACCGTTCTCTTCTCCGACGTGAGCGGTTTCACCGCACTGGGCGAGCGCCTCGATCCGGAGTCCCTCCAGCAGCTGATGAGTCGCTGGTTCGGCGAGACGCGCCGGATCATCGATCACCACGCCGGGACCGTCGAGAAGTACATGGGCGACGCGGTCATGGCGGTGTTCGGGGTGCCCGTGGTGCACGAGGACGACGCCGTGCGCGCGGCTCGGGCCGCGCTGGAGATGCACGAAACGCTCGGCGGCCTGAACGACGAGCTCGAGGCGCGCTGGGGCGTGCGCCTGGAGATCCACACCGGCCTGAACACCGGCGAGGTCGTGGTGGGAACCGCGCCGGGGGGCGATCTCTCGACCGTTGGCGACGTCGTGAATGTCGCTCAGCGCCTGGAGGGCGCCGCTCCCCCGGGTGAGGTGCTCGTCGGAGACGACACCGCGCGACATCTGGGCGAGCTCGCCGAGCTTCAGCCGGTGGACCCGCTGACCCTCAAGGGAAAGGCGCTACCGGTCTCGGCCTGCCGGCTTCGGTCCGTGCGCTCGGAGCGAGCGGCGGGCCCCACCCGCCCCAGCCCACCGTTCGTCGGACGGGATCGTGAACTCGAATCTCTGCGCCGGGCATTCGACGAGGTGGTGGCCGCTCGGCAGGCTCGCCTGGTGACCGTCGTCGGTCCGGCCGGAATCGGCAAGTCGCGGCTCGTGGGGGCGCTGCTGGACCACGTGCGCGGACAGGCGACTGCGGCGGTCGGTCGATGCCTGCCGTACGGCGATGGAATCACGTACTGGCCGGTCGCCGAGATCGTCAGGGAGCTCGCGGGTGCGCCTACAGAGCCCGCGGTCGCGAGCCTCATCGGCGGGAGCTCACCGGACGAGGAATCGGAGCTCATCGCGGCACGGATCGCCCGCGCGGCCGGGTTCGCCCGCGGCACCGTCTCGGTCGAGGAGGCGCAGTGGGCGCTGCGAAAGCTGATGGAGCGAACTGCGCAAGACCGCCCCCTCGTCATCGCCTTCGAGGACATCCACTGGGCGGAGCGGAGCATGCTCGACCTGATCGACCACGTTGCGGCCGGATCAGCCCAGGTGCCGTTACTGGTCGTCTGCCTGGCGCGCCCGGAGCTGTTCGAGGCGCACCCGGACTGGCCTGCCACGACCGCAGTGGGGGCCGGGAGGATCGACCTCGACCCGCTCTCCCAGACCGATGCCAACCTCCTCTTCGAGGGCGTCGCTGAGGGATCCGATCTAACGAGAGAGGAACGCGACCGGGTCCTGGCCGCAGCGGAGGGCAACCCGTTCTTCCTTCAGCAGATGGTGGCGATGCGATCGGAGCTGGGAGCCGCGGCGGACGCCATCCCACCGACGATCCAGGCAGTCCTGACCTCCCGAATCGACCGGCTTCCAGAGACCGACCGTGCAGTGCTCGAGGCGGCGGCCATCGAGGGACGCAGCTTCCATCGCGGCGCAGCCGCGGAGCTGGTGGCGCCGCGTTATCGCGGCGCCCTGGACGCGGCGCTCGGATCGCTCGTCGACCGCGGGCTGATCAGCCCGGGGCGCTCGGAGTTCACGAATGAATCCGGGTACCGGTTTGATCACATCCTCATCCGAGACGCGACGTACAACCTGATCCCGAAGCGGGTACGGGCGGAGCTTCACGAGCGCCATGCCACCTGGCTCGAGCAGCGTTCCGATTACGAGCTGGGGGAGCACCGGGAGGTCATCGGATATCACCTCGAGCAGGCGCTGCGGTGCCGTTTGGAGCTCGAGCCGGCGGCACGTGAGCGACATCGCGACCTCGCGGCACGCGGCGCCGATCACCTGGGAGCCGCCGGCCAGGCAGCGCTGGCCCGCGACGACATGCACGCGGCGGTGAACCTCTTGGAGCGTGCCACGGCGCTGCTGCCCGACGACGATCGATTCCGAGGATCGCTGCTACCCGAGCTGGGCTCGGCGCTGACGGAGTGCGGGCGGCTGGCAGAGGCCGAGCGGGTGCTCGATGCCGCCGTCGACGCGGCGACAGGCCGGGATGACGTGCTCGCGCTGGCGCACGCCACCGTTGCGCGCGTGTTCGTGCGCCTGCAGGTGAGTACCGAGGACGGCACCCGGGAGGTGAGGGAGCAATTCGAGCCGCTGCTCGAGACGTTCGCGGCGGCTGGTGACGACCTCGGCCTGGCCCGCCTGTGGCACCTGCGCGGCCTCGTCCACTGGATCGAGGCGCAATCCGCGAATGCCGACGCTGCATGGGAGCACGCGGTCGAGCATTTCCGCCGCGCCGGAGACGAGCGCGGATGGTCGGACGCACTGAGTTGGCTCGCGTCGTCCGCATACACGGGGCCGATGCACGTGGATGCCGCGATCGAGCGCTGCGAGAGGATCCGGTCGCAGCTCGGCGGCTACCGTCGAGCACAGGCCCTCGTCCTGGACCATCTCGCCGCGATCCAGGCGATGCGGGGCGACGTTACGGCGGCGCGACGGTTGATCCTCGACAGCAAGGCGATCCTGTCGGAGCTTGGAATCTCGATGCATACCGCCGTCTCCCACGACGAGGCGTTCGTGGCGCTTGCGGCAGGCGATGCCGCGGGTGCCGAGGCAACGCTACGCACGGGATACGACCGCCTGGTGGAGATGGGCGAAAAGGCGCTACTCGCCGATACCGCGGCGATGCTCGCACAGGTGATGTGCCAGCAGGACCGGGCCGACGAGGCATGGGAGTTCACGCGTGAGGCCGAGGACGCAGCGTCCGAGGACGATCTATCGGCACAAGTCGTCTGGCGGGGCGTTCGAGGGCGCCTGCTGGCGAGGGCGGGTCGCATCGCCGAGGCCAAGCGCCTCAGCGGGCATGCGGTTGAGCTGGCGGCGCGCACTGACTGGCTGACGGATCACGCGGACGCGCTCATCGCCCACGCCGAGGTCCTCGGGCTGGCCGGTGAGACGGAGGAGGCCGCCGACACCATCCAAAAGGCAATCGCACTTTACGAGCGCAAGGGGAACGCGGTGGGGATGCGTCGCGCCAAGTCACTGCTCGCGGCTCAGGTCCCGGCGTAGCGCCCTAGCCGAGCGGGGCCAACAGGCTCTTCTTGTTCTCGAATGCGAAGAGCAGCAGATCAACCATCCGGAACATGTGGTTGTTCGGGCCGAGCGTCGGGCGCCAGGCGGCGTCGTTGAGGATCGAGAACTGGCTTCCCTCCATCGCGCGGTGAAAGGTCTCCGCGACGATGCGCGCCCCCACCCCCTTTAGCCTGCCCGCGTTGAACTCCGCCTCTCGCAGGATGTAGAACCACAGCGGGGTGTTCCGGACGAGTGCCTGTCGCTGCGTCTTGGTCAGTCCCCCGAGATCGATGCCGTTCCGGCCCTCGCGGATCTGGGCGGCCGTGAGCTTCGTCAGGTTGACGCCCTTGCTCCTCAGGAAGGCGGCCATCTGCTGCCCGGTGGCCAGCGTCACCATGTTCGCGCGGGCCAGGTTGCGGAATGCGAGGTTCCGCTCCGGGTCGTTGAACGGCATGGATGCGGGGCCCCCGATCGCGTGCGGCGGAAGATGTCTCAACGGGTCGACGATTGACGTGTCGATTCGCATCGCCCGGTTGAACTTGTTCGCGGGAACCTCGAGGTTGGGCTTGTTGGCCTCACCGAAGTCATAGAGGCGGCGAAAGTCCGCGATCCAGGTGCTGATGAGGCGCGTCTCGCCGCCCAGGTCTCCGCCCAGCGCCGAGAAGGCGAACAGGTAGTCGAGCGTTCCCGTGCCGTCGTCGAACGCCTTGTTCCAGCTGTACCCCGCGCGGACCATCGAGTGGCCGAGTCGGAACGCGCCCACCGAGAACTCGATCGGCATGGTCGGGACGTCCGTTGCCGGCACGCCCACCTCGAAAGCCTTGCGGCCGTTGTTGAAGACGTCGTTGACGACTCCCTCGGCGCAGATTCGCGGCAGGTAGTCCGTCCTCAGCATCCATTGGTAGTGCTTGGTCACGAGCTCGCGCGCCTTGACGAACCGCTGGCTCTGCGGGACAGCGGCCGGCAGGTTGTCGACGACGCGGTTGTGGAAGCGGATCATCGCGCAGTGCGTCTGGGCGACCGCGAGGTTTTCGTCGTTTCGAGGATCCGGGATGATCGCCGTGCGCTTTTGGGCGGTGGTGTTGCCTGCGCCGCGCGGCAGGTCGAAACCGTCCATCGCCGCGAAACCGCCGGCTGCCTTCGACCTTCCCGTCTTCAGGTGGACGCCGTCGGGCTCATAGAACTGGGCGGAACCGGGATCACCCGGGCCGGCGCCGTAGAGCGAATCGAGGTCGAGGCTTGGTGAGCGTGCCTGGATGAGCTGCGACGGCGCGACGTGATCGCCGAGCACGACGCTGGTCTTGTCAAATGTGAGGTCGTGGTCGACGAATTGGCCCAGATAGGTGAAGCCCGCTGGGATCTGACCCTGTCCTCCCGTCCCCGCTGCCATCAGGCTGCCGAGCTTCTTGCGGATCGCCGCGGAGAGCTGTCGGCCTGTCCCCTTCGGCCCGAGCCGCGAGAAGCGAAATGGCGGGGTTACCGCCTCAACATCCGGCGCCAGCGTCCGCGGGCGACCGCCGGCGGTCTCCCCAAGTAAGCCCTCCCCGAGAACGAAGAAGCTCTCAGAACCGTGCGTTCCCATGGCTATCCCCTCCTATTTGCCCGATCCGTTTTGCGGGTCGCGGGCGCCCGTCACTGCGTGCGCGCTAATTCTTCAGCTCGACCTCCTGGCTCCAGAGGAAGACGCTGACGTCGTCGCCCATCGCGCAGATGATGCCAATCGCATTTGCCGGGCCGGGCTTGAACCCGCTGGCATAACCGGAGTCGATGTCGAGCGTCCAGTTTTTCCGCGGCTTCTTGAACTCGTCGGGCGAGGTCGCCATCCCGGCGACATTGTGTTGCTTTTGCGAGATCGAAACCGATACGAGCGACTCTCTCTCCCCCTGATCCCACTCCAGTCTCCCGCGAGCACGAACAGCGCCGTTGACGATCTTGAGTGCTGACTCGAAGTTGGATCGCATGTTCCACCCTTCCCCTTTGACGATGCGGCCTGCTGACGACGACACACTAACCCCCCACCGTCCAACCAGCGCGCTGCGGACGGCCGCCGCCTAGATTTGTGGTTGATGGGGGCCGTTCGCCGGATAGGACGAAGCCTCGCATTGCCCATGCTGGCCGTCGTATTGGCCGGACTTGCGCTCTGCGGGCAGGCGAGCGCCGCGCCCAAGCTCAAGGTCGGCGTCGGCCGCGCCGACATCACCCCGCCGACCGGCTATTACATGATGGGCTGGGTCCGCTCCGACGCCCGGGTGATCGGGCAGCAGACGCGACTGTGGGCGCGGGTCATCGTGCTTCAGCGCGGCGACCAGAAGGTGGCGCTCGTAAGCGAGGACCTGAACGGCATCCCCGGCGGGATGATGGCCACTGCCGCCAGCCTTGTCCCGGGTTTCTCGGAGAGAAACGTCCTGGACTCGGCCTCGCACACCCACGCGGCGCCGACCGGGTTCTACAACTTCCCGACGTTCAACACGGTCTTCATGACACTGAACTCGCCGACGGACTTCCAGCTCAGTGGAAATCTCGATCCCAAGCTGTATGCCTTCGAGGTCCGCCAGCTGGCGAAGGGCATCCGCCGGGCGAATTCGGACCTGGGGCCCGGCAAGGTCGGCTGGGGCGAGGTCCAGATCACCCAACTGACCAAGAATCGCTCGCTCGAGGCGCACCTGTACGACCACGGCATCCACGAGGCCTACGGGGAGGGCAAGGTGAGCCAGGACCCGAAGGGGCGGCTGCACACGCTCGATCCGCAGGCCAACGTACTGCGGGTGGACAAGATCATGGGCGGCCGCGACGTGCCGGTCGGAATGTGGTCCACGTTCGCCAACCACGGCACGGTCAACCACTTCCAGTTCACCTTCTACAACGAGGACCACCACGGCTCGGCAACCCACCTGGTCGAGCGGGCGATCCGCCGCCGCGGGGACGTGCCGAAGGGCCAGGACGTGGTGGACGCCTACGGCAACACGGACGAGGGCGACCAGTCGTCGGGTCTCGTGCACTGGGGGCCGGCGGCGGCGGACCACGTGGGGACTGTCGAGGCGCGCAAGTTCATGGCCGCGTGGCAGCAGGCGGGGACCCGCATGACTCGCGCGCCGCAACTCGATCGCCGCTGGACCCGGATGTGCTTCTGCGGCCAGGACACGGCAGCCGGCCCGGTGGCGAACACCGGCGTCTTCGGCCAGGCCGAGTTCACGGGCTCGGAGGAGGGGCGCGGTCCGCTGTTCGACGCCACCCGGGTGCCGTTCGAAGGGGATCATCTCCCGGTCGGCGTCGGCCCGCAGGGACGGAAGATCCAGACCCCGATTCCCGTGAACATCCCCAAGGCCGTGCCGCTGATGGCGCTGCGGGTTGGCGACCACATGATCGTCTCTATTCCGGGCGAGATGACGGCCGAGATGGGGCGCCGCGTCCGCGACGCCGTCGAGCGCGCGGCCCAGGGCTCCGGCGTCAATCGCGCGGTGATCTCCGGCCTCGCGAACGAGTACGCCGACTACTTCACGACGCCCCAGGAATACGACGCCCAGCACTACGAGGGCGCCGCCACCGTCTACGGCCGGGCTAGCTCGGTGGCGCTCCAGGAGGCCCTCGTGAGGCTGACCCACACGATGGTGACCGGCAAGACGGCGCCGAAGGCCTACGCCTACGACCCGCGCAACGGCGTGAAGGCGACGGCCGCGCCGTTCTCACATGGGGCCGAGGACGGCAAGCTCATCAAGCAGCCCTCCCGGGGCACGAAGCGGCTGCTGCACCCCACGCTCACCTGGCAGGGCGGACCGCGCGGATTCGACCGGCCGCTCGAGCGAGCGTTCGTCAGGGTCCAGCGGCGCACCGGCCACCGCTGGCGCACCGTCAGCTCGGATCTGGGTCTCGATGTCCTGTGGCGAGTCAACGCGGACGGCGTCTACCGAGCCGAGTGGGAGCCGACCTACGACCACCGCCTCGGGACCTACCGCTTCCGCATCACGGCCAACCGCTACAGCCTCACCTCCCGCAGGTTCCGCCTGCACCCGTCGTCGAAGCTGCGGGTGCGCCGGGTGAGGGCGCCGGCGGGCGAGGTCGCCGTTCAGCTCAACTACCCGAAGCCGACCGTCCACGAGGACGTCGGCGAACCGCCGCCCGACGCGCACGCGAGTCTCACGGCGCGACCGCGTCGGGTACGCAACGGCACGGTGACGTTCCTCGTCAACGGCCACCGCAGGACGGTCCACGGGGGACCAGGCGGGACCTTCAGCATCCACGCGTCGCCGGCCGCCGACGTCAAGATCCCTGCCGGTGCCGCGCGCGATCGGTTCGGCAATCGCAACGGCGGGGCGACAAACCTGCGGTAGCCGACGGTTCCCGGTTGCGGCCGCGGCACTTCGGGCGTATAACCGAGCGGTTACAGGCGCTTGGAGGAGGCTCGCTATGGCGCATTCGGGACTGGGCTCGGTCGCACGCCGCGCAGCGGCACTCGGTTTACTGGTCGCGCTCGTGGGCGCAGGCACCGCGTCGGCCAGCTCGCTGGGATTCGCAAAGCGCCAGTTCGTCGATCCCAAGCTCGCCGGCGGCGAGCCGTTCGTGCTCGCCGACAACGTGCACCACACGTTGATCTACACGGCGCACGAGGGCACCACCCACATCTACCGGCCCGGCCTCGAATACCCGATCGACTTCGGCGTCAACTACCGCAACCAGGTGAACCTGTGGCGCTCCGACGACAACGGCCGCCACTGGAAGCGGCTGAACTACATCGGCACCGGCTTCCCCACGGACCCCACCGACAACACCGGCTTCAGCGACCCGGACCTCACCCAGGACAAGGGCGGGCGCGTCTATGACACCGGGATCGATCTTGCCAACGACTCGGTCTTCTCGTCTGGCGACGGCGGCAGGAACTGGGACCGCGGCACCCCTCAGTGCCACGAGGGCGACCGGCCGTGGCTCGCGGGAGGGCGGAAGAACGAGGTGTTCATGGCCACGAACACCGAGGAGGAGGGACACCAGATCTACCGCAGCAAGGACGGCGGCGACAGCTGCTCGCTCACCGGGGTCCCCGACCAGGGCGAGCTCTCCCACGGCCGCACCTACGTCGGCGACGGCAAGCTCCTCTATGACCGCAAGCACGACCAGCTCGTCGAGCCGATCGTCTTCCAGAACGCCGACGGGGACATCATCGGCCTGGGCACGTCCACCTGGCACCGCGGCGATTCGCAGTTCAAGCCCGGTGCGATGATCCCCACGAACCTGTTCGCACACTGGCCCGCGATCGCAATCGACCGCGGCGGCAACACCTACATGGTCTGGGACACCGACCCCCGCCGGCACGACTCCAAGGGCTGCGGCGACACGCTGACCGGCAACGGCGCCCCCGGCAGCCCGCTGCCCAATTCGATCAAGGTCGCCGCCTCCCGCAACTACGGCAAGACGTGGTCACACCCGTTCACGGTCGCGCACCGCAAGTCGGCCCGGGTGTTCTGGCCATGGATCACCGCCGGCAGCGCCGGCCGAATCGCGGTCACCTGGTACCGCACCGACAAGCTACGCGACCCGGACTGCCAGAAGGTTTCGGTGGCGATCGGCGATGCACACGTATTCCATGCGGCGAGCGCCAGGCGCCGGATCGCGTACGCCGGGGCTTCACGCGGTCCGATCCACAAGAACAGCACCGTCTGCCAGGGCGGCACGACCTGCGTCGCGACGGGTCAGGACCGGCGCCTGGGCGACTTCTTCACCAACGCGCTCGACCCACGAGGCTGTGAGCTGATCGCCTCGGGCGACACCACCAGGCCCAGCCCGCTCGGCGGCCCGAGACCGACGGCCCTGCCCATCCTGATCCGCCAGAACTCAGGTAAGAGACTGGTCGGCAAGGGTCACTGCTAGAGGGCTGCGTCCGCCAGCAGGTCCACCTGCGCCGGGTCGGTTGAGGTGGGGAAGCAGATGAGCTCATCGGCGCCGGCCTCCGCGAACGCGTCGCGGTAGCCGCGAATCGTTTCCGCGTCGGTGGCGGCGCTGGCGACGATCTGGCCGGCGATCTCATCACCCAGCCACGCGTAGTAGTGGCCTAGATCCTCCTTGGCCGCCTCCTCTGCGCCCTCGCCGAGGCCGTAGTAACACAGGGCGATCAACCGCGGTGTGCCATCCCGCCCGGCCTCCGACCACGCGTCCTTGATCTTCCCCGACATCTCCTTGAACTGGTCCGGCGTGCCGCCGCCCATGGTCCAGCCATCTCCGTACTCGGCAACTCGGCGGATCACCGCGGAAACGTTGCCGCCGATCACGAGCTCCGGGCCTCCCTCTCGCGCCGGCGGCGGGCCGATGGGCCCGGCCGTCCCGCGATCCTCGCCCGCCCAGATCCGCTTCATCTCCTCGAGCTGAGCATCGAACAGCCGCCCGCGCTCGTTGAACGGGGTTGCTGTCGATTCGTAGTCGTCCTCCCGCAATCCCACGGCGATTCCAAGCGTCAGACGGCCATTCGACAGCGAGTCGACCGTCGCGGCCTGCTTCGCCAGCACCGCGCCGTTCCCGCGCAGCGGGCCAAGCAGGATGTCGGTGGTCAGGCGGATCCGCTCCGTGACCGCCGCGGCCGCCGCGAGGGCGATCAGCGACTCGTAGTTCCCGTAAACGACTCGGTCGATCGTGCCGAGCGTGGAGAACCCTCGCTCCTCAGCCTTGCGTGCCCAGGTGAGCAGCGAGTCGCGGTCGACTCCGGGGATCGTCGATGGAAGTCCGATGCCGATGTTCACTCGCTCTCCTCCTTCAGTTGTTGCAGGAGGCGCGAGCGTATCGCCCGGAGTTAGGCGGCCCGCTCCTCGGCCTCGACGTCGACCGGGGGCAGCGCGTCGTAACCGCCGGTGGTCTCCCAGATCGTCTGCAGGGCCGCCTCGAGCTGCTCGCGGTCTGACGGCTCGAGCCCCTCGAGGAGATCCTTCTCGACCTCGTCCATGACCTTGGAGGACTTCTCGATGACCGCGAGGCCCTTCTTCGAGACCTCGACGATGTGGCGCCGGCGATCCTGCGGATCGCGGCGCCGGGTGGCGAACCCTCGCTGCTCGAGCTCGTTGAGGATGGCCACCAGGTTGGTGGGATCCACGTGCAGCCGGCCGCACAGCGACTGCTGGCTGAGCTCGCCGTGGTCGCGAAGCTCGATCAGAGCGGCGACATGCCGGGGACGGACCCCGAAGGGCTCCAGTGCCTCGGTGAAGCGGTGGGTGGTGATCCGCCCGAGCTTGATCATCAGCAGCGTGGGCCATCGCTTCGCAATCTCCGGCGCCTCGTGTTTCGTGACCTTTGGCACGCACAGAACGTTACCAGCCACGAATACTTTGTGTCAACAAAGGATTTGCTAGGATCACTCGATCTTGCAACGCGCGGTCAATCCCAGTCCCCGGATGATCCTCGCCGTCCTCTCGCTCGGCGGCATCTCCTACGCCCTGCTTCAGTCGCTCGTCGTCCCCGCCCTCCCGCAGATCCAGGACTCGCTCCACACCTCCGAGAGCTCGATCGGCTGGATCCTCACGGCGTTCCTTTTGAGCGCGTCGATCACCACGCCGATCATCGGCCGCCTCGGAGACATGTACGGCAAGGAGCGCCTGCTGATGCTCGTGCTCGTGGCGCTGGCGGCCGGAACGCTGATCTCCGCTGTCGCCACCTCGCTGGACGTGATGCTCGCCGGCCGGGTGATCCAGGGCGCGGGCGCTGGCGTCTTCCCCCTCGCCTTCTCGATCGTGCGCGACGAGTTCCCCTCGGAGCGGGTGCCCGGGGCGCTCGGCCTCGTCTCCTCTCTGCTCGGCATCGGCGCCGGAGCCGGAGTGGTGCTCGCGGGCGTCATCACCCAGCAGCTCTCCTACCACTGGCTCTTCTGGTTCCCGCTGGGCCTGATCGCCGTCACCGCGTTCCTGACCTGGCGCTACATCCCCGAGTCCCCCATCAAGACCCCGGCGCAGATCAACTATGGCGCGGCGGCGCTCATGACCGTCGGCATTTCGGCGCTCCTGCTCGGGATCACCGAGACCAGCACCTGGGGGTGGGGCTCGCCGAAGACATTGGGCCTCCTCGCGGCCGGCGGCGTGTTCGTGCTCCTGTGGATCCGCGCGGAGCTTCGATCACGCGAGCCTCTCGTCGACATGCGGATGATGGGTATCCGGGGCGTCTGGACAACCAACCTCGTGGCATTTCTCATCGGCGTGGGGATGTACTCCTCCTTCATCCTGCTTCCGGAGTTCGTCCAGTCGCCGGAAAGCACTGGCTTTGGGTTCGATGCGTCGGTGACCGTCGCCGGCCTGTACCTCCTGCCGTCGACCATGGCGATCCTCATAGTCGGCCAGCTGGCGGGCGTCATCGAGCGGCGCATCGGCTCGCGCGGCTCCCTCATCTGGGGCACCATCTTCGCGCTCGGCTGCTACGTCCTGTTGGTCGCCGACCGCAGCCAGCCCATTGACGTCTACGTCGCGGCGACCCTGCTCGGTATCGGAATCGGTCTCTCGTTCTCCGCGATGGCCAACCTGATCGTCGAGAACGTCCCTAGGAACCAGACCGGAGTGGCGACCGGGATGAACGCCGTAACCCGAACACTGGGGGGCGCCTTCGGGGGGCAACTCGCCGCAACTCTCCTCGCGAGCAACCTGGGCGCCGGAGGCCTTCCCACCGACACCGGGTTCGCGCTGTCGTTCCTAATGTGCCTGATCGCGCTGGCGGCGGCATTCGGCTTCGCGCTCTGGGTGCCGCGGCGAGGCGCCTACCGCGAGACCGAGTTCGTGGCGCTCCCGGAAACCGAGTCCCGTGCCCCCGAGCGCTCCGCGGCGTAGAGCACGAGCGGGCGGCCGACACCGGTCAGGCGCGATCCGCAAGCGCGGTGATGCCACTCTCCTCCGCGCAGTGAGCGCAGCAGAAGACGCGGCCATCGGCCTCGACCCCATGCCCGATCACCCGGCACCCGCAGTGCTCGCACGTCGGCGCCAGCGCGTGAATCGCGCATTCAAAGCTGTCGAACGTATGTGACTCGTCGCCGCGAACGACCTGGAACGCCTTGTCGTACTCGTTCCCGCAGACCTCGCACACAGCCATCACGAACCTCCTCCGTAGCCCTCTTCAGGGCGCTACCCGAGGCGATTCGCGGTCAAACGGGGCCCGCGTATCGCCCAGGCCTTGCCTCGGGAGCCGTCCGGGCGTAGGGTCGGACGGAGAGCTACCAGAGGGAGACCCATGAGCCAGGCGAACATCGAGACGTCCAAGCGCGTGATCCTGGAGGCATTTGGCGACGGTCGCACCGCGACTCTCGACGAGGTGTGCGCCGCGGATTTCGTCGACCACGACCCGATTCAGGGTGACCAGGACGCCGATTCCGTGAAGCAGCGGATCACGGAGTACAAGGCCGCATTCCCGGACCTCGAGTTCACGATCGAGGAGGCCTTCGCGGCCGACGACAAGGTCGTACTTCGCTGGAGCGGCCAGGGCACGTTCGAGAACGACTTCATGGGACAGGAGCCCACCCACGAGAGGGGCGACCCCATCCGCGGAATCAGCATCGACCGCTTCGACGAGAACGGCAAGATCGCCGAAGCTTGGGCGCAGTGGGACGTTCTGACGTTCATACGCCAGCTCAGGCTGATGCCGGAGGGCGCGGAGACGCCGGCAGGCGCCTAGCTGCCTTCGAGGCGCCGCTTGAGCGCCGCGAACTGGTTGGCGATGTCCCGGCTCACCATCCGTCGCGCGATCGGATACTGAAAGCGAGGAATCTTCCAGCCGATCCGGTCGCGCTGGGTGAGGCGCGTGCCCGTCTCGACGGACTCGAGCTCGTAGGTCACGTCGAAGACGCCGTCGTCGTCCTCCTCGCGCAGGCGCATGCGACTTGGCGGCGTGTACTCCTCGACCGTCACCATGAGTTCCTTCGGCTTGCGGAGTGGGACCGGTCGGTGCATCACCCGGTACCGCGCCTCCGGACCAGGACCGTCGCCGGCCAACTGCTCAACCGACTGCACCTTCTTGCACCAGCCCGAGTCATTGCGCAGGTCGGCGATGTAGTCCCACACCTCTTGGACGGGTCGATCGATCGTGATCGTGGTCTCGAGGTCCATTCCCTGGGAGCCTGACAGCGAGGCGGCTCAGTCGCGCAGGTCGACAGCGATCGGCAGCGACCGCTCGCGCCAGTCGTCGAGATCGCCGCTGTAGCCCGGCGAGTACTTCTCGAAGAGAAGAGCGCGGGCCCGTGTCTCCTCGTCGGGGTCGTCGACGACCCGGGCCTGGCCGTCGAACGTGCGGTTGGAGATCCGCACCCGGACCCGCTGTTCGCGCATCAGGTTCTTGACCCAGTCGGAGCGATCACGGCCGCCGGAGAGCATGTAGAGCGTGGACCCATCGAGCCCGAACCAGATCTCGATCTCACGCGGCTCCCCACTGACCCGCCCGGTCGTCGTGAGATAGCAGTAGTCCTCGTCGGCGATGGAAGTCTCGCGGCCCATACCGCTGGATTCTGACGGCGCGCATATTCTGGACTCGTGACGCAAGTGGTCGATCGCGAGCGGCTCCAAGGTCTTCTACGGACCGAGGAGGAGCGCTTCGTCCAGCAGCACCCGCGTTCGCGCGAGCTCTTCAAGCAGGGACGGCGGTCCCTGCCAACGTCCGGCGGATGTTGGAGGCGCCGAGCGTCAGCCGCGCCGAAAGTGCACTAGCTGAGAGCGCTCCCTCGGGCCCTTCACGACCTTCGCCTTGACCGTTCCCACGCCGCGAACGTAGTACTTGTTCTCGACGATCCCCGGCTCGAGTGGCGTCCACTCCTTGGTCCGAACAGCGTGGCGGCTCGACACGTAGGGACTATGTACGCGGGCACTCACGTCGAGGATCTTGAAGTGGTCCTCGGCGTGCCCCTTGAGGTACTCCTGGCGTGCTGTCTGGCCCCGCTTCGGATGACCGGGGAACAGGACGCCCGGGCGCGCGCCGTTCTTGCCCGCCTTGAACGAGCCCTCGCGACTGATCACGTGGCCGTGGCTGTCCAGCTCCTTCGTGTTCTCGCCGAAGTACCAGACGTTGCCGCGGCGATCCTGCGCGTACCAGTCGTCGGTGACCTCGCGCGGCTCGCCGTGCTTGAAGACCACATCGTGGACGATCGTCGTGTGGACGCCCAGGATCGTCTTTCGCTTGTGCTTGACGTGGACCTTGTTGCTCTCGTGCGTCTTGCCCTCGATGCCGCGGTAAAACCACTTGCTGCCGGGCTTGAGCGGAAACCACGGGTTGTCGACCCTGCGGACGAAGTCGCTCGGATGAAGCGTCTTTGGCCACCCGGGGCCCGCACCCGACTTGATCGTCCTCTGGCCCTTCGCCGCGGGCGCGGCGCCGGACTGAGCCGCCCCGCCGGCGATGATCGCCGCCAGTGCCGCCGCGGTCGCGATCAGCGCGAGCGCTGGCCGCCTTCGAATCGGTGTCGTGTTCGCCTTCACGATGTCGCTCCTTTCGATCGCCGATTGCATGCGGACCGTAGGCGGGCCGGATGAAAGCCCCATGACAATCGGATGGCCGACGTGATCAGCCATCGCTCAGAACCCAGGTGTCCTTCGCACCGCCCCCCTGGGACGAGTTCACGATCATCGACTCGGGGTCCGGCGCGAAGCGCGTGAGCCCTCCAGGCACGATGCGAAAGCCCTCCGAGGTGGCATAGGCGAACGGGCGCAGGTCGATCCGCCGCGGTTCAAGGCGCTCGCCGCTCAGACATGGATGGGTCGACATCGAGATGCGCTCCTGGATCACGAGGTCCTCCGGGCTGCGACGGATCTCCTCCTCGGCCTCGATGGTCTCCGGCGGGTCGGCCTCCCCGACGATCAGGACTCCCTCTCCCCCCGATTCGAAGCGCGGCTTTACGACAAGCTCATCCAGACGTTCGAGCGCCTCATCGCGCTGCTCGGGGACGCACGGGTCATAGGTCGGGATCGCTCGCAGGAGCGGATCCTCGTCGAGGTAGAAGCGGATCATCTTCTCGGTGTAGGCATAGCTCAGCTTGTCATCGCCGACTCCCGCTCCGAACGCGTTGACGACCGCCAGCGTCCCCGCCCGAAGCGGCTCCACGGTCAGCTCGCCGAGCGGGGTCAAAGATCCGTCATCAGCCCTGAGCCGCGGATCGTCGGTGCGCCGGTAGAGCACGTCCACCGGCTCGCGCCCACCGTCACCGCGCAGCCATAGCCGGCCGGCGGCGGTCTCCAGGCGGTCGAGGGTCACGGCGGTGGCGCCGACCGCCGCTGCCAGGGTCCGGTGCTCCCACCAAGCGGTGCTCGACTCGCCGTCGCTCGCGACCACGATGCGCGGCTCGTGGACCCCGGCCGGGGCGGCGTGGCGAAGCGTGTCGGCGAGCAGCCCAGGCGTCTCGTCCACCGGGCGCGGCGCCAGACCGTCGCCATGGATCTCCTCCCACACCGCCTCGCGCGCGGCCAACACGTAGGCGGCGCCGGAGGGAGTCCGCAGGTTGTCCTCGAGCACGACCATCTCGCCGTCCGCGCGCCGCGCGAGGTCGAAGCCGACGACGTGAACGCGCGGCCGCACGGGGAACTCGAGCGCAGCTGACTCATAGGTCGGCCCGCCGCGCAGCACCCGCTCGGGCACGATGCCCTCGGCGAAGATGCGCAGGTCGCCATAGGCGTCGCGGACGAATGCGTCAAGCGCGCGGGCCCGCTGGACCAGCCCGGCCTCCACGCGCGCCCACTCCGCGCCATCGATCAAGCGCGGCAGAGCGTCGAGGACGAAAGGCTCGCCGTCGAAGACCACCTTCTCGCGCCGCGCACATTCCGCGACGGCCTGGCCCAGTTCGGCGGGACTGCGACGCTCCAGATAGTGCAGCAGTGGCTCGTAGAGAGGGCGCGCGGCCCCATCGGCGTCGAAAGCCTCGTCGGGCGCGTCCGCGAGCGGCTCATATGCATCGGTCCAGGTGATGCCGGGCGTCTACCCGGTCCGCGGTCCACTCATCCGAGGCTGCATAGGATGCGCAGCGTGCGGATAGGCGCAATCCCGGAGAACCCGATCGAGGCCGTCGTCGCCCGCCTGAACATCGCGCCGCGGCCGCTTCTCGAGACCCAGATGGCCTACACGCTTGCCCGGCTCGTCATGGTGGGCGTCAAGCTCGGCGTCTTCGACGCGCTCGCCGACGGCGACGCGACGGCCGAGGAGGTCGCGCGCCGCTGCGACACCGACCCCCGGGCGACCGAGAAGCTCCTGTTCGCACTGGCCGGCGCCAGGTACCTCAAGGCCACCGGGGCAAGCTACGGCCTGACCCCCCTCTCGCGAAAGTGGCTGCTAAGCGGCAGCGAGCACTCACTCGCCGACAAGCTCCTCCTCCAGTTCCTCGAGTGGGAGTGGATGGAGCGCTCCGAGGAGTACGTGCGCACCGGCGAGCCGCTCGAGTTGCACGAGATACTCGAGGAGGACCAGTGGGACTCCTACCAGCGTGGAATGCGCTCGATGGCGCGGGCGTTCTCGGACGAGGCGACCCGGCGCATGCCGGTTCCGGACCGGGCCCGCGAAATGCTCGACATCGGCGGCTCCCACGGCTACTACTCGGTTGCGCTCTGCCGCCGGCACGAGGGCCTCAAGGCGGTCGTGCTCGATCTGCCGGAGGCGGTCAAGCAGGCGGCGCCGCTCCTCGCGGAGGAGGGCATGGGCGATCGGGTCGTTCACCGCGCTGGCGACGCGCTGAGCGACGACCTCGGCGAGAACTCATATGACCTCGTGGTCATCTCACAGCTCGTCCACCACTTCTCCGCCGAGCAGAACCGCGAGCTCTCGGTGCGAGTGGCGCGGGCGCTTCGCCCCGGCGGCATCTACGGGATCGTCGACGCCTTCCGTCCCGCCTCGCCGAAGGACGCCGGACAGGTGGGCGCGCTGCTCGACTTCTACTTCGCGCTCACTAGCCAGTCGGGCACGTGGTCGCCCGACGAGATGGCCGCGTGGCAGCGGGCAGCGGGCCTCGAGCCACGCAAGCCGATTCGCTTCCGAACGGTCCCGGGCGCCGGCATCCAGGCCGCGTTGAAACCGGGCTGAACGGCGGCGCGGGTTGCCGCGAGTAACTTGTTGTTGGCTGGGAACCGGTGGGAGACGCGTAAGTGACTGATGGAGGCAAGATGACTGCGGAGGCGACGTCGGACCGTCCCACGGCGGACGGGCTCGAACCCGCGAAGCACGAGGTCCTGACGAAGGCGGCGATCATCGCCTTCACGGTGATCCCCTTCCTGGCGGTGGGGGTCGCCGCGTGGCGGGCGTGGAACGGCCTCCTGTCGTGGACGGATCTGGTGGCGTTCGCGCTCTTTTACGCCGTGACGATCCTCGGCGTCACCGTCGGGTTTCACCGCCTCTTCACCCATCGCAGCTTCCGCGCCCACGGCGTGGTTCGCGGCACGTTCGCGGCGCTGGGCTCGATGGCCGTTGAGGGCTCGGTCATCGCGTGGGTCTCAAATCACCGAAAGCACCATGCCTTCGCGGATCGCGAGGGCGACCCCCACAGCCCTCACCTGGCCGATGAGGAGGGCCTGCGCGGTGCGGTGCGCGGCCTCGTTCACGCTCATTTCGGCTGGCTGATCTCGCACGGGCAGCGCGCGGCGCCGCGCCGGTTCGCGCGCGACCTGCTCGCCGATCCGCTCGTACGGGCGATCGACAAAACGTTCATCTTGTGGATCGCGCTCAGCCTCGCGCTCCCTTTCGCGTTCGGGTGGGTGGTGGGCGGGACGCTTGACGCCGCTCTCACCGCGCTGCTGTGGGGAGGCGCGGTGCGGATCTTCTTCCTGCATCACATGACCTACAGCATCAACTCGCTGTGCCATTTCTTTGGCCGGCGACCGTTCGCGACCGCGGATGAGTCACGCAACCTCGCCTGGCTTGCGATTCCCACGTTCGGAGAGGCCTGGCACAACAACCACCACGCCTTCCCGCGTTCCGCCATGCACGGGCACAGGGTGTGGCAGATCGATCCGGGTGGGATCGTGATCCGGGCCCTCGAGCGCGTCGGTTTGGTGTGGGATGTCGTGCGGGTGCCGCGCGAGGACCAGCGGAAGGCGACTCAGCTCGCGAGGCCGGCCGCCCGCAGCGCCTCCGCACGGTCCATATAGCCGCGCAGCTCGGCGATCTTCCCATCGCGGATCTTGAAGATCGCGGCCGTCTCGGTTTCGATCTCGACCTCGCTCCTGGGGCTGCGCGCCTTCTCGCGCCAGAAGACCACGATCAGGTCGCCCGACTCAACGATCCGCTCCGGCTCGTACCGGATGGCCGCCCATGTGTCGCCGACATCGTTCCAGTAGTCGAGGACGGTCGGCAGTCCACGGAACACGCGGTCTTGATCGATCCCGCCGCGGGTCCCATGCTGAACCACGTCCGGATCAAGGAGATCGGTGGCCCGTTCGAGGTCGCCGGTGTTCAGCGCATCGCAGAACTCACGGATCAGCTCGTCAGCGCTCTGGCTCATGAGCCGGATTATGTGAGCTTTCCGGTGAGATAGCGCTGGAGCGTCGGGCCGACCCAGTCCACCACGTCTCTCGGCTTCGCCGAAGCCAGCGGCTCGATCCGGGCGAGGTAGCGGGTGAAGCCAAGGCCGGACATCTGCGAGGCGCAAAGGCTTGCCCGCAGGTCGGCGCGGTCGGAGCCAAGGCGCTCCGTCAACGGAGCGAACAGCCGCTCCCGAAGGAACTTCCCGACCATCTCGGCCGCCTGGGGCTCGATCATCCCTGCACGAATGAGCATGAGCACCGGGTTTCGGGTGCCCTCCTCGTCCCATGTCTTCACGACGAGGTCAGCGAGGTGCCTGCCCACGTGAGGCTTGCCGTCGATCAGCAGCCGTGGCATCTCGACCTCAGGGTCGAACGGCCAATCCACCGCCTGCGATAGGAGCGTCGCCTTGTTGGCGAAGAAGTGGACGACCAGGGCGGCGTCCACCCCGGCCTCCGCCGCGATCGCTCGCATCGTCGCGCCGGTGTAGCCGCGCTCTGCGAAGAGCTTGCGCGCCGCGGCGAGGATGTCGTCGCGGCTTGAACTGGTGCCGGGGCGCCTGCCCGTGCGCGGTGTCCGAGTGGATCTGGGCATCGGGCGGCTGGTCATCGAAATTACCTTGACACTTAAATTCAACGTTGTAAAGTCAACAACGTTAAATCAACGCTGTTGAGCATAGTGCCCAAGGAGGATGAACACGCCGATCACGCGGTCGGTCGTGGGTGGCGCGAACGCAAAGGCACTGCGCCGGCTGGCGGGCGTACTCGCCGATCGAACGAAGGAGGAGCACGATGAAGGTCTTCGTTGCAGGCGGAACGGGAGCGATCGGCAGCCAGCTCGTGCCACAGCTGGTCGGCGCGGGGCACCAGGTTGTCGCCACTACGCGCTCGGCGAAGAGCGCGGACGTCATCCGTGGGGCCGGCGCTGAGGCGGCGATCGTCGACGGGCTGGACGAGCCCGGGATGGTGGAGGCCGTCAAGAGCGCGCGGCCCGAGGTGGTCATTCACCAGATGACGGCCCTCGCCGGCAAGCCGGATTTCCGCCACTTCGACCGCTGGTTCGCGACCACGAACGAGCTGCGCACCCGCGGCACGGACTACCTGATCCGCGCGGCCCAGGAAGCCGGTGCGCGCCGGCTGATCGTCCAAAGCTACAGCGGGTGGCCGAACATCCGCGAAGGCGGCCCGGTCAAGACCGAGGAGGACCCCCTCGACCCGGACCCACCCAAGTGGCAACGCGAGTCGATGGCGGGAATCCGCCACATCGAGAGGGTCGTGCCTGCCGCCGAGGGCCTGGAGGGCGTGGTGCTGCGTTACGGCGGCCTGTACGGACCGAACACCGGCATGACGTCGAGCGAGGGGATCGAGCTACTCCGCAAGCGACAGTTCCCAATCGTGGGTGACGGCTCCGGCGTGTGGTCGTTCATCAACACGCGAGACGCCGCATCCGCCACGGTGGCCGCGCTCGACCATGGCGCGCCCGGCATCTACAACGTCGTCGACGACGATCCCGCGCCGGCGAGGGAGTGGCTGCCCTACCTGGCCGAGGTGATCGGAGCGACGCCACCCTGTCGGGTGCCGGTCTGGCTCGGGCGCATCCTGGCCGGCGAAGTCCCGGTGTCGATGATGACCCGGATCCGAGGCTCCTCGAACGCAAAGGCAAAGCGCGAGCTGGACTGGACACCGCGCTACGCAAGCTGGCGCGAGGGCTTCAAGGCGGAAGTAGGCGCCTGAAGGGGGGGCGCCTCCGTCGAGTGTGTGTTTGAACCGCATATATCGGCTCAATCACTCACTCGATGGGTAGATCATGTAATCGCGGCTCTTGCGACGCGTCAGCACGGTGTCGTAGCTCGACATCAGCTGCTTGCCGCCGGGGTTAGTCGCCATCAGATCGGGTTGCGACTCCGCAGCGGCCGCCTCCACGAGATTCACCGCGGCGTCTATCTCGTCGGCCACAAGGTGCCGCCCCCGCTCGCGATGGAGCAAGCGGCACTGCTCGCGTGTGGCGAGCATGCCGTACTGAGCCACCGAAGCGCGGCGGATCTGTGGAACTTGCTCCCCTACCCAGCCTCGGCCCCGGCCTGGGTGACCGTTCCGCCGGGACGGAGCCCGGAACGGCCCCGTATCGAGATCCGTCGGGCAAATCTTCGGCGCCGAGACATCCGCAGCCGCCACGGGCTGAGACTGACGAGCCCGCCGCGAACGATCCTCGATCTCTCGCTCCTTCTCGATGAGGAGGAGTTGGAGCATCTCGTCGCCGAAGCGGAGTTTCGAAAGCTTGCGTCCCAATCCGAGCTTAGGGCTCAATTGGACGGCAACGAGGGCAAACGCGGCGTGGCGAAGCTGCGTCGCGTCCTCGATCTACCCGGCGGTCCCAAGCGGACGCGTTCGCCCGGCGCGGGGGCAATGCTTCGATTGCTTCGGCGCGCGGGCATGACCGGCTTCGAGACGAACGCCCGGATCCACGGCTACGAGGTCGATTTCCTGTGGCGAGACATCGGCGTCGCCGTTGAGTTCGATGGCTGGGACGGTCATTCCGGGCGGATCGCGTTCGAGCGAGATCGCTTGAAGATCGCGAAGCTCAGTGCGAACGGCTTAACCGTCATCCCCGTCACGGGAAGGCAGTTGCGCGACGATCCGAACGGAGTGATCGAAAGACTCGAGCGTGCCTTGGTCGCCGCGAGTCGGGCAACCTGTTTGTTCGCCGAGTGAGGGTTTCGGCCGCATATATCGGCTCAATCACTCACTCGATTGGAATCGGCCGGGTGGCGGGCCGCCCAGGGATCTAGGCTCCCCGGAATGCTGGGGCTTCCCGACGGCGTCAATACCTGCCTCTTCGACCTCGACGGCGTGCTCACGCAGACCGCCAAGGTCCACGCGGCGGCCTGGAAGCAGATGTTCGACGAGTACCTCAAGCAGCGCGCGGAACGCACGGGCGAGGAGTTCGTTCCGTTCGACGCGCGCAAGGACTACGACACCTACGTCGACGGCAAGCCCCGCTACGAAGGCGTCCAGTCGTTCCTCGAGTCGCGCGGGATCGACCTGCCGCGAGGTAAGCCCTCGGATCCGCCGGACGCAGAGACGGTAGATGGACTTGGGAACCGAAAAAATGCGCTCGTCCTGGACCTGATCCACGAGCACGGTGTTGAGCCTTATGAGGGCTCGGTGCGCTACCTGCACGCCGCGCGCGACGCGGGCCTTCGCCGCGCTGTCGTCTCGTCATCGACCAACTGCCAGGACGTGCTGCGCGCGGCGGGAATCGAGGATTTGCTGGAGGTGCGGATGGACGGGGTCGTCGCCGAGCGGGAGCACATCAAGGGAAAGCCCGCGCCCGACACCTACCTGAAGGCGGCGGAGATGCTCGGCTCCGAGCCCAAGCAGTGCGCGGTCTTCGAGGATGCGCTGGCGGGCGTGGAATCCGGGCGCGCGGGAAACTTCGGCTGGGTGGTGGGCGTCGACCGCGTCGGCCAGGCCGAGGCGCTGAAGCAGCACGGCGCAACCATCGTCGTGAAGGACTTGGGCGAACTCCTGGACGAGACATGATCACTCATCCCCTGTACGACCTCGACCCGTGGTCGATCCGGGAGACCCATCTGGATCTCGACCGCCTGGCGCAGTCGGAGTCGATCTTCGCGCTCTCGAACGGGCACATCGGCCTGCGCGGCAACCTCGATGAGGGCGAGCCGCACGGGCTGCCCGGCACCTACCTGAACGGCGTCCACGAGATCCGGCCCCTCCCCTACGCCGAGGCCGGCTACGGCTTTCCGGAGTCCGGCCAGACGGTCCTGAACGTCACCAACGGCAAGATCATGCGCCTCCTGGTCGACGACGAGCCCTTCGACGTCCGCTACGGACAGCTGAAGAGCCACGAGCGAGTTCTCGATTTGCGGGCGGGCGTGCTGCGGCGGACAGCGGACTGGGTGTCGCCGGCCAGCACCAGGGTTCGCGTGACGTCGACGCGGCTGGTGTCGTTGGTGCAGCGCGCGGTGGCGGCGATCGAGTATCGGGTCGAACCGGTGGACGGGCCGCTGCGGGTCGTGGTCCAATCGGAGCTCGTCGCAAACGAGCCGCTTCCAGCCGAGTCCGAGTCGGACGACCCTCGGGCGGCGGCGGCACTGCGCAACCCGCTGGAAGGTCAAACCTGGATCGCACACGGTCTGGATTCGGTGCTCGTCCACAAGACCCGGGTGAGCGGTCTGCTGCTGGCGACGGGGATGACCCACGAGGTCGACGGGCCGCCGGGCACCGACACGAGCTCCGAGGCCAACGAGGACGAGGCGCGGGTGACGGTGGCGGCCGACCTGCAGCCGGGGGAGCATCTTCGCATCGTCAAGCACATCGCCTACGGCTGGTCGGCAAGGCGCTCGCTGCCGGCGGTGCGCGACCAGGTTCGAGCGGCGTGTATCGAGGCCCTCCATACCGGCTGGGACGGCCTCGTGCAGGGCCAGCAGGAGTACCTGGACGGCTACTGGAACCGCGCGGATGTGGAGATCGATGGCGATGCGGAGCTCCAGGTGGCGGTGCGCTTCTCGATGTTCCACTGCCTGCAGGCGGCGGCGCGCGCCGAGCAGCGCGCGATTCCGGCGAAGGGACTGACGGGCCCCGGCTACGACGGTCACACGTTCTGGGACACCGAGACCTACGTCCTTCCGGTCCTCACCTACACCGTCCCCGAGACGGTTCGCGACGCCCTGAACTGGCGCCACTCAACGCTCGCGCTCGCGCGCGACCGCGCGAAGGTGCTGGGCCTGCGAGGGGCCACCTTCCCGTGGCGAACGATCGACGGGCAGGAGTGCTCGGCGTACTGGCCGGCCGGCACGGCGGCGTTCCACATCAACGCGGACGTCGCCGACGCGGTGGTCCGCTACCTGAACGCTGTCGACGACGAGCCGTTCGAGCGCAGCTGCGGCCTGGAGATCCTGGTCGAGACGGCGCGCCTTTGGCGCTCGCTCGGCCACCACGACAAGGACGGAGGCTTCCGCGTCGACGGCGTTACCGGCCCCGACGAGTACAGCGCGATCGCCGACAACAACGTCTACACGAACCTCATGGCGCAGCGAAACCTCCGTGCGGCCGCCGACGCGGCCATCCGCCAGCCCGACCTCGCGAGGGAGCTCGAGGTCGACACCGAGGAAGCGGCCTCCTGGCGCGACGCCGCGAACGACATGGTCATCCCCTACGACACCACGATGGGCGTCCACTGCCAGTCCGAGGGATTCACGCGCCATCAGCGCTGGGACTTCGAGCACACCCCAGCTGATGACTATCCGCTGCTCCTCCACTACCCCTACTTCAACCTGTACCGGAAACAGGTGGTCAAACAGGCCGACCTCGTGATGGCGATGTTCCTGCGCGGCGACGCCTTCACCGACGAGGAAAAGCTCCGCAACTTCGACTACTACGAGCGCCTCACCGTCCGCGACTCATCCCTGTCAGCCTGCACCCAGGCGGTCATGGCCGCCGAGGTGGGCCACATGGACCTCGCCTACGCCTACTTCGGCGAGGCGGCCCTGATCGACCTGGACGACCTCCAGCACAACACGCGGGACGGCCTCCACACCGCCTCGCTCGCGGGAAGCTGGATCGCCGCCGTCAACGGCTTCGGCGGCATGCGCGACCACGACGGCCACCTCTCGTTCAAGCCGCGCCTGCCCTCCGAGCTCACCCGCCTCACCTTCGGTCTCTCGTTCCGGGACCGGTGCCTCCGCGTGGAAGTGACCCCGCATCAAGCCACCTACCGGCTGACTCGCGGCGAGTCCTTGGAGATCACGCACTACGGCGAGGATCTGACTGTCGCAGGCGAGAAGCCCGTGAATAAGCCCATCCCCCACCTTCCGCCGCGCGAGGCGCCGAGCCAACCGCCGGGCCGCGAGCCGGGCAGAGCCAGGCCTCGCAGTTCATAGCCTGGCGCCTGGCTCAGCGACCCGTCGTAAGCGTCCACGGCTCGGCGCCGTGCGCGACGTCCCGCGCGCTCAGGAAGAGCGTGCCCCCGACGCCGGTGAGGGTCTTCGGGAACCCGCCCTCGGGTCCGGGGAAGAACTCCTTGACGAGCTTGGTTCCGGCCTTCGTACCGTTGCTTCGCCACAGCTCCGCGTCGTTGCCGCTACGGCCGCGAGCCTGGAAGTAAAGCTTGTCGTCGAAGCTCGCGAACTCGCCAGGCGATGAGTCGTCGGGCCCCGGGGCGATGTCGCGGACGAGCTTCGTCCCGGCAATCGTGCCATCGGTCCGCCACAGCTCGAACCCGTGGTCCCCTGCGCCGTGGCCGTCGTAGGCCTCGAAGTACGCGACGCCCTTCACGGTGGCCCAGCCGATCGGAACGGAGTCGCCGGCGGGGTTGATGTCGCCGATCAGGTCGGCCCGCGTGCCATCGCTCGCCCAGAGCTCTTCGCCGTTGGTGCCGTCGTCGGCCGAGAACACGACCTGGTCGCCCGCCCTGCCGAACCCGTAGAAGAAGAAGCTGTCGAATGGACCCTGCGAGCCCTCTGCGGGCAGTGGGTTGATGTCGTCGACCAAGTCCGTTCCGCCCTTTGTCCCGTCGCTGCGCCACAGCTCATAGCCGTGGGTGACGTCGTCGGCGTAGAACAGGATCTGGCCTGACAGCACCCTGAGCTCGGCCGGGTTGGAGCCCGTTGCCCCGGCCGCGATGTTGCGCACGAGCTTGGTGCCCGACCTCGTGCCATTGCTGCGCCACAGCTCGAAGCCGTGGGTGGCGTCGCGGGCGGCGAAGACGATCTTTCTGCCAAGCTGGACCCCCCTGTCCGGGAATGAGTCGGACGCCCCCGGCGCGATGTCGCGAACGAGCTTCGTACCGCGGCGCGTGCCGTCGGTCTTCCAAAGCTCCACCCCGTGGGTACCGTCGTCCGCTCCCAGGTAGAGCGTGCCGCGCGACTTCGCGACCACGTATGGATCGGCGGCACCGGGGCCGAGGTTGCGGACCATCCGGGTGCCGCGCCGCGTGCCGTCGCTTCGCCACAGCTCGTATCCGTGCTGGCCGTCATCGGCCGCGAAGAGGAGGACACCGTTCAGGTTCCTGAGGTCGTAGCTCTCGGAGCCGCCCGGGCCCGGCTTGATGTTGCGCACGAGTTGCGTTCCATTCCGGGTGCCATTGGTTCGCCACAGCTCGTAGCCGTGCTTGCCGTCGTCGGCGCTGAAGAAGACGAAGCGGCCCGCCCTCGCGAACTCGTCCACCCCGCCGTTGATGTCCTGGTCCTCAGCCCCCGGATTGATGTCCTTCAGCAGCCTCGGCGACGGCGCTGCGAACGCCGGCGCGACGGCGAACGACAGCACCGCAAGGGCAATGGCCCCGACCCATCCCAACCGCTTGAACATCTTCGACCCCCCCGTCCTTGGACTCACATCCCACCCTACCGCCTCAGGGCACCCTCGGCATGGTGTTTTTAGGCGCGCGTTGTAGGGCCGGCAGGCGCAGACGGAGCAGTTCCTCGAACGAGTCCGCGGCCGCCGCCACTCCCCCGGTGGCGCGGTAGGCGTCGGCGACCCGACTTGCTCCCTCCGCGCGTCCCATCGCCTCCTTCACTGCGTTGCGAAGCCGCCCCGGATTGAGCCGCTTCGCCGGAAGCCGGCTCCCGGCCCCGGCAACCTCCACCCGACGCGCGACCTCGAGCTGGTCGCGCCCGAACGGAACGACGCACACCGGGACCCCGCGCGCGAGCGCCTTTTGCGTCGCGCCCATGCCGCCGTGGGTGATCGCGCAGGCCGCGCGATCGAGGATCGCGGCGTGAGGCACGAACGGCAGGACGTGCGAGTTCGGCGTCGGCTCGATGGCGCTCGTGTCCGCCGATGGAAGCGTCGCGACGACGTGCACCGGCTCGCCCGCGAGCGCGTCAAGCGCGACGCGCACGAGGCGGCCATCGTCCTGGAACTCGGATGAGGTGGTCACCAGGACGATCGGCTCCTCGATTTCTTGGAGCCAGGCCGGTGGCTCGGCGGGGGGATCCCAATCACACGGACCGACAAGCCGCACGTTCGGCGGCCAGTCGGAGCGCGGATACTCGAACGGCTCCGCCGTTGTGTACATGAGAAGCGGCGGCCTGGTGAACAGGTCCTCGGCGTCGGTGATGGGGCGAAGCCCGACGTGGTCGCGAACCTCGTTCGCGGCCGATCCCACCATTCGCTCGAGGGGTGCGAAGGTCAGCGGGCGAAGCAGCCGATCGCGCAGTCGGCCGAGCGGTCCGCGCGCGGGAGGCAGACCGAGGCCAAAGGGCGGCGCATCGTGGGAAGGGATCGGCAGCGGGTACGGGCACCATGCGGCCCAAGGTCCACCCCAACTCTCCGCGATCGCCCAGCCTCCCCAGCAGCTGACATCGACGAGCAGCGCGTCCGGATGCACGTCGTCGATCGCACGCCGGAGGTCGCTGCCGTCGTGCTTCGCTCGCTCGCCAAAGGTGCGGACCGAGCGCTTCAGGGCACCGAGCGGCGTCCGGGCACCGTAGTCGTCGTGCTCGACCGCCTCGATCGCCGGGTCGATCGGCGCCGCGTCGAAGCCGATCGCGCGCATCGCATCTACCTGGGAGGCGAGCGTGCGGAGGGTCACCTCGTGGCCGCGCGAGCGAAGCTCTTCGAGGACCGGGACGATCGGAAAGAGGTGCCCGCGGGCGGGCGACGTGTAAGTGAGGATTCGCGCCATCAGGATCCCTCCAGCACCGGTTCCAGCAGCTCGACCATCGCGAGCTCCGTCTGGCGCCGGCTGAGCCCGCCGTCGCGGCGAAGGAGCTTCCAGGTGTAGACGTCGCAGATCGCCACGAGCTGGGCGAGCCGGCGTTGCCGGTCCACCCCGCCGAGGCCGTTCAAGGCGGGGGCGAACACGCGAGCGCACCATTGACGGTGGAGTTCGCGGCCCCGGTCGGCGAGCTCGCGCAGCTCGGGGACGCGTGGTTCCTCGGCGAGCATCTTCAGGACGCGGTCGCCCGTCTCCTCGTAGTGGTCGACGAGGATCCGGACGGCGCCCGGCGCGTCGCCCACAGGCGCCAGCCCGCGCTGCTCGCTCACCCGTGCGGCCTCACGCTCCCCGGCGGCGGCCATCAGGCCGGCGCGGCCACCGAACCGCCGGATCACGGTCTGCACCGAAACACCGGCACGGCGGGCGACTTCCTCCAGCGACATCTGCTCGCCGGGCATTTCCCAGAACGCCTCCACCGCCGCGTCGAGGATGCGCTCTCCCGTCGCAGCGGCGGCCTCGGCGCGGGCCGCCATGCGGTAGGGACGACGCGGCGCGACCTCGGATTTCACGTTAGCAATACTAACACCAAATACTGGGGCGTGGACTCCTGTCAGTCGTCGAGGATCGTCAGGTCGATCTGGGCCAGGCGCGCGGGGTCGGCGAAGAAGTCCATCTCGACGATCTTGCCGTTCTTCACCGTGATCGCGCCGATCGAGAACGGCTTTCCGTCACGCAACGAGACAGCTCCCACGGTTCCGTTGACGAGCGCCGGCCGCACCTCCAGCCCGAGTCCCCGGAACGCGAGCGCGTTGGAAGCGACCGCCTCGGCGCCATGGGCCTCGCGCATTGGCCTGCCGCGTCCGAGATCGCCCCGCGACACCACGTCCGGGTCGAGCACCGCGACCAGCGCCTCGAAATCGCCCTCGCGCGAAGCCGCGAGGAACGCATCGACGACCTCCCGCTGAGCGTCGAGATCCGGGTCGGGCTCGGTGGGCGCGGCGTGGACCTTCTTGCGCGCCCTGTTCGCGAGCTGGCGCGCCGCCTGCTCCGAGCGGTCGAGGATCCGACCGATTTCCTCGAACCGCACGCCGAACATGTCGTGGAGGACGAACGCGAGCCGCTCCGGGGGCGAGAGCGTCTCGAGGACGACGAGGAGCGCCAGGCCGACCGAGTCGGCAAGGATCGCCTCGTGCTCGGGATCGGGTCCGTCGACGGGGTCGACGATCGGCTCCGGCATGCGCAGATCCATCGGCTCCTCGCGCCGGGTCTTGCGGGAGCGCAGCATGTTGAGCGAGATCCGGGCGACGACGGTGGTCAGCCAGCCGCCGAGGTTCTCGATCTCGTCGGCGTCCGAGCGATTCAGCCGGATCCACGCCTCCTGCACGGCGTCGTCCGCTTCGCTCATGGAGCCGAGCATCCGGTAGGCAACAGCCTTCAGGTGGGTCCGGTGGTCCTCGAACTGCTCCGCCAGAAAATCGCGCTGATCCATCGTCACATTCCTCCGTTGCATTGGGTCATAGCAATAGACCCGCGAAATCGCGGGAATGTGACGAAAGGAGAACCCGATGCGAGTCTTTGTCGCCGGAGCAAGCGGTGCCATCGGCACCCGGCTCGTCTCACAGCTGATCGATCGCGGCCACGAGGTGATCGGCACCTCGACCTCGCCTGAGAGCGCCGAGCGCGTGCGAAACCTCGGCGCGAAGCCCGTCAAGCTCGACCTTCTGGACCCTCGCGCCGTGCGCAAGTCCGTTCTCGGCGCCGCGCCCGATGCGATCGTGCACCAGGCGACCGCACTGGCGGATGCGAAGTTCACCAGGAACTTCGACCGCACCTTCGCCCAGACGAACCGCCTGCGGACCGAGGGCACCGACGCGCTGCTCGCCGCCGCGCGCGAGGCCGGCGTGCACAGGTTCGTCGCCCAGAGCTTCGCGAGCTACCGACACGCACGTGACGGCGGTCCGGTGAAGACCGAGGACGATCAGCCCAACCTCGATCCCCCGGCGTCGATGCGCGAGTCCATTGCCGCCATGCGCCATCTCGAGGAGGCGGTCACCGAAGCCGGCGGAATCGTGCTGCGATACGGCGTCTTCTATGGCGCCGCCAACGACGGACTGATCGAGCCGGTGCGAAAGCGGCAGTTCCCGATCGTGGGCGACGGAGGCGGATATACCTCTTGGATCCACCTGGACGACGCCGCCGCGGCCACCGTCATCGCTCTCGAGCACGACGGCCCCGCCATCTACAACATCGTCGACGACGAGCCCGCTCCGGCGCGTGAGTGGCTGCCTGTGTACGCCGAGGCGCTGGGAGCGAAGCCGCCCCGTCACTTCCCTCGCTGGGTCGCGCGCATGATCGCAGGCGAGGCCGCGGCACTCATGGGAACCGAGGCCACGGCCGCATCGAACGCGAAGGCAAAGCGCGAGCTGGGCTGGGAACCGCGTTATGCGAGCTGGCGCGAGGGGTTCCGGGCTGTATACGCGTCGAGCGAATCGCGACATGGACGGGGGCCCAAAGGCACGACGGCACCCGCTCACTCGCATGCCTGACTGCGATCTCGGCGCAAGCCATCTAACGCGACGGCGGTGCCTCCTCCGCTACGGTGCGAAGCATCGAGGCGAGGAGGCAACCGCAAAACCTGCCCAGGAGCGGGGGAATCCGTACCCGCGTTCCCGATGCGGAGATCGCGGCCGTTCGCGATGCGAGCTTCTCGAGCGCGATCCGCGGCTATGACCGCGAGGAGGTCGACCGCTACGTCAGCCGGGTCAACAACCTGATCGCCGAGCTTCAGATCACGGCCGCGCCGGAGTCGGCGATCAAGGCCGCGCTGGAGGAAGTGAGAAGCGAGCACCGAGCGCTGCTCGAGGAGGGTCGCAAGGTCGCGGAGGAGACCACCACCCGCTCACGCGCACGAGCCGACGACCGGATCCAGGAGGCGGCCAAGGAAGCGGACAACCTTCGGGATGCCGCATCCGCGGAGGCGCGCGAAATGCGCGCCGCAGCGGAGGCCGAGGCAAGGGAGATCCGCGAGGCGGCCGAGCGCGACGCGCGGGTGATCCGCGAGGCGGCCGACGCGCGGGTCCGCGAGCTCGAGACGCAGGTCGAGCGCATGCTCGACCGGCGTGACCGCGTGATCGAGGAGCTTCGTGACCTCGCCGCCAACCTTCACGGCGTGGCGAAGGCAAAAGGAAGCGATCCCGCCTCCGCTCCCGAGCCGGTTCAGAGCGAACCCAGCGGCTGAGCCGGACTACCCCGGAGACGGAATCCACTCGGGCGGGAGCTTCACGGGCAGCTCGCCTCCGAAACGCGGGACGATCCGCATCGCCAATTCGCCCACCGGTCGCGGCTCGATCAGCGGCCGAAGCTGGGAGTAGTTCAGCAGCACCCGGACGGTGGTCGCGATCTGAAAGTCGGCCGCGTTCGGCTCCTCGCCGCCGATGACGCCCTCGGCGATGAGCCCGTCCACATGGTCGAGGTACTCGGGGAGCGCGGCGAGCTGAGCCCGGACCGTCTCGTCGGTCGCTCCCGAGACGATGCGAGCGAAGTACCAGGCGACCGGCTTCATCACGTGCTTGACGAGGGCGGGCGCCGGCGTCTTGGTCGCCTCGGCCAGCCCCCGGCGTGCTTCGCCGTCGCGCGCGAGACACCAGCGAAACAGGTTGCGCGGCACCGACTGCAGGACAGCGTCGCCCCAGCGCTCTGCCTCTTCCACGGCGGCTCGCTTCTCGGAATCGGCGGGAAACAGCGGCGGATCGGGCTTCAGCTCCTCCAGCGCCCGCGAGATCTCGAGCGAGCCCTGCACCTTGCGCCCGTCGATCGTCATCGCCGGGACCGTGCCGTCGGGAAAACCCCGTAGGCGCAGCAGTACGCGCTGCGACCCCGGCGTGAGATTGACGATCTCGCACTCGATGCCCTTGCGCTGGAGCATGAGGCCCGCGGCGCGCGCCGGGTGGGAGACGGAGATCGAGTAGAGCTTGGCGCTCACCGCAGCCGCCAGGCTATGTGCTCAGGCGGCTCGGGAGCGCGCGAGCGCCACTTCCGCGGCCGCGAGGCGGTGCTCCTCGACCTCGGCCTCCTGGCGATCCGCCCTGCTCGCCAGCTCCGCGAAGTCGAAGCCCGGTGAGTCAGTACCGAGGACGCGCTCCAGCGCTCCCCACATGGACCGCTTGCCGTTGATACCCGCCTTCAGGCCCTCGAGCTCGACCAGTCGGCTGAGCGGCGAGTAGCCGCGCAGCTGTCCGTTGAGCTTCAGGCGGCCGACCTTCTCCGCCGCCCAGGCCCCGTAGGTCTTGACGGGGTCGGATCGAATCCCCAGTTCCGCCATCAAGCTCTTCAGCGTCTCGCGATCTTCCGCGATCTCGCGGGCGAGGCGGTCGAGGAAGTCGCCCAGCGGCGTTCCCCTGTTGCTCGCCCGGCTTCGCTTCGCGAGCTCCAAGCCGAGCGTTGCCCCGGCGAGGTGGTCGTTCAGGTAGATGGAGAGCTTGTCGCAGGTCACCACTGGTTCGCAGCTTCCCGAATCGAGCTGGCTCAACCGGCTTGCGCCTTGCGGCGCTATCGCCGGAACGTGAGAATCCGGACGGTGAGGGGCGGACTGACCCGGCGCGACCTGCTCGCGGCAGGTGCCGCTGCCGGCGCCGCCGTCGCACTCGGGCCCAGGGCACTGGCCGCCCCCCTGCGGGCTCGGACGATCGCGCGGCTCGATTTCTCCCAGTACAAGGACGGGCGGGGATGGCCGGGCTGGAGGACGGTGGACGTCTCGACCGCAACTCGCTGAAGCTCGGGGTCCGGCCGCGCGAGTTCTACTTCCACTCCGGCGGGCGGATGTCCGACGACAGGCCCGGGTCGCACGGGGGCAGCGACAGCTACGCGTATCCGCGTCCGGCCCCGGACGTGACCGAGCCGGGACCGACCGAGGGTGGCCATTCCGCAGGGCAGCTCACCTGGAAGGGGCCGGTCCCGCCGGGCGGGTCGCTCGCCTACACCAGCCCGCGGCTAAGGCACGACAAGGTGCTCGCCGGTCCCGCCAGCCTCGATCTCTGGCTCAAATCGACGGCCTCCGACACCGATCTCGAGGCGACCGTCACCGAGGTCAGGCCCGACGGCGAGGAGACCTACGTCCAGCGCGGCTGGCTGCGCGCCTCGCACCGCAAGCTGAACCCCAAGCGCTCGACAAGTCTGCGGCCCTACCAGACCCACCTGCGCAAGGATGCCAAGGCGCTCGTCCCGGGCCGGCCGACCCGCATGCGCCTCGAGGTGTTCCCGTTCGCCCACACCTTCCGCAAGGGATCGCGCCTGCGGATCTGGATCGAGGCGCCGACCGGCCACACGGGCTTCTGGGCGTTCAAGCCGGTGCTCGACCCGGCGACGAACACCGTGCTCCACGACGCCAAGCACCCGTCGCGGTTCGTCGTCGGGGTGGTGCCGAAGGCGAGGGCCCATGCCCCGCTTCCCGGCTGCGACACGCTGCGAAACCAACCGTGCCGGCCGGATCCGCTGGCCGGCTGAGGCCGTCCGCACGACGCCGATGCGCTCTGCCGCGCCTACGGCGCGGAGCCGTCGCGATCGAGGCCGAACACTCGACGAGCGTTCTCGGCGAGAAAGAGATCCCTGCCCTCGTCGTCGAGTCCGAGCGCTCCGAGATCCGCCAGCGCCGCCTCGGGCGCAATCATCGGGAAATTCGACCCGAACATGACCTTGCGCCTGCCGCTTCGGCTCTGCATGTAGCGCACCAGCTCCGGCGGATAGCGCTTCGACGTGTAGGCGGAGGTGTCGATGTAGACGTTCTCGTGCTTGCGCGCGACGGCCACCATCTCCTCGGTCCAGGGATAGCCGATGTGCCCGCAGACGATCACGAGCTCTGGAAAGTCGATCGCGACCTGGTCGATGTAGGGGATCGGCCTCCCGGTCTCGGATGGCCGCAGGGGTCCGGTGTGCCCGACCTGCGTGCAGAACGGCACCCCGTGCTCGACGCATGCCGCATACAGCGGGTAGTAGCGGCGGTCGGTCGGCGGCGACTCCCACAGCCAGGGGATCACGCGAAGCCCGACGAAGCGGTGGTCGTTGACGCAGCGCCGAAGCTCACGGACCGCCTCCATGGGCTTCGCCAGATCGACGGCGGCGATGCCGGCGAACCGATCGGGGTGCTCGGCTGCCCAACCGGCGACGTCGTCGTTTGAGATCAAGACACCCTCGGGGGAATGCCACGCGCTCAGCAGCCCGAACGAGATCCCCGCGGAATCCATCGCCGCAAGCGTCATCTCGATTGGAATCTCGTCGTCCGGTATCTGCTGGCCCGTCCAGCGCCGAAGCGACTCGAATGCGGGCTGTCGAAGAAAGCGCTGGGTCGGGTGCTGCATCCAGACGTCGATGG
>JBJMKM010000100.1:0-17302 GCA_045805825.1 Solirubrobacterales bacterium
AGTTCATCGCCGCTGCCCGAAGAGCAGGGACGCTTCTCGCCAGAGAGGGCGTACCGGCCGCGCGTCTCGCCGCCCAGCGTCGAGGACCGCGACGCCTGCGCGATCTATGCCTCCGTGCGCAAGGACGCCACGCCCAGCGGCGCGCCCGTCGAGCTGGCGCTGGGCAACCTCCAGAAGATGCTCCACCGCGCCGGCAACATCGACGGCGAGGGCGATGGCTGCGGCATCCTGGTCGACATCCCGCGCAAGGTCTGGGCCGAGGAGGTTCGCTCGGGCGGTCACAACCCGGCGCTTTCACTCGACCCGGCATTCGCGGTAGCCCATGTGTTCATCGAGCGCTCCAGCGACGTCGAGAAGACGCGCCACGACGCCCGCGAGATCCTCGGTCGCGGCGGCTTCCGGATCCTCGCCGAGCGCCTGGGCGTGGTCGATTCCCAGGCGCTGGGAGCCACCGCGCGGGAGGAGGAGCCCCACTTCTGGCAGGTGGCGGGGCTGCTCCCGGACGTGAAGCGCCGCGATCGCCTCGCCTTCGACCTCATGGTCGCGCTCGAGACCGAGCTGGGCCTGCACCTGGCGTCGTTCTCGGCCTCGACCTGCGTTTACAAGGTGATGGGTGCGCCCAGCGTGCTCGCCGAGTACTACCCCGACCTCCGAGACGAGCGCTTCGAGACCATCGGCTGCTTCGGCCACAACCGCTACTCCACCAACACCTGGCCGTCGTTCAAGCGGGTGCAGCCGTTCACGATCCTCGGCCACAACGGCGAGATCAACACGATCGAGCAGCTGCGCCAGGAGGCCCGCATGCTCGGCATCCAGATCGCGCCGGGCAACTCCGACTCGCAGGACCTGAACCGCGTCGTCGACCACCTGATCCGGGTGGAGGGGTTGTCGCTTGCGGAGGCGATGGAGGCCGTCGTGCCGCCGATCGTCGACGAGATCCGCTCACTGCCCGAGGACCTCCAGCCGTTCTACATGTACCTGCGCGAGACCTTCGGGCCGTTCGCCCAGGGGCCGGTGGCGCTGATCGCGCGCCACGACGACGAGTGCGTCTTCTCGGCGGACGCCCTGGGCCTGCGGCCGCTGTGGAAGATCGAGACGCCTGACGACTACATCTTCAGCTCGGAGCCCGGCGTCGTCGGCTGCGAGGAGATGGTCTCGGAGCCCAAGCCGCTCGCCCCCGGCGAGAAGTACATGGTCACGATCGATCGTGAGCGCCGCGCCTCGAAGCTCCACGAGCACTGGCGGATGCAGCGCACCGTCGCCGAGCGCTGGCTCGAGCGCACCGGCGCCTCCCAGACGGCGCCCTACGATCGGGCGCTCGAAACAGGCGGCCCGCTCGAGGGCACCGAGATCCCGGGATACACGGCGGCCGGGCCATCGGAACCCGTCAAGGTCGAGGACCGCATCCTCGCCGGCTTCGGTTGGCAGCGCGACGACGTGAAGCTCTGCCAGCAGATGGCGTCAAACGGCGCCGAGCCCATCGGCTCCCTGGGCTACGACGGGCCGCTGGCGGCGCTCTCGCCCGAGCGCCAGAACCTCGCCGACTACTTCAAGGAGACGGTCGCCGTGGTGACGAATCCCGCGATCGATCGCGAGCGCGAGATCGAGCATTTCTCGACGCGCGCGGTCTTCGGCCGGCGGCCTTCGATCGGCTCCCCCGGCACCGACACCCGGACGATCGAGACGTCGTTTCCCGTGATCCTGGGCGGGCACCACGATCTGGCCCCGCTCGGCGACTCCGTGTACCGCAAGATCGCCCGCGAGCACAAGACCTACCTGCTCGAGGACCTGTGGGAGGAGTTCCGGGACCGGGCCGCCGCGATCGACATCGCCCTGCTCGAATCCGAAACCACCCACGGCGCGATCGAGCGCATCAAGCAGGAAGCGGTCAAGTGCGTCCGCCAGGGCGCCGAGCTACTCGTGCTCACTGACCGCACCGTCTTCGACGGCGAGCGCCGCTACCTCGACCCCCATCTGGCGACCTCCGCGGTCGACCAGGCGCTGAAGCAGCTGAGCGTGGGGGAGACCGGCGAGGAGAACCTGCGCCGGCGCTGCTCGATCGTGTTGCGCTCGGCGGCGATCCGCAACGTCCACGACGTGGTCATGGCGCTCGGCCTCGGCGCCAACGGGGTCTGCCCGTACGTGATGGTCGAGGTGATCTGCGTGGAGGACTACGACCAGGACGTCTCGAACCTGTGCGCGGCGCTGCGCAAGGGGATCGAGAAGGTGATCTCGACGATCGGGATCCACGAGGTCCGCGGCTACGCGCGCCAGTTCTCGTCGATCGGCGTCAAGCCCGAGCTCGCGGAGATCCTCCAGACCGAGACCTATGCGGCGTCCGAGCGGGGCGGCGTGGGATTCGGCGACCTCGACGGCGACACGGACGCGCGTTTCAAGATCCTCACCGCCGACGGCGACGCCAAGCCGGCGAAGACATTCCGGTTCTACCCAAAGGTCTACAAGGCTGCGATCGCGGCGGCGAACGGCACCTCCGACTACGACGAATACTCGGAGAAGGTCCGCTCATTGGAGGCCGAGAGCCCGATCTCGATGCGCCACATCATGGCGCTGCGCTCCGATCGCGATCCGGTCGATCCGGATTCGGTCGACGCTTCCGTCGGCCACCATGACTACCCGATCGTGATCTCCTCGATGAGCTTCGGCTCGCAGTCTGAGCCGGCCTTCCGCGCCTACGCGGAGGCCGCGAAGGCGATCAACATCCTCTGCATCAACGGCGAGGGCGGCGAGATCCGCGACATGTACGGCAAGTACCGCAAATGGCGGGGCCAGCAGGTCGCATCGGGCCGCTTCGGCGTCTCGGCCGAGATGCTGAACTCCTCATACGTCGCCGAGATCAAGATCGGCCAGGGCGCGAAGCCCGGCGAGGGTGGACACCTACCGGGCAAGAAGGTCTCCGAGAAGGTCGCCGCGGCGCGTAACGCCTCGCCGGGGACCGACCTGATCTCGCCCTCGAACAACCACGACCTCTACTCGATCGAGGACCTCGCCGAGTTGATCGACGAGCTGAAGACGGTCAACCCTGACCTCCGCGTCTCGGTCAAGGTCCCGGTCGTTCCAAACGTCGGCACGATCGGCCTTGGGATTGCGAAGGCGGGCGCCGACATCATCACGCTGTCGGGCTTCGAGGGCGGCACGGGCGCCGCGCGCCAGCACGCACTGCGCCACGTCGGGCTGCCGTCGGACATCGGCACCCGCGCCGTGCACCGCGCGCTGATGGAGGCCGGAATCCGCAATCGCGTGGAGATCTGGGCCGATGGCGGCTACCGCCACGCCCACGACATCGTGAAGCTCCACTGCATGGGCGCCAACCGGGTGGCGTTCGGCACGCTGGCCATGGTCTCGCTTGGCTGCACCATCTGCCGCGGCTGCCAGCTCGACACCTGCCACGTTGGCATCGCGACCCAGATCGAGACGGTCGAGCAGGCGCAGGAGCACGGGCTGAAGAAGTTCACGCCTCAGCATGTGAGCTCGGCCGCCGAGAGCTGCGCCCGCTTCTTCGAGTCGATGGGCGAGGAGGTCAAGCGCGTGGTGGCATCGCTGGGCTACGAGCGCGCACAGGACCTCGTAGGCCGCTACGACCTGCTGGAGCAGATCTCCCACGCCAAGGAGCTGGACCTCGCCGAGCTGATCACTCCCCTCGAGGAGTTCCTCGACCTCGAGCCGATCGACATGCCGGTGGGCGAGGAGGAGCTCGTGGCCGCGGAGGCTCGCGCCGAGGCCGGGCTGGTCCGCGCTCGGCCGATCCGCATGGAGCCCAAGGAGCTGTCCGGCCGCCTGGCGGGTCTCGCCGGGAAGGTATTCACGGAGGGTCCGGTTCAGGAGGACTCTGCCCGCGCGATCGATTCCCACGACCGCGTGCTCGGCACCGAGCTCGCCGGTGCCATCTCGCGCGCGCGGATCTACGATGCGGCGCCCGCCGGCGACCCGGCCGACGTCCTCGCGGAGCTGAGCTTCAACGGCGGTTCGGTCGCTGGCCAGGGACTCGGCGCATTCAACGCCTGGGGTCTCGTGATCCGCGTGGAGGGCGGGGCCCAGGACGGAGTCGCCAAGACCATGCTGGGGGGAACCGTCTCGATCCTGAAGGGCACCAACGCCGAGGGGCGCCGCGTGAACGGCTCCGTCGGCAAGTCCTTCGCCTACGGGGCGCAGCGCGGGCGCCTGTTCGTTCAGGGGTCGGCCGACTCGCGGTTCTGCATCCGCCTCTCGGGCGCCGACGTGGTGCTCGGCGGCGAGCCCGAGGAGCCACTCGACGACTCGCGGGGCTGCATCGTCGATCGCGCGAACGCTAAGGGCTTCGCGTTCGAGTACATGACGTCGGGCCGCGCCGTGGTCATGGGCGACATCGGCCCCTGGGCGTGCGCCGGCATGACCGGCGGACGCGTCTACGTTCGCGTGAACCCGGAGTGGAACCTCGACTCCGACGCGATCCGGCGGCGCCTGGGCGAGGGCGCCAAGGTGGAGCTCGCCGATCTAGACGACGAGGGCCTCCTGGACATCGACGATCTCCTGGGGCACTACGCGGACGAGCTGCGGGCCACCGGCCAGGACGACGAGGCAAAGCGCATCCTCGCTCTGGCGGCAGCCGCCCCGCAGCATTTCCTGATGATCGTTCCGCACAGGGTCCAGGCCGACCCGAACATCTCCACCGAGTAGCCGCCCGGCGCCCATAATCGGGCGGGAGATGGCCCGTTTGGAGAGGAACATCGTCGTCCGCGCCCCCGCCAGCACGGTGTGGCGGGTCCTCGTCGATCCAGAGTGGCTGCCGAAGTGGGAGGCCGGGCTGGTCGCGGTCGAAGACGCCAGCGGATTGCTCGACCGCCCCGCCGCCTCCTGCACGCAGGTAATGACCTTTCGGCGCCGGACTGTGGATGGCGAGCTCGAGGTCACCGAAGCGTTCGCGCCCTATACGCGAGCCGTGCGACTTCAACCGCCGCTGACCACGTCGGCGGTGCGCCGCGAGCGCCTCGTCGAGACGGACTCGGGAACGCAGTTGACGATGGAGCTGACCTACGAGACACGCGGGGGACCACTCGGGCTTGTGCTCGACGTCGCACTCACCCGCCCGCGACTGGCGATGGCGCTCGGCGAGAGCCTCCGCAATCTCAGGCGCTTGGCGGAATCCGAGCCCTAAGCTCAGGACCTATGGACAGCACCTGCGACTCGCGGAGCTAAAGGTCCGCGCCACCACACCATGAAGGAAGCCATCGGACCGCCCCTTCGCGCCGCCGCTCTGACGGCTCTGCTCCTGGGTCTCGTCGTGCTGCTCCTCAACCCACCCTCGCTGGGAGGGCTCGACGACCTGGTGGTGATGGTGGTGGGTGGGCTCGCGATCGTGCTCGTCACCGCATGGGTCACGGTGGCCCTGATCGGCAGGGAGATGCCCGAGCCGGACTTTCAGCGCCTGGTCACGCGTAGCGAGACGCTCGCCTCCCTGCCGCCGCCCGATCGGGCACCCACCGAGTTCGACGAGCTCGTCATGGATGCGCTCGACGACCTGCCCGAGGACTTCCGGGCGGTGCTCAAGCACACTCCGGTCATCGTGTCCGATCGCGGCGAGGAGCACGGTGCCTACGGCCACTACATCGGCGGCACCATCGCCCGCGACGGCTATCCGGACCGGATCGTCATCTACCAGGACACCCTCGAACGCGACTTCGGACACCACCGGGACCTCCTCCGCGCGCAGGTGCAGCGCACTGTCCGGCACGAGGTCGCCCACCACCTTGGCTGGGACGAGCGAGGCGTGCGGGGACTGGGCCTGTAGCTAGCGGTCGCGGAGGAGCTTGGCGAGGCGCCGCATCGCCCTGCCGTTCGCGCGGCGCATAAATGCCCGGATCAGCGGGGGCACCATCCGTTCGTTGCGCGGCGCCTCCAGCCACGCGAGCTCGAACGAAATGCGGGTCCCAGCCTCCGGCAGCTCCTCGAGCGTGTAGGTCCCGCGCGTTCGCCGCCTGCCGCCCGCGCTGAGGGACTCCTCCACGATTCGGCGCGGCCGGTCCGCCTCGACCAGCTTGATCTCGATGATCTCGTTGGAGCCCGGCGCCCGGACCTTCGCGGTCGCGGTGGCGCCGACTCCGGCGCGCGGGCCGGAGAGCTCCCAGTCCACCATCATGTGATCCGTGAACGGCTCGTGGTTGGCGAGCACGTCGAGGAAGGCATAGACCTCCTCGCGATCGGTCGGGACCTCGACTGAGACGGTGACTGGTTTGATCGCACGCGGCATGGGGTGATCGCCCGCGGGCAATCTACGCGCCCGGCTCGCCTTCTGGAACCATCCGGGCGATGACGCGCCCCAGCATCGACGTCGCGGAGATCCTGGCCGAGCGGCCCGGGGAGGCCCTCGACCTCCACTACCGGCACCTGAACCGCCAGATGGTCCGCGTACTGCGGACGATCGGATTCGATCGTGACTGGATCGGAGGGGAGGGAGCGTACCTGGTCGATTCGAAGGGCGATCGCTATCTCGACCTCCTGTCGGGTTACGGCGTGTTCGCCCTCGGCCGAAACCCCCCGGCGGTGCGGGACCAGCTCGAGCGCGTGCTCGCCGCGGGCACGGCCAGCCTTCCCCAGCTTGGCGTCACCGTGCTGCCGGGTGTGCTCGCGGAGGAGCTTCTGCGACGCGCGCCGGCCTCGGTGGACACCGCGCTGCTCACGAACTCGGGTGCGGAGTCCGTCGAGGGCGCGATCAAGATGGCCCGCGCGGCCACGGGACGGCCGCGAATCCTGTACTGCGACCACGGCTTCCACGGGCTCACGATGGGCGCGCTGTCGGTGAACGGAAACCCGGAATTCCGCGAGCGCTACGGGCCGTTCCTACCCGGCTGCGACGCGATCCCGTTCGGCGATCTCGACGCACTGCGGCGCGAGCTCGCGAGCGACGACGTCGCCGCCTTCCTCGTGGAGCCCGTGCAGGGAAAGGGAGTTGTGATCCCTCCGCCCGACTACCTCCCGGAGGCCCAGGAGCTCTGCCGCAAGCACGGGACGATCTTCTGCGTCGACGAGGTACAGACCGGGCTCGGGCGAACGGGACGCTTCCTCGCCCTGGAGCACTGGGGTCTCGACCCGGACATGATCCTGATCTCGAAGGCGCTCTCCGGCGGCTACGTGCCCGTGGGCGCGATCCTCAGCTCGCGGGCAGTGTTCGACGCGGTCTTCGACTCGATGGAGCGCTCCGTCGCCCACGGATCCACCTTCGGCCAGAACGACCTCGCAGCGGCCGCGGCGCTGGCCACCCTGTCGGAGATCGACGACGCAGGCCTCGTCGAGCGAGCTCGTATTCTCGGCGATCGCCTGCTGGAGCGCACGCGGTCGCTGACCGAGCGCCACGAAGTCGTCGCCGATGTTCGGGCTCTGGGCCTGATGTGGGCGATCGAGCTCGGCCCGCCGGCGGGTGGCGCGGGGCGGCGGATCTGGGACTCCGTGGAGCGCCGGCAACCGGGACTTGCCGCGCAACTCCTAGTGGTGCCCCTGTTCCGCGACCACCGCATCCTCACCCAGGTCGCCGGCCACCACATGAACGTCGTCAAGGCGCTCCCTCCGCTGGTGATCGCCGAGGAGGAAATCGATCGCTTCGCCGAGGCGCTCGACCAGGTGATCGGCCGCTTCGAGTCGCTGGGCCGCTCGATGGCGCGCCTCACCCTGGGGATGGCGTGGAGGGGGCTCCGAGGCAGGCCGAGCCGCGCCGGAGTCGCACCTCCGGCCGAGCCTGCCTGACGCTACTCCCGCACCCTCGCGGCCCGAAGGGCTTCGTCCCGGCCCGGATAGAACTCCGCACGAACGATCTTGCCGTCGCGAACCGTGTACAGGTACGCCACCTGCCCGTGGACCTCGGCGCCGCTCGTTCGCCCACGCCCATGGTGGCTGGCCACGAGCAGGATGACGCCGCCCAGGTCGCGCGCCTCCTCGATCTCGAAGCGATAGCCCTGCTCAAACGCGCCGAACCACCGGCCGAACCACCCGCCCACTTCCTCGCGGCCGCTGAAGGTCCCGCGCTCCAGAGACGCCTCTGGGTGGACCACCAGCTCTACATCCTCCGCGTAATGGCTCATAGCACGCGGAAAGTCCCGCTCGTTCGTGGCCTCGTACTGGTCGCGCACGATGTCGATGTCTTGCCGCGACATCGCCCTTGAGATCGGAGCCCCTACTGGCTGAACGCGGCGCGGATCGACTGCTTGAACGACTTGGTGGTCTCGAGGACGGCGGTGGGCTCATACCCGCAGTGCGCCATGCAGTTGTCGCAGCGCGGGTCGCGGCCGCGGCCGTATTTCTCCCACTCCGTGGTCTCGACGAGCTCCTTGTAGGTCTTCGCGTAGCCGTCGGACATGAGGTAGCAGGGGCGCTGCCAGCCGAAGACCCCGTAGCTCGGAATGCCCCACGCTGTGCACTGGTAGTCGACCTTGCCCTCGAGGAAGTCGAGGAACAGCGGCGTGTGGTTCAGGCGCCACTTCTTGCGCCGGCCGTCGGCGAAGGCGGCGCTGAACAGCTTGTGTGTCTCCTTCACGCCCAGGAAGTGGTCCTGATCTGGCGCCTTCTCGTAGGCGTAGGCCGGCGAGATCATCATCTGGTCGACCTCGAGCTCATCGTTGATGAAGTCGAGTACCTGGCGCACTGTCTCGGGGGAGTCGTGGGTGAAGAACGTCGTGTTCGTGGTCACCCGGAATCCAAGAGCCTTCGCGGCCTTGATGGCCGAGACCGCCTTGTCGAACACGCCCTCGCGCTCCACCGACGCGTCGTGGCGCTCGCGCAGTCCGTCCAGGTGGATCGCCCAGGCGAAGTAGGGGGAGGGCTCGAAGAGGTCGAGCTTCTTCTCCATGAGTACCGCGTTCGTGCACAGGTAGACGAACTTCTTGCGCTGGATGAGCTGGCGGGCGATCTCGTCGATCTCCGGGTGGATGAGCGGCTCGCCGCCGGCGATCGACACCATGGGCGCCCCACTCTCCTCGATCGCCGCAATCGCCTGGTCGACCGGCATCCGCCGGCGAAGGACGTGGTCGGGGTGCTGGATCTTGCCGCACCCGGAGCAGGCCAGATTGCACTGGTAGAGCGGCTCGAGCTCCACGAGGAGGGGGAACTTCTCCCGCCGCGCGATGCGCTGGCGGGCGAGGTAGGTCGCGGTCCTAACGCTCTGTCTCAGTGGGACGGCCATCGCCGATCATCCTTTCAGTTCCGCCGGCAAGCCGAAGCGGACATTTTCGCTGATCCCGTCGTTCTCCATGACCTCGAGGGGGCCGAGAGCCGTCAGTGAGGTTACGAGGTCGTGCACTACTCGCTCGGGCGCGGAGGCTCCGGCGGTCACTCCGACCGTGCTCACGTCCGTGAGCCAGGCGGGATCCACGTCCGCGATCCCATCCACGAGGTGCGCCCGGCATCCGGCCCGCTCGGCCACCTCGACCAGCCGCATCGAGTTCGAGGAGTTCGAGGAGCCAACCACGAGGATCGCGTCGCACTCGCGGGCGAGGGCGCGGACCGCATCCTGGCGATTCTGGGTCGCGTAACAGATGTCGTCGGTCCGAGGGCCGGCTAAACCCGGGAATCGCTCCCGAAGGGTGTCGACGATCTCGCTGGTCTCATCGACGGCCAGCGTGGTCTGGGTCAGATAGGCGACGCGATCGGGGTCCTCGGCGTCCACCTCTCGCGCCTCGTGGATGTCCTCGACCAGTCGGATCGCATCCGGGGCCTCGCCGAGGGTGCCCTCGATCTCGTCGTGCCCGGCGTGGCCGACCAGCATGATCGTGTAGCCGCTCCGGCTGAATCGGCGGGCCTCGGCGTGGACCTTGCTGACCAATGGGCAGGTCGCATCGATCACGTCCAGCTCGCGGGCGTCCGCCTCCTCGCGGACCGCGGGCGACACGCCGTGGGCCGAGAAGACGACGCGGGCGCCCTCGGGCACGTCCTCGACCTCGTCGACGAAGACCGCGCCGCGCTGCTCGAGGGCGCTGACGACATGCGTGTTGTGGACGATCTGGCGGCGGACGTAGAGGGGTGCGCCGTAGCGCTCCAGCGCCCGCTCGACAACCTGAATGGCCCGCTCCACGCCGGCGCACGACGCGCGCGGGTTGGCGAGCACCACTCTCCGCGACCCGGTCGCCTCGCTCCATCCGGCGAGTGCCTCGCCCACCCGCGCGAGCGTCCGGTGGGCGCGAATCGCCCCAGTGGCGGTCGCCAGCGGGCGATGCAGGTCTCGGTCGGGAGTGTCGAGGATGGTTCGCACCACGGCCCACGGCCGCCCGGCGCAGCCTCGCGCGAGCCAGGCCGACTCCATGTCGACGGCGAGGGCGCCGGTGGCGGCGAGCCGCCTCCTCTCGTCGCCGAAGACAACACGCGGTGCCGAGACGATCGGACCGGTGTGGACGCGCAGCCCGGCGCGGCGAAGCATCGAGGCGACAAGCTCGGCGGCGGCGCACTCGACGGGCTCGTCGGCCCCCCGCACCTCGGTGGCCACCACGACGTCACCGGGCTCCAGCTCAGGGGAGAGCGCACCCGCGAAGCCCGTCACGGCGACGACGTTCCCCGGGGCGTGGGCGATGCGGCCCGCGGCCCCTCGCGCGCGGCGCCGGCCCATCCCCGTGCGGACGATCTGCGCCCCGGGCGCTCCGCGCCGCAGTGCGCGAGCCTCGAATCGCAGCGGCACAGCGAGCACGAGGCCCTCTCCGCGAGCGGGACTCACGCCGCAACCTCCGCCAGCGGCGCCCGGTCGCGGAGCCGCAGTGCCTGGCGCGCAGCGGTGAGCCCGCTGCGCACCGCCCCCTCCATCGTGGCCGGCCACCCGGTCGCGGTCCACGCGCCGGCGAGCGCCAGGCCGTCGATTCTCGTGCGAGCCGCGGGGCGAAGCCCGTTGACACGGGGCGCCGCCCGGAACGTCGCGTTGTGCTCGCGCACGACCTCGAACCGCTCGATCCGCGCATCGCGGGCCCGCGGCAGAAGCTCGCGGAGCGCCGGGACGTAGCGGTCGTACAGTTCATCGCGGCCCATCCGCGCCTCCTCGCCGGCGCCTGACAGCGAGATCGCGAGGTGCTGACCGCTCGAAGCGCCGCTCTCGCGCGTCCGATCGAAGATCCACTGCACGGGCGAGCGAACGCCGGCGGCCAGATCGAAGTCCGTTACCTGGCCGTCGTAGACGATGTGCAGGTTCACGATCGGGGAGGTGCCGAGGCCGTCCAGGCGAGCGGGATCGTCGAGCGTTCCCTCAGGCAGCACGCCCGCCGCCCGAGCAGGTGGCAGGGCGACGATGACGGAGTCGGCGGACACCTCGTCGTCCGCGCCCCGGACGGTGAACTCACCCGAGGGACCGGCCTCGATCCGCTCGGCGCGCCACCCAGTTCGGATCTCGACGCCCGCCGCGCGAAGGGCGCGAGCGCTGGGCTCGCCGTGGATCGCCGACAAAGGGCGCCGGGCATAGCCCACGTCGCCCGCGGCGGGGTCGTGCAGCAACCCGGTTTGGAAGACGAACGCAGCCATCGCGAGCGATGCCTCCTCCGCCCGCAGGTTCAGCGTCGGCAAAGCGATCAGGTTCCAGAGCGACTCCGTCGCGGCCGGCGACTGCCCGTGCTCCTCCAGCCAGGCGCCGAACGTCCGCGCGTCGAGGTCCTCGTCGGCGAGGTCGAGCTGCGACAGGCGAAGCGCGGCGCGCGCGGCGCGGGCCCGCTCGCGGAGCGACAGGTGCCCATACCGGGCCAGGGACCCCGCGAGATGCAGAGGAGCGGGAAGCCCATCCCGGCGAAGCCACTCGACCCGGCCACCGGGCGCGATCACCGGGATCGTCAGCCGCTCCTGCATGGTCGTCGCCTCAGAGGTCCCGAGCCGCTCCAGAAGGGCCCGGTAGGCGGTGCAGCAGCGCAGGAAGACGTGCTGGCCGTTGTCGAGGAGCATCCCGTCTCGCTCGAACGAGTAGGCAGCGCCTCCGAGCCGCGGGCGCACCTCCACCAGGGTCACCTCGGCGCCACCGTCCGCGCACGAGAGCGCCGCGGCGATCCCGGCCAGGCCGCCGCCCACGACGGCGACCCTCACGCGCCCGCCCCCGCGAGGCTTCGCGCCGCGACCCACGCCTTCTCCCAGGCCGGAAGGGATACGCGTCGACTCATGATCTGCCGTGGATCGCGCTCGATCTGCACCAGGATCCGGCGGTAGATGCCCGTCATCGCCCGGACGCAGGCCTTCGAGCGCGGGTCGAGGAACGGCAGCAGGGCCAGCCCGCGCGCAAACCACTCTCGCCCGCGGCTCGCCTCGAACCGGATCAGGTCCGCTGACGCATCCTGCGGTGATGACACGAGGTCATCGGTGCATCCGAACCGCCGCAGATCCTCGGCCGGCAGGTACACCCGGCCGCGCGCGTAGTCCTCGCGGACGTCGCGGAGTACGTTCGTGATCTGCATCGCCACGCCGAGGTCGTCGGCGAGCGGCATTGCACGATCCATGTCGGATGCGCCGAAGATGCCCAGGCATAGCCGGCCGATCGATCCCGCCACGGCCCGGCAGTAGACGACCAGCTCGTCGAAGGTCTCGAATCTCGTTCCCCTGACGTCCATCTCGACGCCGTCCAGGAGATCCGTGAAGGCGTCGACGGACAGCGGGAAACGAGTGCGGGCGTCCGCGAGCGCCACCGTCACGGCGTCGTCGGGGTCGCCGTCGGCGAGCGCGGTCCGGATCGTCCGCAGCTCCGCCAGCTTTCGGTCTGCCGGCAGGTTGCCGTCGCCGACGTCGTCGACGCGGCGCGCGTACGCGTAGACGGCCGACATTGCGCGCCGCTTGTCCGGCGGCAGCAGTCGGATCCCGTAGTAGAAGTTCGCGGCCGCCTTTCTCGTCAGCTGCTCGCAGGCCCTGTATGCCTCCCTGGTCTCCATCCTTAGCGCGGGGCTCGGGCGGTTCGAGCGAGCGATAAGGCTCGCGTCGCCATCGTCGGCCGCGGCGGCTCGGGACCGAACTCGTAGCCTGCGTGCTCGATCGCGGCAAGGGCTGCCCGTCCGCCCGCGATGAAGGCCGTCACGGCGAGCCTGGGACGCCCGCTCAAACGGGCGACCAGAGGCGCGCCCCGGTCGAACAGCGCCCGTGCACGCTCGACCTCGAAGGCGATCAGGGTGCGGACGCGCTCCGGCGTGGGCGATGCGGTGAGGTCGGACGCGTCGCATCCGAATCTCGCGAGATCCTCCTGCGGCAGGTACACGCGGCCGCGGGATAGGTCCTCGCGGATGTCCTGGAGGTGCTCGGTGACCTGGAGCGCGCTGCAGACGGCGTCCGAGAGCTCAAGGCGATCGGGTGTCGCGGCGCCGAAAACGCACAGCACCATGTGGCCGACCGGGTTGGCCGAGAGCTCGCAGTAGCCCAGCAGGCTCTCGAAGGTCGCGTACGAGCTGGTCGTCTGGTCAACGCGGTTTGCCTCGACGAGCTTGTGGAGTGGCTCAGGCGGGATCTCCGCCTGCCTGACGACGATGGCCATCCGCCGCAGCGCGGGGTGGTCCGGCATCCCGCCCTCGTAGATGACGTCGACCTGGGAATCCAGCCATGCGAGGAGCGCCGGCCGGTCGCCGGTCGACTCGTCGCCGATCTGATCGACCAGGCGGGCGAAGCCGTAGATCGCGAGCAGGGGTTCCCGCAGGCGGCTTCCGAGGAGGCGGCTCGCGACGGGGAAGTTCTCCCCCCGGGCACGGGCCATGACCTCCTCCAGCCCGGGCACCCCGTCGGGGGCACCCGGCCGATCATGCCCCGGCGTTTCGACCACCTCGACCGTCGCCCCCCCGGACACTGGTCAGCTCCGCTCGCCCGCCGCCGCCCAGCGTCCCAGGGCCATCAACGGAAAGCTCAGCCTGTACAGGTGATAGTTGATGTAGAAGTGGCCCGGGAATCCCGTGCCGGTGTACTCCGGCTCGTCCCAGGTTCCGTCCTCGCGTTGGTTCTCCACGAGCCAGGCGAGACCGCGCTCGACGGCCGGCGTGCGCTCGCCCAGCGCGTGCAATGCGATCAGCGCCCACGCGGTCTGGGACGCGGTGCTCGGGCCGCGACCGATCCATGCCGGATCCAGGTAGGAGCGGCCGTCCTCACCCCACCCGCCATCCGGGTTCTGGATCTCCTCGAGCCACGCTGCCGCCCGCCGGAGCCGAGGGTCGGTGCGCGGGATTCCGCACTCCACGAGGCCGGGCAAAGCGGCGGCGGTCCCGTAGACGTGATTGATCCCCCAGCGGCCGAACCATGAGCCGCGCTCCTCCTGCTCGCCGAGCAGGTAGGAGATCCCGCGCTGGGCCTCGGGGCGATCCGCCATTCCTTCGAGGCCGAGCATCTCGAGCACATGGGCCGAAACGTCGGCGCTGGGGTCGTCGATGACCTCGCCGAAGTCGCAGAAGGGGATGTCGCGGCACAACTCGCGGACGTTGTCGGCGTCGAATGCTCCCCACCCGCCGTTACGGCTCTGCATCCCCATGGTCCACGCCACGCCGCGGCCGATCGCCTCGTCGACCGGCCCTGGCTTGGGATGGCGCACTCGCCGCAGGGCCATCACGACCTCTGCGGTGTCGTCGATGTCCGGGTAGTTGTCGTTCTCGAACTCGAACGCCCACCCGCCTGGGTCGAGCTCGGGGCGGCGAATGGCCCAATCACCCTTGACTCGCACCTCCTCCGCGACCAGCCAGTCCGCTGCCGTCACGAGAGAGGACTCATCGGCGGGCACGCCCGCGTCCGTGAGCGCGATGATCGCGAGCGCGGTGTCCCACACCGGCGACTGGCAGGCCTCGAGGCGCCTGACGTCGCCCTCGTCGATCAGGAAGCCCTCGAGGCCCTCGAGACCCCGGCGGACGGCCGGGCTGTCGGTGTCATGGCCGCGGACCGAGAGCGCCATCAGCGAGTAGACCCACGGTGGCTGGATCCCGCCCCACGAGCCGTCCGCCTCCTGCCGGTCCAAAACCCAGCGCTCCACCCGAGCCATCGCCCGGCGCCGGAGCGGCTTCAGCGGGTGGCGCTCATAGAGCCTGGCCGCGGCGTCCAGCCACAGAAGCATGCGACCCCGGTATGTCCTCGGGGTCGGCTTCACAGGCCGGCCGGTGAAGATCTCCTTGAGGTCGATGGGGAGGGGGCGCACCGGCCGCTCGGCCCTCACGATGGTCAGGGCGGCGATCGTCTGGCGCGCCCAGCAGGCGAAGTCGTAGAGGTTGAGCGGGACCCACGATGGCAGGAAGATGAGCTCCGGGGGCAGGGCGGGGACGTCCTCCCACGGCCACAGCCCGAAAAGGGCGAGCCAGATGTGAGTGAAGACCCTGGCCTTCTCGACCCCGCCGGCGCCGACGATGTACTCCCGCGCGGCGACCATGTGCGGCGCGTCCGGGAGGTCGCCGGCGAGCTTCAGGGCCGTGTAGGCCTCGACCGTCGTGGACAGGTCCGCGGGGGCCCCGGAGAAGTTGGCCCAGGTCCCGTCGTCGCGCTGCTGGGAGCGGATCCAGTTCGCTGCCCGCTCGCGAACCGCCGGGTCGCCGATGCCGAGGAACTCGCGAAGCAGCAGGTCCTCGGCGTCCATGGTCACGTTCGTCTCGAGCTCCGCCTTCCACCAACCCCCAGGGTCCTGGAGCGACAGCAGGTGGTCGCGCGCGCGCTCGAGGGCGTTCTCGAGGGCTCCCTGGGGGAGGGTGGCGGCGGTCGCCTGGTCTATGGATTTGGACTTGACTTGAGCTGTGGACGCAGGTTGCACGCAATGCCCCTCGGGCGATGCGACAGCCTACCCGTCGCAGGGGGCGAAAGCCCGCTCGGAGCGCGGGCTTTCAGTCGCCGAGGACGTACAGGCGGTAGCGGCCGATCTCCAGCTCGTCGCCGGCCGTCAGCGCGGTCCACTCGACCTTGTCGCCGTTGACGAACAGGCCGTTCAGGCTGCGGTCGTCGAGCGCGCGAAGCTCGTCCTCGGGGGTACGCACGACGAGGGCATGGCGACGGGAGACGGTCGCATCGTCGAGGCGCAGGTCGGCCGCGGAGCTGCGGCCTATCCGAGTCCAGCCCGAGGAGAGCTCGAAGACGACGGGCTCACCGTCCTCCTCGTAGGCGAGGTACCGGCTCGAGGCATCGATCTGCGAGCGGACCTCGTCAAGCCAGAGGGGCGGCGCGGCGGCCGGGGAGATGGCCTCGGTGTCGAGCGTGCGCGACTCGAACAGCGAGGCGCGGCGGAAGCGGGTCTCACCGCATGCCGGGCAGCTGGGGAGCTCGTCGTCCGGCTCGAGCGACACCGTGTACCCGCAGCCCACGCAAACCAGCGACCCCGCTGCGAGCTCTCCGGGCGCGCGTACCTCGAATCCTTCGTCTACCAGCAATCCACCCCCTCCAGCTCGTGGCAAGTCTAACGATGGCCTCTATGTGCCCTGGCGGTTGCCGTCCGAAACGCTCGCAAATTGGAAGAATGCTGACCGCCCATGGGCCCGGTCTCCGCGGACATCGCAATCGACGCTCCGCGCGAGCGCATCTTCGACGTTCTGTGCGATCTCGCGAACCGGCCGGCCTTCACCGACCACTTCCTTCGCGACCACCGACTCGAACGATTCGAGTCGGCCGGAGTCGGTGCCTCGGCGCGGATGCGAATTGCGAAGCCGCGCTTGTGGATGGAGACCGTGATCGTCGAGGCCGACCGGCCGTACCGGATCGCGGAGAGCGGCAAGGGCGGAAGGCTCGACCGCATTCCAATCAGGACCGTTTGGGAGATCGTGGAGGGCCCGGGGTCCGCGACCTCGGTGGTGACGGTGCGTTTCGGCACCGAGACGACCAATCCGGTGGACCGCCTGCGCGAGCGGCGTTTCGGCGAGCGCTTCTACCGGCGCCAGTGGTCGACCGCCCTCTCGAGGCTCAAGGGCATCGTCGAGTCCGGCCGACCGGCCGACCGGGTCGTCATCGCAGGTGGGGCCCGCATGCCCGTCACGTAGCCCTTCGACGCGGTCCGCAGTCACTTAGGCTGCCGCCTCTTCGCGGAACAACCTGCATAGAGGCATCTTTTCTGAGCCGTGGCTACGGCGGTGGCTACGGCTAGCCGCCCTCGCGGGTTAGGTAGGCGTCCAGCATCGTCCGGGCCTCAGCTTCGTTACCGGGCATTAGGTGCCCGTAGCGGTCGAGTGTGATTGAGATATTGGCGTGCCCCATGTAGGTCGAGAGTGCCTTTGGGTTGACGCCTGCCGCGATCATGAGGCTCGCAAAAGTGTGTCGACCCTCATGAAAGCCAAGCGGCGTGAGCCCTGCCTCCTGCCAGGCGGTAGCTGCGCGCTTGCGGAGCCTGCCCTGCGATGCAGGACGTTCCTTACCGCTGACGCTCGGGAACAGCAGCCCGGTT
>JBJMKM010000101.1:0-57877 GCA_045805825.1 Solirubrobacterales bacterium
GCGAGCCTGTGAGCGTTCCCGAGGTGGAGGCCGCTGCGGCCGCGGGTGCAGCGAGCGACTTCCCGCCGATCGCCGACTACGCGTTCCTGTCGGACTGCGAGAGCTGTGCGTTGATCGCCGCGCGCGGAAGCGTGGAGTGGCTCTGCCTGCCGCGACCGGACTCGCCGAGCATCTTCGGCTCGATGCTGGACCGCTCGGCGGGCATCTTCGGTCTTCTGCCCGAAGGCGTCGAAGTTCCCAGCCATCGGCGCTACCTGCCGGGAAGCCTGGTCCTCGAGACCACCTGGCAGACACCCACCGGGTGGCTGCAGGTCTACGACTGCCTGGTGACCCACCGCTGGCACGGGGGCAAGCGGCGCGAGCAGTACAAGCGCGCTCCCGGCGACTTCGTGGCGGCCGGCGTCCTGTTGCGGGTGGCGACCTGCGTGGACGGCGACATCGAGGTCGTCGCCAACTGCCTGCCGCTTTTCGACTACGGGCGCGATTCGGCTCCGTGGGACTATGACGGTGAGGGCTACGACGTGGCGGCGGTGCGCGCACCGAGGTCAGATCTAGAGCTGCAACTCACGTCCAGCCTCCCCCTAGAGCTGGGCGGGCCCCGGGCGATGGCCCGTGGCCGCCTCCGGGAGGGCGAGACGGCATTCGTCGCGCTCTCATGGGGCGAGGACGATCCCCCGGAGTCGCCGGAGAAGGCTGCCGAGGCCATCTGGACGACCACGCGTGACTGGCGCCAGTGGCTCAAGTCGGGGACGTTCCCGGATCATCCCTGGCGCAGCTACCTGGAGCGCAGCGCGCTGACCCTGAAGGGCCTGAGCTACGCCCCCACCGGGGCGATCATGGCGGCGGCGACGACATCGCTGCCAGAGACGCCGGGCGGCGAGCGCAACTGGGACTACCGGTTCACGTGGATCCGTGATTCGGCCTTCATGCTCTGGGGGCTGTTCACGCTCGGGTTCGAGTGGGAGGCGTTCGAGTTCTTCGCCTTCGTGTTGCAGACGGTCGGAACCAAGCCGCTGCAGATCATGTACGGCATCGACGGAGAGCACGACCTCACCGAGAAGACGCTCGACCACCTCCGTGGATACGACGGCGCCCGGCCCGTGAGGATCGGCAATGGTGCGTTCGACCAGAAGCAACACGACGTGTGGGGAATGCTCCTGGACTCGTTCGCGATCCACGCCGACCGCGGCTTCACTCAGCAGATGCCGGAGGTGACCTGGGAAATGATCGCGGGCTTCGTCGATAACGCGGCGGCGCACTGGTCGGAGCCGGATCGCGGGATCTGGGAGGTGCGCGGCGAGCCCCAGCACTTCACGGCATCGAAGGTCCTGTGCTGGGTGGCCCTCGATCGCGGGCGGAGGCTCGCCGAGTCGCGGGGAGACACCGAGCGCGCCGAGCGGTGGAGCAACGTCGCAGAGGAGATCCGCGCCGAGGTGTGCGAGAGGGGAGTGGACGAGCGAGGCGTGTTCGTCCAGCGCTACGACACCGAGGCGCTCGATGCCTCCCTGCTGCTGATCCCCCTCATGGGCTTCCTCCCTGGTGACGACGAGCGCGTCCGCAAGACCGTGCTGGCGATCGCCGACGAGCTCACGGAGGACGGGCTGGTGCTCCGCTACAAGGTCGAGCACACCGACGACGGCCTCGAGGGCAAGGAGGGCACGTTCACGATCTGCTCGTTCTGGCTGGTGACGGCGCTGGCGCAGATCGGCGAGGTGCTGCGGGCCCGGGCGCTGTGCGAGAAGCTCCTCTCCTTCGCCAGCCCGCTGCAGCTGTACGCAGAGGAGATCGACGCCGCCAGCGGCCGCCACCTCGGCAACTTCCCGCAAGCCTTCACGCACCTGTCTCTCATTAACGCGGTCATGAGCGTGATCGAGGCCGAGAAGGCGGCGGATGCGGGTTAGAGTCCGCCCGTGAGCCCGAGAAAGCCCGCGCTGCGAGGCGGCATCGATCTCGGCGGCACGAAGATTCAGGCCGTCATCGTCGATTCGAAGTGGAACGTCGTCGGCCAGTCCCGCCGGCCCACACCCACCAAAGGTGGCCCCGAGGACGTCGCCCAGCAGATGTCGGAGGCGCTCATGGAGGCCGCGCAGGACGCGGGGACCGAATCGGGAGAGCTGCGCGCCGCCGGAGTGGGGTCACCCGGCGACGTGAACACCGATGCCGGGTCGGTCTCGCAGGCCAGGAACCTCCCTGGCTGGGGCGGGAGGTTCGAACTGGGGCCCCGGCTGTCGGACACGCTCGGAACGCCGGTGACGGTCGGCAACGACGTCGGCGTTGCAACCGATGCCGAGGCGAAGCTGGGCGCCGGTAAGCCCTATGACTCCCTGATCGGCGTCTTCTGGGGGACCGGCGTGGGTGGCGGGATCATCCTGCACGGCGAGCAGTGGCTGGGCCGTGGCGCCGCCGGGGAGATCGGCCATATGGTCATCAAGAAGGACGGCGCCCTATGCACGTGCGGCCGCCACGGCTGCATGGAGGCATATGCGGGGCGCGCGGCGATGGAGATCAAGGCGCGCGAGGAGCACGACAAGGGCACCAAGACCGACCTCTTCAAGATCATGGAGAAGCATGGGCGCGACCGCCTCACCAGCGGCATCTGGAGCCGCGCAATCAAGGCGGAGGACCCGCTCGCGACCCACCTCATCGACCGCGCGATCGAAGCGCTCGGCGCGGGCATCGCCTCGGCCGTGAATCTGCTCGACGTCGAAGCCGTGATCATCGGCGGCGGCCTGGGCGTGCGGTTCGGCGACCCCTACGTCGGGCGCATCGCCAATGCCATGAAGCCCCACCTCTTCACCGACGACAACCCGCCGGCGATGCATGTCGCCGCCCTCGGCGACTTCGGCGGCGCGATCGGGGCGGCGCTGCTCTCCGCCAACCACAAGACGACGCCGGCGGGCAAGGGCAAGTAAGGGCGGGGCCGTAGGGGTGAGCGACCTTCTGCCCGGATAGCGGACAAGAAGTCGATCACCCCCTTGGACAGCCCCCTTATTGCTGCCGTTTCTCGTGCCTAAGAGGCGTCCGGCGGCGCGGCGGCGCGGTCCACGATCACTTCTGTTCGCTCGCCGCCCAGGAGGCTCGACGGAACCGCCGGGTCCGGGCCGGCCAGAAGGCGCCGCACCGCCTCCGCCTTCTCATCGCCGGTGGCAAGGAAGGCGATCGATCGCGCCGTCCGCAACACCGCCACAGTCAGCGTGATCCGGTCCGGCGGCGGCTTCGGGGCGTCGTGGACCGCTACGCAGATGCCGTCCGCCTCGACAGCCGGATTTCCCGGGAACAAGGAGGCCGTGTGGCCGTCCGGCCCCAGGCCCTGGAGAGCCAGGTCGAGCACGGGCATCCCTCTCTCGAGCGGCACTCGCTCTTCGAGCAGCGATTCGTAGGCGGTAGCGGCCCCCTCCGCCCCGCGCTCTCCCTCGATGCGGTTGACCCGGGGGGCGCTGTCGCCGGTGAGCAGGGTCTCCTGCGCCATCCGGTAATTGCTCTCCGGATCGTCGGGGCCCACAGCGCGCTCGTCTCCAAACCAGATCTCGACTCCGGTCCAGTCGTCGATCTGGGACGCCAGAAGCTCGTAGGTCCGCCGCGGAGTCTCGCCCCCCGCAAGGGCTATGTGGGCGGCGCCCCGAGCCTCCCGCGCGTCTTCGATCGCCGTCCGCAGGCGCTCACTCGCGGCCTGCGCGGCCTCGTCGGGCGTCGGGGCCACGAAGACGGACGTCATTCCGCGTTGTCCAGCATCCCCGCCGCGGCTTCGATGGCCGCGGCATAGCCACGCGCAAACGACGGTTGGGGCTGAATGGCCTCCGCAAACATGTTGCGCAGCGAGCTGGTGGCGCCGCTTCGCTCGACCTCGATGTCCTCCGGCCCCGCCCTGAGGACGACGCGGTCAACGCCGCCGCAGCCGCCCTGGCATTCGGCCGCCGCGAACCTGATGTCGACCTCGCCCCCGTCCCCGCGGGCGGCTGCCACTCTTACGGTGCCGTCCTGCTGCTCCAGGCCGCCCGCGCGCCACCCCGCCCGCGCCGCGAGCCAGCCCGCGAGGAGCAGCGCCGCCTGCAATCCCCGCGCCTCGTAGCGCAACTCGACCTCGGTGATCTGCGGAAGCAGGGCACGGCGCTCCTCCGGCTCGAAGGCCGCCGCGACCGCGGCTCGCCAGTACTCGAGCCGGCCCCAGGCCAGGTCGTGCACGCGGATCGAAGCGGACAGCTCTCCCAGCCTCCGAAGGTCCTCGTGGTCGCCCGCGCCGGAGTCAACCATGACGTACTGAGCGCGCTCGAGCAGCCTCGGGTCGGGAATCCCCAATGCCGGCTCCGGCAGCCACAGGACCGTAGGGAGGTCCCTCACCAGAAGCGGGGCCAGGAAGGAGGCGGAATGCTCGAGGCGCGCGGCGTCCATGCTCAGGACGACGCGGTCGTGACAAAGACCCACCCTTCCGGCCCCGGCCGGCGTCTCGGATTCGACGACCAGGTCGGCGTCGACCCTTCCCGCGCGATGCTCCCGGAGCACGAGGCTTCGCGAGGGGGTGTGGCTGCCCAATTCTTCGAGTGCCTGCTCGACCGCCCTCTCGCAGCGGTCAGGGCACGGAACGACGATCAGGTTGAGCGTGCTGGCAAGCGCGAGGACGCGGCCCGAGCCGCCAGCGGCACGGTGCAGCCGGTCGAACTCCGCGTTGACGTCGTCGGCGCTCACCCCTTCGCCGGTCCAGCGCGTGCGCTCCGGATATTCCCGGCCCGGCGGTGGATCGGCAACGCTCGCGGGCGTCACATCTGCCTCCAGGCCCGGCGGCGGACCGCGAGCAGTCGATCCGCTTCCGCCGGCCCCTGGCTTCCCGCCTCGTAGATCTCCGGCCCCTGCGGGTCCGACCCCCACCGCTCTAGGATCGGCTCGATGATGCGCCACTCCTCCTCGACCTCATCGGCGCGAGTGAAGAGGGTCGCGTCCCCGGTCAGCGCGTCATGCAGCAGCCGCTCGTACGCCTCCGGGGAGTCACCGAGAAACGAGGTTCCGTACTTGAACTCCATCTGCACCGGCCGGACGTTCATCGACTGGCCCGGCACCTTGGCCACCAGGCGCAGCGAGGCTCCCTCGTCCGGCTGCACCGAGAGCACCATCTGGTTCGGCTCGACGTCCGCCATGTCCGACCTAGCGAATGGCAGGTGGGGCACCGGGCGGAACTGCACGGCGATCTCGGTCACCCGCCGAGGAAGCCTCTTGCCGCACCTCAGGTAGAACGGCGTACCAGCCCAGCGCCAGTTGTCGACCTCGACGCGCATCGCGACGTAGGTGTCGGTGTGCGAGTCGGCGGGCACCCCCTCCTCTTCCAGGTAGCCGGGTACCTGCTCGCCGCCGACCCACCCGGCCCCGTACTGCCCCCGAACGACGTAGTCCGGCACCTCGGCCGCCGTGTAGCGCCGCACCGAGCGCAGCAACTTCACCTTCTCGTCCCGAACGGTGCCGGCGTCGAAGCGGACGGGCGCCTCCATCGCGGTCAGGGCGAGGAGTTGCATCAGATGGTTCTGGATCACGTCCCGAATTGCTCCCGCCGAGTCGTAATAGGCCGCGCGACGGCCGATCCCGATGTCCTCGGACATGGTGATCTGCACGTGCTCGACATAGCGTCGGTTCCAGACCGGCTCGAGGATGCCGTTCGCGAACCGCATCACCTGGAGGTTCTGGACGGTCTCCTTTCCCAGGTAGTGGTCGATGCGGAAGACCTGCGACTCGTCGAAAGCGGCCGAGATCTCGTCGTTCAACGCCAGCGCCGACTCGAGGTCATGGCCGAACGGCTTCTCGATCATCAGCCGCGCGGGCGCTTGTTCCTCGTCGCTCAACCCGGCGGCCGCCAACGACTGGGCGATCGTGCCGAAGAACGACGGCGAGACCGCGAGGTAGAAGACCCGCTGAGTGGGAGCTCCATCCGCGTCGATCTTCGCCAGCCGCTCCGCGAGCGATTCGTAGAGCTTGGGGTCGTCGAGATCGCCGCGCAGGAACTCCAGACGTGGCTCGAGGCTGTCCCAGGTATCGCCGTCGATCCCGGTCCGCGAATGGCTCGAGATCGCGTCCCGCGCGTGCGCTCGGAAGGCCTCGTCACCGCTTTCCCGGCGACCGATTCCGATCGCGCGGAATCGCTCGGGAAGCAGTCCGCCGCGGCGGAGGTTGTAGACGGCCGGAAGAAGCTTGCGCGCGGCCAGGTCGCCCGTCGCGCCGAAGATGACCAAGGTGGTGGGTGGCGGTAGCGGTTCCTCGACGTCGGCCGCGAACGGGTTCTCCGGGAGGACTTCGGCCTCGGTCACCGCGTTCACGAAGCGCTCTCCACCTTGCTCCGCGGGGATGCGAATGCCGCAGTGGCGCGGGTGAGCTCCAGCGCCGCGAGGAGCGCGGCGCCGCGAACACCGGCGTCGCCCCGGTGCCGTGCCAGCCTGATCGCCGTGCGTTCGCCTACGCCGGGCAAGATGAACCGGTCGGCGGTCTCGCGCGCCGGATCGAGCAGCAGGTGCCCGGCCACGGACACACCGCCGCCGATCACCACCTCGTCAGGATCGAAGGTGTTGATGGCGTTCGCGATGCCGATCCCGAGGCGCTCGCCCAGGACGCGCAGCGCGCCGACCGCATCGGGGTCGCCGTGATGCGCGAGGCGAACCACGTCGTGCCCGTCGATGTGCTCGCCCTGTGCGGCCATGCGGGCGAGCGCCGAGTCAGGCCTCTCGGCGGCGATATCGGCCCCGATGTGGTCGAGCACCCGGCCGGCGGCCAGCGACTCCAGGGACCCCCTCTGCGGAAACGGCCCGGGCGCCGGCGTGCCCTCGTCGAAGTGCGCGCCGATCAGCATATGGCCCAGCTCTCCGGCGGCGCCGGTGGAACCCCGATACACGCGCCCGCCGAGCACCAGCCCACCCCCGACGCCGGTTCCGACGGTGAACATGACGAGGTTCTCCACCATCGGGCGCCCGCCGTCGTCGAACGCTTCGCCGATCGCCGCGACCGTCGCGTCGTTGTCCACGAGCACTGGGAGGCCGAGCCGGTCCTCCAGCACGCGGCGCAGGTCGAAGTCCGCGAGGTGGAGGTTCACACTCGCCCGCACCCGCCCGGACTCGAATTCCACGATCGACGGAACCCCCACGCCGACCGCGCGCGTCTCGGGCGATCGAACGGATTCCACGACGTCGACTACCTCGTCGACGAGCCCCTCGGCGCTCGCCGCATCGGTGGGCCGGAGCTGCGGCTCACTGAGCTGCTCGTCCTCGAGCGTGGCGACCGCGACCTTGGTCCCGCCGACGTCCACACCGATGAACCGATCGCCCATCGCCTGCATGGTATGGGCCTAAGGCGCCTGCGCTCTGTCCGGGAGGACTCGCAGAAGGGCGGCGACCGTGACTCCAGCAGCAGCGAGGATTGCCGCAATCGAACCCAGGAAGGCCGCGTGCGGGCGGTTCCACGCCACGTCCGGGCCGTACCGGAGCGCGGCGAGCAGAACAGCGCCGACGAAGAGCAGGATTCCCCCGGCGATCGCGGCTCCTTCCAGCCGCCGCGCGAGAATCGGCGCGGGCGGCGGCGACCGCCCATCGTCCATCGCTTCCGCCAGCTCCCCCGGATGCCATCTCTCGAGGGCGGCGATGATGGCGGCCGTGATGGCGAGGCACAGCGCGTAGGACCCCAGCGGGTCGCTGGGATGGTGCCAGTCGGCCGTCACCACGAGGATCCCGGCGCCTCCGGCGAAGAGCGCGGCTCCTGCGGCGACGATCCCGCGGAGACGCGCCGGTGCGACGAGCACTGTCGAGAGCCCCAGGCTAGTCGCGATCGCCGTATGCCCGGATGGATAGCTGTTGCCCTCGAGACTGTTCGGGAACAGGTCCGGTCGCGAGAGGATTACGAGCTTGAACAGCTCCGCCGCCAGGACGCTTGTCCCGACGATGACGGCGGGCAGCACGATGAGCCAGGGGCGGCGGCGACGCCACGCGAGGGCCCCCATTGCGAGCACCGCGGCGGCGAGCGAGCCGATGCTGACGAACCTCAGAAGACGATCCGCGCCCGATTCCGCCCGCTCCGGCGCCGAACGGCCGCCCGCGAGAGCGGCTTCGTCGGCATGCTGGCCGATCTCCGTGCGCACGGCGACGCCGTAGATCGCGAAGAAGGCGACCAGCGCCACGAGGGCAACCGCCAGCGGCCTCGACATCCGCGGGTCGATCTACGCCGCGACCGGCTCGCGGCGGCGCTGCGGAGCGCGGCGGCGAGCACGCGGCTTCGCGGGCGTGACCAGGTCCTCGAGGAACTGGCCCGTGTAGGAAGCCGGGTTCGCGGCCACTTCCTCCGGCGTCCCGGTCGCGATCAGCTCGCCGCCGGCCTCGCCGCCCTCCGGGCCCAGGTCGATGATCCGGTCGGCGGACTTGATCACGTCGAGGTTGTGCTCGATCACGACCACCGTGTTGCCGTTCTCGACCAGCCGGCCGAGAACCTCGAGCAGCCGGCTCACGTCCTCGAAGTGAAGCCCTGTCGTGGGCTCGTCCAAGATGTAGAGCGTGTCGCCGGTCGCCACCTTAGAGAGCTCGGTGGCGAGCTTCACCCGCTGTGCCTCGCCTCCCGACAGCGTGGTCGCCGGCTGTCCCAACCGGATGTAGTCGAGCCCCACGTCATGGAGCGTCTGCAGTCGGCGGTGGATCTTGGGGATGTGGGCGAAGAACTCGACCGCCTCCTCGACCGACATCTCGAGGACGTCGGCGATCGACTTGCCCTTGAAGCGCACCTCGAGCGTCTCGCGGTTGTATCGGCGCCCGTGACACTGCTCGCACGGCACGTAGACATCGGGCAGGAAGTGCATCTCGATCTTGATCTGACCGTCGCCGCGGCAGACCTCGCATCGGCCGCCCTTCACGTTGAAGCTGAACCGGCCCGGCTTGTACCCGCGGACCCGCGCCTCCTTGGTCTTCGAGAACAGGGCGCGGATATGGTCGAACACGCCGGTATAGGTAGCGGGGTTGGAGCGCGGTGTGCGGCCGATCGGAGACTGGTCGATGTTGATGATCTTGTCTATGTGCTCGAGCCCCTCGATGCGGTCGTGGGCGCCGGGACGGAACCGCGCCCGGTGCAGGCGGTTGGCCACCGCCCGGTAGAGGATCTCGTTGACCAGCGTCGACTTTCCCGATCCGGAGACTCCGGTCACGCAACAGAAGACGCCGAGCGGCACCTCGACGTCGATGTCCTTGAGGTTGTGCTGCCGAGCGCCGCGCACGACCAGGGCGTCGCGCGGTGAGCGACGATGGGGTGGAACCTGGATCGAGCGCTTGCCGCTCAGATACTGGCCGGTGAGCGACGCCGATGACCGCGCGACCTGGGGCGGGGTCCCGGCGGCGACGACCTCTCCCCCATGCTCGCCGGCCCCGGGCCCGAGATCCACGACGTAGTCCGCCGCGCGAATCGTCCCCTCGTCGTGCTCGACGACGATGACGGTGTTTCCGAGGTCGCGAAGCCGCTGGAGCGTGTCGATGAGCTTGGCGTTGTCGCGCTGATGCAGGCCGATCGACGGCTCGTCGAGGATGTAGAGGACGCCCACGAGCGAGGAGCCGATCTGGGTCGCGAGCCGGATGCGCTGAGCCTCACCGCCTGACAGCGTGTTCGCTGCACGTTCCAGCGACAGGTAGCCGATGCCGACGCTGTCAAGGAACCTCAGCCGCTCCGCGATCTCCCGCACGACGAGGCGCGCGATCGCCTGCTCGGTCTCGGTCAGCTCGAGCTCCTCGATCCAGGCGAGCGCCGCCCGCGCGGACATCTGCGTGTACTCGTAGATGTTCAGATCGCCGACGGTCACCGCAAGGCTCTCCGGGCGCAGGCGCGCGCCGCCGCACTCGGGGCACGGCTGCAGCGCCATCAGGCCCTCGATCCGCTCGCGGGTGTTGTCGGAATCGGTGTCCCGATAGCGGCGTTCCAGGCTCGTGAGCATGCCGTCGAAGCGGACCGTGTACGTCCGCCGCCGCCCAAACCGGTTGCGATAGCTGACGGTGTGGCGGTCGTTCCCCGTTCCGGTCAGGAGGAGATCGCGGTCGCGCTGCGGCAGGTCCTGCCACGGGGTGTCGACGTCGATGCCATTTGCCTCAGCGACCGCCTCCAGGAGCCGCCGGTGGTACATCGACGCCGCCTTCGTCCACGGCTCCAGCGCGCCCTCGGAGATCGAGAGCGTCGGATCGGGAACGATCAGCTCAGGGTCAATGACTCGCTGGAAGCCGAGACCGTGGCAGCGGTGACAGCACCCGTGCGGCGAGTTGAACGAGAAGATCCGCGGCTCGAGCTCGGGCATCGACGTGCCGCAATTGAGGCAGGCGAACTTCTCGGAGAACACGAGGACCTCGCCCCGCTTGCCGGCGCTGGGCCCGCTGAGGACCTTGATTCCGGGCGCCTCGTCCCCATTGCTGACACGATTCCCGCTCGACTCGCCGTCGACGAGCTCGATCTCGATGATCCCCTCCGCCAGCTGCGACGCGGCCTCGATCGACTCGGACAGCCGCTTGCGGAGGCCCTCCTTCATCACCAGCCGGTCAACGACCACCGAGATGTCGTGCTTGAACTTCTTGTCGAGCTCGATCGCCTCGTCGAGGCGGCGAAGCTCGCCGTCGATCACCGCGCGCACATAACCCTGGCCCCGCATCTCCTCTAGCTGCTTCCCGTACTCGCCCTTGCGACCGCGGACGATCGGCGCGAGGACCATGAACCTGGCCCCCTCCTCCAGGGTCATCACCCGGTCGGTGATCTGCTCGAGGGATTGCCCCTGGATCGGAGCGCCGCAGTTGTAGCAGTGGGGCTTGCCGATCCTGGCCCACAGCAGGCGCAGATAGTCGTAGATCTCGGTCACTGTCCCGACGGTCGACCGCGGGTTGCGCGACGTCGTCTTCTGGTCGATCGAGATCGCCGGCGAGAGCCCCTCGATCGAGTCCACGTCGGGCTTCTCCATCTGGCCGAGGAACTGGCGGGCATAGGCGGAAAGCGACTCGACATAGCGACGCTGTCCCTCGGCGTAGATCGTGTCGAAGGCAAGGCTCGACTTGCCGGACCCGGACAGCCCGGTCATGACGATGAGCGCATCGCGTGGAAGCTCGAGGTCAATCCCCTTGAGGTTGTGCGCGCGTGCGCCTGAGATGACGATGCGATCGGAAGGCGGCATAACCCCGTTCGATTCTAGGGACGCGAACGGTTGTTCCCGTGGGCTCGTGCCTGGGACAAGGACGAAGGGCACCGAAAGTGGGGGATTCCGGCCGCACATGGCGCTTCAAGTGAATCCAGTCCCGCTTTCCGAAACCAGATTCACTCCACCCGGCCGAATTGCCGCCTTGGGTGCCCCTCCGCTAGACCGTGCTCGGAGCTGGCCTGAACACCGGCCTCGCCAGATAGGCGATCGCGGCGGCCACGGCCGCCCCGGCCACCGTCGCCACGAGCCCTCGATGCGGATGCCCACCGCTGACGAGCGTGCCACCGAGGGCGCTGCCGGCGGCCACCCCGCTCGAAATCGCCGTGACCATCCAGGTGAACGCCTCTGTTGCAGTCCCGGTGGGCGCCAGCTCGTCGATGAGCCCGTAGAGCACTGTGCCAGCCGGTGCGAGGGCGAATCCGCTCACGATCATCAGGGGAATCGCCTCGGCAATCGAGCTCACGAAGAGCAGTGGGACCAACCCGGCCGCCAGCAGGAGGCAGATGCGCGGGTAGCGGTCGCCCGGCGCCGAGGCGTGATGCCGAGAGCCGTACCAGAGCCCCGCAACGAGGCTCGCCGCAGCCTGGAAGGCGATCAGCACGCCGGCCGCGCTGCTGGAGCCCTCGCCGGTGGCGAATGCGGTGATCGAGATCTCCATCGCGCCGAGCGAGACACCGAAGGCCACCTCCACGAGGAGCAGGGCGAGGATGCCGCGGGATCGGAGCGGACCCGCCCAGTTGGCGTGACCGGCGTCGCCATGCCACAGGCGAGAGGCCCGCGACAGGAGGAAGATGAGCGTCCCCGTGGTCGCGAATCCGGCGTTGGCCAGAACGGCGAGCGTCGGCGATCCGGCCGCGATCAGGGCCGCGGTCACCAGCGGCCCTGCGATGAACGCGACCTCCAGCGACACCGCGTCGAGCGCGTACGCGCTCTGGCGTAGAGAGGTATCAGGGATGAGCGTGGACCACAGCGCGCGCATCGCCGAGCCGGTCGCCGCCTGCGTTCCCCCGCAGGCCGCCCCGAGCGCCGCGAGCGGCACGGTGCCCGCCCCGGACTTGGCCACGAGGATCAGGCCGATGACCGCGATCGGATTGAGCACCACGGCGGCGGCGAGGATCCCTGACTGGCCGAGCCGGTCGATGAGCCGGCCCTGCAGCGGCAGCGAGATGGCTGTGGCGACCGCGTACGCCGCCTCAACCGCACCGGCGATTGCGAACGAGCCGGTCTCGCCGCGTACGAGCAGGATGATCGCGAGCGACATCCCCGCGATCGGGATGCGATCGATCGCCGTGCCCAGCATCGGCTGCCTGGCCTCGCGGATGGCCAGGATCCGCCTGTAGCGCTCTCCCCTCACCGGCCCTAGGGTGCCATAGGGTCCGCGACATGGCCGAGCCGCCGCCAGTAGCCGGGATCTCCGAGCTCGTGCTGGAGGTCTCGGACCTAGAGGAGTCGCGCCGCTTCTACGGGAAGACGCTCGGTTTCGAGGAGACGCGGTACGGCGAGGGGCGCGACGACCGCCGCTGGTATCTGGTCGGGAACAGCGCCCGGCTCGGCATCTGGACCCCCCAGGTCGGGCTCGCCGGCGGGCGCGGAGGGGCCCACGTCCACTTCGCCTTCCAGATCGATCGCGAGCAGCTCGAGCCGCTGCTGGAGCGGCTACGTGCGGACGGCGCCCAGGTCGAGGGGCCGATTCAGCTCGGCGCGGACCGAGCGATCTACATCACCGACCCGGACGGGAACGTCGTGGAGTTCTGGACGCAGGACATGGCCGTCTACTGCGGGGAGGCACAGGCGGGCGGCGAGCCTGGGACGTTCAAACCGGGCGGCTAGAGAGCTGCGCTACTTCTTCGCCCTGGCGTAGACGTCGTCCAGCAGGCCATCCAGGTCCGCGACGTCGTACTCGCCGGCGAGCTGCTCCTTCGCGGCCTCGCGCGAGGTGCCGTCGAGGGCGAGCGTCATCGCAACCAGACGGGCGGCTGCGTCATCGTCAGAGGCCGCCGCCTCGCCGCCATTGGCGCTCGCCGCCGGCTCAGGGGTCTGGGGCGTCTCGGGCGGCGGCGTGGGCTCGGGAGCCGGCTCGGGCATCGGCTCCGGAACCCGCTCCGGAGTGGGCTCGGGCGTCGGCTCTGGCGTTGGCTCGGGGGTCAGCGGCGGCTCGGGCTCGGGGACGGTTACGGGCCCCGGGTTCACCTCACCGGACAGCCGGCCCCGCAGATCGGCAAGCGCGCTCTGGACCTCGTCCAGGCGACGGCTCGCCTCGGCCTCGGCGTCGGCGCGAATCCGCTCCGCCTCCGAGCGCAGCCTCTGCGCCTCCGCGCGGACCTTCTCGGCCTGCACCTCGGCGTCCGTCAGGATCTCCTCGGCCTGCCGCTGTGCCTCGTCGATCGCATGCCGGACGTTCTCAGCGACCTGGTCGACGAGCTTCTGCGCCTTCTTCGCGTCCATGGGCCCGAGATTACCGCTCCCGTCTGAATGTCAGGTCAGGTCCGCAGCGGATGGGTGCAGGCGAGCCCGCTCGCCGCCGTCCGGCTGCAGAACATTGGAAGGAGCGGGTACCCGAAGAGCAGGATGGTGAACGGCAAGAGCGGCCGGGCCGATGCGAGGCACACCGGATTGGCGGCGAAAAGGTAGTCGATGCTCTGCGGCCGTCAGCGGGGATTTTCTGATCGATTAGGCCCGCAGCGCGTCCAGGTCCGCGCGCAGCTCCTTCAACTCGTCGCGGATTCGCGCTGCCTCCTCGAAGCGGAGCTCGTCGGCCGCCGCGAGCATCTCCTCTTCGAGCTCAACGAGGATCTTCTCGAGCTCCTCCGGGCTGCGGATGGCCTCGCCGTCTCGGTGCACCCGCCGGCGCCGGGCCGGGGCGGCGCGGGACTCCATCGCGAGGAAGTCGCTGATCTCGGAGATGCCCTTCTGCACGGTCTCGGGCGTGATCCCGTGCTCGCGGTTGTAGGCGAGCTGGATCTCACGGCGGCGGTCGGTCTCGCCGATCGCGACTCGCATCGCCTGCGTCTCGCGGTCCGCGTACATCAGGACCTGCCCGCGGACGTTGCGGGCCGCGCGGCCGATCGTCTGAATCAGGCTCGTCTCCCCCCGAAGGAACCCCTCCTTGTCGGCGTCCAGGATCGCGACCAGCGAGACCTCCGGGAGGTCTAGTCCCTCACGTAGCAGGTTCACGCCGACCAGGACGTCGTATTCGCCAAGCCGCAGATCGCGCACGATCTGGATCCGCTCGAGCGTGTCGATCTCCGAATGGAGGTACCGGACCCGGAAGCCGTGCTCGAGCAGGTAGGCCGTGAGGTCCTCGGCCATCTTCTTCGTAAGCGTCGTTACCAGGGTGCGCTCTCCGACCTCCACCCGCCTGCGGACCTCGTTCATCAGGTCGTCGATCTGGTTGCGCGTCTCGCGCACCTCAACGTCCGGATCGACGATGCCCGTGGGCCGCACGATCTGCTCGACCACCCTTGACGCGGACGCGCGCTCGAATTCGCCGGGCGTCGCGGACACCATGACCAGCTGGCCGATTCGGCTCAGGTACTCCTCGAAGCGCAGCGGCCGGTTGTCGAGTGCCGACGGGAGCCGGAAGCCGTGATCCACCAGCGTCTGCTTTCGCGATCGATCGCCCTCGTACATCCCGCCGAGCTGCGGGATCGTCTGGTGCGACTCGTCGACGAAGACGACGAAGTCGTCCGGGAAGTAATCGATCAGGGTGTGCGGCGGGCTCCCCTCGGCCCGGCCGTCGATGATCCGGGAGTAGTTCTCGATGCCCGGTGCGAACCCCAGCTCCTTAAGGAGCTCCATGTCGTACTCGGTTCGCTGGCGCAGGCGGTGAGCCTCGAGCAGCTTGCCCCGCTCCTCGAAGAACGCCACGCGCTCCTCCATCTCGTGCTTGATCTCGGCGACCGCGCGCTCGATCGTCTCCTCCTTGGTGACGTAATGGGTCGCGGGCCACACGGCCACGTGGTCGACGTCGTCGAAGATCTCGCCCGTCAGTGGATCGAAGTGCTGGATGGACTCGACCTCGTCGCCGAACAGGGCGATCCGGTAGGCGGTCTCCGCGTAGGCGGGGAATACCTCCAGGACCTCCCCCTTCACGCTGAACGTTCCGCGCGTGAGGACGGTGTCGTTGCGGCCGTACTGCATGCCGATCAGCTTGCGGAAGAGCTCGTCGCGATCGACCCACTCCCCCACCTTGAACAGCTGCATCTGCTCCCGATAGAGCTCCGGCGACCCGATGCCGTAGATGCATGAAACCGAGGCGACGATGATCACGTCGCGGCGTGCGAGCAGCGCCGCCGTCGCCGAGTGGCGCAGCCGATCGATCTCGTCGTTGATCGAGGAGTCCTTCTCGATGTAGAGGTCCTGTGCTGGGACGTACGCCTCGGGCTGGTAATAGTCGTAGTAGCTGACGAAGTACTCGACAGCGTTGTTCGGGAAGAACTCCCGGAACTCGTTGCAGAGCTGCGCCGCGAGCGTCTTGTTGTGCGCGATCACGAGCGAGGGTCGCTGTATCCGCTCGATGACGCCGGCCATCGTGAACGTCTTGCCGGTCCCCGTCGCGCCGAGCAGTGTGAGGAACCGCTCTTCGGCGCCCAGCCCTTCGGCCAGCGATGTGATCGCCTTCGGCTGGTCGGCCGAGGGCGTATAGGCGGGATTCAGCTCGAACTTCGCCACACGGAGGACGATAGCCGCGCGTTGAGCGGCGGCAGCCTCGATGCACCGCTAAAGCAGCCCGCGCGGGATACCGATGCGGATTGGGAGGGAATCCATGCCGCTGGCACGATCGATCAAGTGGCGCATCGACGCTCTGCGGCTCAGCCTCAGGGAAGCGCCCGACGAGCGCACCTCGATGGCGGGCACCCTGTTCCTGATGTTCGCGTCGGGGACGGTGCTCGGCGCAATCGGGATCCCGCTCGCAAGCTACCTGTCGTCGGGCGAGCGGCTGGTCGAGTTCGCCGCGTGCGCGACGGGTCTCGCCGCCTGCGTCGCGATCTTCTTCACCTGGCGCCGGCTGCCGGTTTGGGGGTTTGAGGTACTACTTGCCGTGGGGACGGTCGTCGTCAGCCTCGGCACCCTTGCGGCGAGCGTCCGGCCCACGACGACGGAGATGTTCTACATCTGGGTCGCCCTGTACGCCGCGTACTTCTTCACCCGCCTGCGGGCCGTGGCCCAGATCGCCTTCGTAGGCGTCGCATACGCAGCGGTGCTCGGGCTGGGACATTCCGAAGGCAACGAGCTCGCACGCTGGGTCATCACGATGGGCACGGTGGTCGTGGCGGCCATCCTCTTCGGCCGCATCAAGGAACTGATGGACCTGCGGCTCGCCGAGCGCGAGCGGTCGGAGCGCGAGCTGGAGGAGTCGCTCTCGCTCCAGCGCGCGACCCTCGAGTCGACCGCGGACGGGATCCTTGTGGTCGGCCGTGAGGGGCAGATCGTCAGCTTCAACCGCCGCTTCAAGGAGATGTGGCGCCTGCCCGATGACGTCGTCGACTCCGCAGCCGACGACCGCGCGATTTCGTTCGTCTGCGACCAGCTCGTCGATCCCACCTCGTTCGTGCGCAAGATCGACCAGCTCTACAAGCGTCCCGAAGCGGAGAGCTTCGACATGCTCCACTTCAAGGACGGGCGGGTCTTCGAGCGCTATTCGCGCCCGCAGCGCGGTACCGATGACGAGATCCACGGGCGTGTCTGGAGCTTCCGGGACGTCTCCGAGCGGGAGCGCATCCAGTCGCGCCTGCGCCACCTCGCCGACCACGATCCCCTCACGGGCCTCCTGAACCGCCGGCGCTTCGAGGAGGAACTTTCGGAGCGGGTCGCCAACGCCGCCCGCTACGACACCGGCGGCGCCGTGCTGCTGCTGGACCTCGACAACTTCAAGTACGTCAACGACAGCCTGGGTCACCGGACCGGAGATGCGGTGATCCGCACCGTCGCCGATCTGCTGCGAAACCAGATGCGGGAGACCGACGTCCTCGCCCGGCTTGGCGGCGACGAGTTCGCGATCCTCCTCCCCTATGCGAACTACGACCAGGCCAGCCACGTGGCGGCCAAGCTGCTCGAGACGCTGCGCCGCCACCGAGCGGTTTTCCGCGGCAAGCGGCTGCGCTTCACGACGAGCATCGGCGTCTCGGCAATCTCCGAGGCTCGAATTCAGACGGCCGAGGAGCTGATGGTGGAGGCCGACGTCGCGGTCTATGAGGCCAAGGAGGCCGGGCGCGACCGTTTGAGCGTCTATGCGCCGTCCGCCGACGCGAAGCCCGAGGCCGGCGACAGCCCCGCGTGGGCCGATCGCATCCGCCGCGCGCTCGACGACGAGCGGTTCACGCTCATGGCGCAGCCGATCCTGAGCCTGGGAACCGATGAGATCTCCCAGTACGAGCTCCTGGTGCGGATGGAGACCCCCGACGGCGAACTCCTGCCGCCGCATGCCTTCCTGCCGAGTGCCGAGCGGTCGGGCATGGTCCGCGAGATCGACATGTGGGTAACGCGGCAGGCGATTCACCTGATCGACCAGCAGCGCCGCGCCGGTCGCAATCTGCGCCTGGAGGTGAACCTCTCAGGCCGGACCCTCGGCGACCCGATCATGCCGCGGGCGATCGAGCAGGAGCTGAGCAACACCCCGATCGATCCCGCGAACCTGATCTTCGAAATCACGGAGACGACCGCTGTGCTGAACATGGACGAAGCGCGGGAATTCGCGTCCCAGCTGACGGCGATGGGATGCCGGTTCGCCCTCGACGACTTCGGCGCCGGATTCGGGTCCTTCTACTACCTGAAGTACCTGCCGCTGGAATTCCTCAAGATCGACGGCGACTTCATCAGCGACCTGGCGTCGAGCGACACCGATCAGGCGATGGTCCGGGCGATCGTCGACCTCTCCGTGCGGCTGGGCAAGACAACCATCGCCGAGTTCGTCGGCGATGACGCGACAATCGAGTTGCTGCGCGAGTACGGCGTCGACTTCGCGCAGGGGTACCACATCGGCCGCCCACAGCCCATCAGCGACCTGTGGGTGGATGCCGACGAGGGTGCCGGCCGAGGCGGTCTCAGCACCCCGATAGCCCTGGCTAGGCCGGTCCGCTGACCGCCTCGATCCAGTCCCACGGCCGACCGCAGAGCTGATCCGCCTGGCTCGCCGGGAAGTAGGAGATTCGCGTGTCGGCAGCGTCCTGGTCGGCGAGCGCGAGTGGCCCGATTGGCTCCACTGTGCCCCCACTCGCCGGGTGCAGATCGGATCCGTGGAAGGTGATCGAGATGGTGTGGGCACCGGCGCTGAGGCTGACATCGCCGAACGGGACGTACTCGCCGAAGTTGTTCAGAAACGCGCGGGTGGAGCTCACCTGCTCCCCATCGACTGAGAGGCCGACCTCCGGCCGAACTGATCCACCGAGGTAGACCTCGTAATCGCCCGCCTGGGGGACCTGCACCTGGGCGGTCAGCGTCCCTGGCGTCCGGGGGAGCAAGGCGGACTCATACTGCGATGAGTTCCATGCCGCGGGGTGCTTCGTGTCGGTCAACGGGACCACGACGACCGGATCGCGGCTCACCGCCGCGAGCGTGCCGCCGGGACCCGCCTGTCGTGCGAGATGTTGGACCTCAGAGCATTTCGGTACCCCCGCGGGATCCGTTTCCGTGCCGAGACCCAGGTGAGCGATCACGAAGTGCGTGGAGCTCGCGGGGCGCTGCCACACGTCGTAGTAGGAGCCCTTGTAGATGAGCTGGTACGGCGAAGGAGGACGGCTGCCGCCGGGGCCCCGGCGGAGGACGAGGGTGCGGTAGGTCAGGATCCCACCGAGCTCGAACTCGTCGACGTCGGCGGTCAGCCCCTTGCGGAGGCCGTGACCGTTCAGCAGCGGGACCTTGCGGCGTCGAAGCTCAGACGCTCCCTCTGGCGCGGCGTCCCGCAGGAAGTGCCGGACGCCGTACGGCTGGTACTCGGTCATGAGCGCTGGTCCGGCATCGCCGATGATCCCGCCGATCGTCTGCAGCTCCGCGAGCTGGGCCCGCGGAGCAAGGCTCACGTCCCGGTAGGCCAGGGCATTCGACCACAGCACGCCCACGGCCAGGACCGCGATCAGGATGCCGCCCTCGATGTGGCGACCGCGGCCGAACAGCGCTGCGCCCGCGCCCGCCGCCGCCAGTGGGATCGCCGGCGACGCCGTCGCGAGCGCCTTACCCCCGACCCAGGGCGAGCCGATGATGAAGATCGCGAGCGAGGCGACCATCGCGCCCCCGACGTACATCAGGAGCCCCCACGCCCTGGCCCTGACCGCGAGCGCGATGCCGAGCACGGCCGCGAGCCCGACCACCGCAATCAGGATGTACGTGGTGGTCAGGTCCTTGGGGTCCAGCCGGAAGTCGCCGTTGGGCCAGACGCCGAAGAGCTGGAAGCCGTTCAGCGCGTGGTAGAGGTTGCCCAGCGCCGTCGCACTGGTCAGCGGCGAGGACGTCGGCGGCAGAAGACCGCCGGGGATGATCACGGGCAGGCACATCACAACTACGGCGGCGGCGAAGATCGCCGTGCGGATCGCAACCTCCCGCGCACCCAGCGCCCGGATGAGGACGACGAGCACCACCACGAGGCTAGGTGCCAGCCACACCCCCCCGCCGCCGCTCAGGACGCCGATCAGCGCAGCGCTCATGATCGCCAGCGGCACCAGGGGACGCGGCGACTGCCACTCCCTGATACCGAAGGCAGCCACACCCGCGATCGAGATCACGAACGCCGCGGCGGCCATCTCCTTGATACCGCCCCACAGGTAGTAGCCGAAGAGGAGAGCCGACTGCGCGGCGAGAAAGGCGATCAGGGCGCGCAGCCAGGGTGACTTCACCAGCGGCTCGGTGATCGACCACGCGCCGAGCGCCAGCAGGGCGCCCATGTAAGCCATGTAAGGCTGGATGACCCAGGCGACGTCCTGCCCCACCAGCGCGCGGCCGACGCCGAGTGGCAGAAAAACGCCGACCGGGTATCCGGAGGCGAGGTTGAAGTCCAGGGTCGCCTCGTAGGTCGACGGCGGCAGGCCCGAGAGGCTGCGACCATGCTCCATGACGCGATCCGTGAGCGTCATCCAGGTCGCCGTGTCGTCGAGCTTGATGTAGCCCGCGAAGGTGGCCTGCCCGGAGAGCACGATGGGCGCCGCATAGACGGCGAAGGCGGCCACCGCGGCTGCGACCGCCCACCAGGCGATTCCCCGCTCCAGCGTCGGGAGGGAGAGCCCGAAACCCACAACCGCCAGTGCGACCGTGACCGGCGTGGTCAGCTCCGCGAGCCCACCGTCAAGGGTGAAGAACTGCGCGACGACGATGATCAGCGCGAATCCGACGGCCGGTAGCAGTACGCCCGGGATGTCGATGCCGGTAATTCGCTCAACAAGGAGACCGCAGCCCAGCGAGAGCGCGGTCAGGACCATCGGGAACAGGAACCAGGTGATGAAGAGCGTCAACGCGCCGCCTCGCGTCGCATCAGCTCAGGCAATGTGCGCAAACCTTAGGGAGCGCGCTGGATGACCCCGGATTTGACGAGGTCGAGCGCCGTGGCCGGGTCGGGATCGTAGACCTCGATCTCGAAGCGCCTGTCGTCGGGATAGGCCACATAGACGCTGGTGGGCGAGCTCGTGTTCTGCACCGCGAATCCGCCATTCGGCACGTTGAAGGTCTTGGCCCCGGGCTCCTTCGCGATCGTCTTCACGGCGTGCACCGCGTCGCCGAACGGATAGGTCCCCACCGTCAGGTAGGAGGGCTTCGGCGTCCCGATCGAGGCATCGTCCGTCAGGTAGCGCAGGTACACGTTCCCGTCGCGGGTCTGCGTGAGCTCGAGGTCGGTCGTCCCGGGCTGATTGCCGGCCCAGTAGATGGGCTGATCGTCTTTCTGCGCGAGATCGGAGATCTCGGCCTGGGTTACCGCGACGGGGGTCGCCTCGTTCTCCGCACTGTCGTTATCCCCCGTGTCACGAATCGCGAAGAACCACACGAGGAAGGCGGCGAGGGCGGCGATCGCTATGACCGCGCCGATACGGACGCTTCGAAGCTCGTAACCGTCGTTCACGGATTCCCCTTAATGGCAATCACTGCGGACTCCTTGCTCGGCAACTTATTTCGTACGTCTAAGCGTTGAATGATTGGACGAATACGGCCATCACGCGTCGAAGGACTTCAGAATCTCGCCGGCCTCTCGAGCGGCGCCGTCTTGGCCCGCGGGTACGACCGAATTCAGCGTGTAGATCCGCCCATCGGCGGGCACGACGAGCAGCGAGTTCGCAGCTCCCTTGCTCGTGCGCGCATAAGAGATCGATATCGCCTCGCCCGCCGGGACCTCGATCGTCTGCGCTCCCACGAGCTTGAAGTCCGGAACGGTCTTCTTCAGGCTCTTCTGAACCTCGTCGGAGAGCTGGGCCAGGCTCGCGTTGGTCTGCGGCTGAGTATTGACGATGATGACGCCGGTGCCGTCGGTTTGCCGGATGACGGCCAGGGGGGAGCCTGGCAGGGCGGTCAGCTGGTCTGCCGGCAGCGAGTCCCATCCCGATGGCACATCGATGCTGAAGGGCGCGCCGGTCGCGAGCAGGGCCTTCCGCTCTACTCAAAGATCTGAACCAAGCATTGGATGTGATGGAGGCCGCGGATTGGGATGCCTTTAGATGGCAAACCACGATGAGGGGGCGGTAGCGATACGGGCGAACGACCCTCCAAAGAACCGCGTTTGAAATCTTCCTCGTCAGAAAACTTACTTACGGGCCTAGCGCTCGCATGCGTCATGTGCACCGTGCGAGATCGTCGGTCCACTCAATAACCCTAGGGGTTGAGCGGGTATGAATGAGGTTAACGCTATGGCCCTTCGGTGTCAGAGCCCGAGATCGCTCGCGTACTCGTCTCGGTACTCCTGGCGCTTGTCCAGCACCTGCTCGACGTAGGCTCTGGTCTCCGGGAAATCGATGTCTTCGAGCTCAATATCGGCGCCGCCCCAACGATCCACGTTGCCGGTTCCCGCGTTGTACGCCGCCAGGGCGGCCACCTCATCGCCGTTGTAGCGGTCGAGTAGGTACCGCAGGTAGTAGGACCCATAGCGGATGTTGATCTCCGGATCCGACAGGTCCGACGTGACGAACGTGGAGCCCCCGCTCAAGCGCTCGATGACATGCGCTGTGGCAGGCGTGATCTGCATCAGCCCTCTGGCCCCGGCGTGGGATTCCTGGTCGTGGAACCGCGACTCGGCGTAGATCACGGCCGCGATCAGCGCCGGATCGAGCCCCTTGTCGGCCGCCTGCTGGCGGATGATGTCGTCGTGCTGGAGCGGCAGCGTGAGCTCCCGGATCGCTTTCTCCACGTCAATCCGGCTGATGCCGATCGCGAGCCCGATCCCCAGCGCGGCAGCGATCGCGACCAAACCCCAGCGGCGCCGACGCTGCGCCCGCGTTGGCCGGCTGGGGCTGCGGATCGCTGACCTCGCCGGGCTCACCGCGCGGCCAGGACCTTCACCAGCTCGGATACCTGGCGCTCGAGATCATCGAGCGAGCCGTCGTTCGTGATCACGTGGTCGGCGCGCGCGGCCTTCTCGGCCTGGGGAAGCTGGCGATCGCTCCTGGCCTCCAACAGTTCCGTGCCTCGCAGTCCCGCGCGACTCGCTCGTGTCTCATCGTCGGCCACGACCGCGACGGTCGAGTCGAACGCATCCTCCATCGCGGTCTCGAAGAGCAGCGGCACCTCGACCACCGCGAGCCGGACACGGGGCTCCAGCGCGGCGCGCCACTCCGCCACGTGCTTGCCGACGAGCGGATGAAGGGTGGATTCGAGCCAGGCGAGCTCCTCCGGCGATTCGAAGACGGTCGCGCCTACGCGGCCGCGGTCGACGGTTCCCTGCGGGGCCACGTCGTCGCCCCAGCGCTCGACGAGCCGATCGCGAACCGCCGGGTCCTCGAGGAGCTCGTGGACGACGGCGTCACTGGAAAGCGTCGCGGCACCAAGACGGCCGAAGGCTGCCAGCGCCGCCGACTTTCCGGCGGCGATGCCCCCCGTCAGGCCAAGGAAGGTCGATGAGGGGGCTTCAGCCCCCGAAACTGGCTGGTGCCGTTCCCGGGGGTACGGCGGGGGAATGCGGATTACTCCTTCGGCTCGTCCTCGCCGGACTCGGCGTCGGTGTCGGTATCGCCCTGGGCCTCGGCCTCGGGCGGCGTCTGGGGGAAGACCTCCTCGGAGACGTCCAGGTCGGGGACCTCCTCGGGTGCCGCTTCCTGGGTCGCCTCGCCGGTCAGCTCGGGCGGCATGAGGTCGCGCAGCGGCAGGTTCTGCGACTCCGCGCGCTTGATCGAGAGGGAGATGCGGCGGCGGCTCTCGTCGATCTCGAGGATCCGCACCCAGACCTCGTCGCCCGGCGAGACGACCTCGCTCGGGTTCTCGACGTGATGCTCGGCGAGCTCTGAGATGTGCACGAGCCCCTCCACCCCGGGCACGATCTCGACGAAGGCGCCGAACGCCACGACCTTCGTGACCTTGCCCTGCAGGGCGTCGCCGGGCTTGTACTCGTCGAGCACCCGTCGCCACGGGTCCTCCTGCGTCTGCTTCAGCCCAAGCGAGATCCGCTGGCGGTCGCGGTCGATGTCGAGGACCTTGACGCGTACGGTCTCTCCCACCGACAGCACCTCGGACGGGTGGTTGACGTGGCTCCACGAAAGCTCGGAGATGTGAATCAGGCCGTCGATCCCCTCGAGGTCCACAAAGGCGCCGAAGTCGACGATGTTGGAGATCTTGCCCTCGACCACCATTCCCGGCTGCAGGCGGCCGAGAATCTGCTCGCGGACCTCCTTGCGCTCCTCCTCGAGCACGGCGCGGCGGGACAGGACGACGTTGTTGCGGCTGCGGTTCAGCTCGATCACCTTGGTCTCGAGCGTCTGGCCCTTGAACTCGTCGAGGTTGTGGACGCGGCGGATGTCGACGAGGGACGCAGGCAGGAAGCCACGCACGCCGAGATCCAGGATCAGGCCGCCCTTGACGACCTCGATCACGGTCCCCTCGACCGGCTCGCCCGATTCCGCTGCTGCCTCGATCTTGCGCCATGCCTTCTCGAACCTCGCCCGCTTCTTCGACAGGACAAGGCGCCCCTCCTGGTCCTCCTTGGTAAGGACGAGGGCGTCGACGTGCTCGCCGAGCGACACCTCGTCGGCCGGATCGACCGAGCGGCGGATCGAGAGCTCATTCGACGGAATGACGCCTTCGGACTTGTAGCCGATGTCCACCAGGACCTCGTCCTTGTCGATGCGAACGACCTCGCCGCTCACGACGTCGCCCTCCTCGAACGGCTTGATCGTGGCGTCGTAGTTCGGGACGAGCTTCCCGTCGACCTCGATCATGAGGTCGCCGGTGCCGGCCGGAGGCGCCTCCGCGGCGCCGTTCACGGCAGCCTCAGTCGTCGTATCGGTCGCGGACACGGCGGCTAATCATAGAGACGACGGGGTTGGGCGCTTAGTACCCTCGACCGGCAGTGCCCCAGCGACGCACCAAGCGTGGATCCGAGCGGGGGCCGCTGGCCGGCGACGCCGACGTCCTCGTCTGTGGAGCGAGCTTCGCGGGCCTGGCGGTGGCGCGCGAGCTCACCGGCTCAGGCGCCAATGTCCTCGTCGTCGACCGCTACGACATCGGCGAGCGCCAGACCTCCGCGTGCGCCGCTCCGACCGGCTGGCTCGAGGCAATGGGCACCTCGGCCGCGATCCGCCAGAACTTCGGCGAGCTCGTCATCCACACGCCCCACATCACCACGCGGATGGGCCTGCCGTGGACGTTCTCGACGTTCGACTACCGGACCCTCTGCGCGCTCATGTTCGAACAGAGCGACGCGACCTTCGAGACCGCCAAGGTCGACGGCCGCACCGGGACGACCGTTCACACCGATCGCGGCGACCTGAGCGCCCCGATCGTCATCGACTGCCTCGGTTGGCGCCGGGTTCTCGACGCGCCGGGCTACCAGCCGCCCGACGCGCCGCTCTCGCGCGGGCTCGAGGTGCATCCCGGCGGCGGCTCGGGTGACCTCGAGATCTGGATCGACCGCGGCTACGTGCCCGCCGGCTATGGATGGAGCTTTCCCGCGAGCGACGAGGTCAGGGTGGGCATCGGCTCGTTCGAGCCCCGGTTCCACGTGAAGGAGCCAACGGTCCGCCTGGCGGAGGACCTTGGTCGTGACGCGGTCGGCTATCAGGGGAATTGGATCCCGCACCGTCTACGGCCGGCGACCGAGGACGGCGTCTTCTTCGTCGGCGACTCCGCTGGACATTGCCTGCCACTCACCGCTGAGGGGATCCGTACGGCGTTCTATTTCGGCATCGCGTGTGGCCGCGAGGTGAGGCGCGCCCTCGACGGCCGCATCACGAGGCGCGAGGCGCTGGAGCGCTACGGCGCCTTCTCGGACCGCCACCTTTGGCACTACAGCTGGCTGCTCCGCGTCCAGCGCCTGATCCCGAGGGTGCCGCCGCGCCTGCTCGCGACGGCGCTTCGGGGGATGAGCCTCGACGGATTCGTCCGCTGGTCCTTCACCCACTACCTGCGGATCGCGCACCCCGCCTATGCGCACGAGCTGAGCGGCGCCGCTAGCGGACGACGAGATACGTCCCCGCCATCAGCAGCACAACACCGGAGACCCTCGAGAGGCTCAGCGGAGTCGGCTCCAGCCCCAGCACCCCAAGGCGGTCGATGAGGACCGACACCGCGAGTTGGCCGGTGATCGTCGCGGCGGCCACTCCCCCGGCACCGATGGTGCGAACCGTGATCAGCGCCATCGTCACGTACACGGCCCCCAGCACGCCGCCGACCAGGTAATACCAGCGCACGTCGAACGTGGCGCCGAGGCCGCTCGCCTCGCCGCTCGCGGCGACGACCACCACCAGCGCAACGGTGCCGATCGTGAACGAGACGAGCGCCGCGGCGAGGCTTCCGGTGGCGCGCCCGAGCCCGGCGTTGATCGGAGCCTGAAGGGCGAGGATGCCTCCGACGATGGCGGTGAGCACGACGGCGAGCCCGCGGTCCATCGGCGCGATCCTACCGGTCGGACCGGGACAGGCCGACCGCACGCCGCACGCGCAGCGGGCCGGATTCAGCCCGCTGCGAGTGGGCAGAGTGCGCTTCATGTTCGCCAGGGCGTAAGCCACTTGACCCGGGTCTCAGATCCCTAATGGGAGGGCGCGTGATCTTGGGCGCTACCCCGGGTTGTGTAGGGGGAAGGCACCCGACACCTCAGGAAGGAGGCGAACATGGCACGACGGCACAGACGGCATCGTCGCCGGCACTTCGGGTCGGTCGGTCCCGCCGACAGCACGGGCGGGTCCGATAGCTCGGCCTCGGAGGACAGCGCCGACACCGCGTCGGATAACTCCGGCGGCGGCGACGACGATTAGCCGATGAGAGCGAGCCGGCAGGCTCCGGCGGGCGGCCCCGTGGATGGTGGGGCGGCGCCGCCGCCTGCCGGTATCGCGTCGAGGTCACGTCCGTTTCGGCGCCTGCGAGCAACGGTGCGGACATTTTTCATTCCGGCCCTTGACTCGCAGGCGCTCGTGGCCGCGGCGCCGCCCGTCCCGATTCGGGAGATCTTCCGCCGCTTCTGGCCGTACGCGCGTCCTTTCCGGCGCTGGCTCGTGGTGGGGCTGCTGCTAATCGCGGCGGTTCCGGCGGTCGACACGGCGATGATCTGGATGTTCAAGCTCGTCGTGGACGAGGTCCTGGTTCCCGAGAACTTCGGCCCGCTGGTTTGGATCGCACTGGCGTACCTCGGGCTCACCGTTCTCGCCGGCACGCTGTCGTTCTTCGACGAGTACGTCTCGAGCTGGATCGCGGAGCGGTTCCTCCTGTCCCTGCGAACCGACTTCTTCCGCCACCTTCAGCGCCTGTCCCTCGCGTTCTTCGAGCGGCGGCGGCTGGGGGACGTTCTCTCGCGGCTGACCGGCGACGTCTCAGCGATCGAGAACTTCGTTCTGTCGGGTGTGACCGACGCCATCTCGTACGCGCTTCAGATCGTTTTCTTCGCCGGCGCCCTCTTCTATCTGCGCTGGGATCTGGCGCTGGTGGCGCTCGTGATCACGCCGCTGTTCTGGCTGATCGCCCGCCGCTTCTCACGGATGATCAAGGTGGCCTCGCGCGAGAAGCGCAGGCGCAGCGGCTCGATCAGCTCGGTCGCCGAGGAGAGCCTGTCCAACATCGCGCTGGTCCAGGCCTATAACCGCCAGAGCTCCGAGGTCGAGCGGCTCCACGAGCAGGGCGTCGGCAGCTACGAGGCCGAGATGGCGGCCACGCGGATCAAGGCGCTCTATTCGCCGCTGGTGGACCTCGCGCAGCTCCTCGGGGTCCTGCTCGTCCTGGGAATGGGCACATGGGAGCTCTCGCGCGGCGCGCTGACGCTGGGCGGGCTGCTCGTGTTCATCACGTTCCTGACCCAGCTCTATACGCCGGTCAGGAGCCTCGGCAAGCTGGTGAACCGGATCTACTCAGCGTCGGCCGCCGCCGAGCGGATCATCGAGTTCATGGACGAGGAGCCGGCGGTGACTTCGCCGGCGCACCCGCGAGCGCTGGAGGGACCGGCGCGGACGGTCGCCTTCGAGGGCGTCAACTTTCGCTATCCGGGGACGGACCGTCCCGCCGTGCAGGACGTCTCCTTCCAGCTGGAGCGCGGCCAGACAGTGGCTCTCGTCGGACCGAGCGGCTCCGGCAAGTCGACGATCGCCAAGCTCCTCCTTCGCTTCTACGATCCACGGGCCGGTGGCATCCGCCTCGACGGGATCGACCTGCGGGAACTGCAACTCCGGGAGCTCCGCGCGAACGTCTCGGTGCTCCTCCAGGAGACCCTCGTATTCGACGGCACCGTCCGCGACAACATCGCTTACGGACGCGAAGGGGTAGGTGACGCGGAGATAGCCGCCGCTGCGGTGGCGGCGGACGCGGATGGGTTCATCCGCCAGCTTCCCAAGGGATACGACACAAACATCGGGCAGAAGGGCCGGCTGCTCTCCGGCGGGCAGCGTCAGCGGATCGCGATCGCCCGGGCGATGATCCGCGAGGCGCCGATCCTGATCCTGGACGAGCCCACGACCGGGCTCGATGCCGAGTCGAGCGAGCGGATCATGGAGCCGCTACGTCGCCTGATGAGCGGTAGGGCCACGATCGTGATCTCACACAACCTGATGACGGTCCGTGACGCCACCACCATCCTCGTTCTCGATCACGGGCGGGTCGCGGAGCGCGGCAGCCACTCCGAGCTCATGGTCAACGACGGCCCATATGCGCGCCTGTACCGCCTGCATCGCGCCGACGAGCATCCCGGGCCCCGTGTCCTCGAGCGGCCGGAGCTGCCGGCGTGACGGCCGCGGCGACAGTGGCTACGGCGGAACCACCGCTGGCGCGAGGCGCGCGTGTCGCCCGCGGTTATGAGGTGATCGCCCACCTGAGGCGCGGACGGGACCTCGACGTCTACGACGTGTGGAGCGAGGAGCGCGACTGCCGGTGCGTGGCGAAGGCCGCTCGCCCCGACAGGCGCTCATCCAAGTCGACTCGCCGCCGGCTGCGCCGCGAGGGGCGGTTGCTCCTCTCCCTCGCCCACCCCCACATCGTGCGCGCCTACGAGCTGATCGAGCGGCCTGATCCGGTCCTGGTGCTGGAAACGATCGACGGTGAGACTCTCGACCATCTGATTCAGCGCCGGCGCCAGCGCCTGCCGGCGGTCGATATCGCCTACCTGGGGATGCATCTGTGCTCGGCCGTCCAGTTTCTTCATCGCAACGGGATCATCCACATGGACCTGAAGCCGTCGAACGTCATCTCCGACTTCGGCCAGGCCAAGCTCCTCGACCTAAGCATCGCTCGTGCGCCGCAGCGTGTGCCGGCGGGCATCGGCACCAGGCGATACATGGCCCCGGAGCAGGTGGAAGGCGGCGAGATCGGTCCGCATACGGACGCATGGGGGCTCGGCGCCGTCCTGTTCGAGGCCGCCACCGGGGCCCCGCCGTTCGGCGAGACGGGGATTCAGAGCCTGAACGGTTCCGGGCGCTGGTCCGTATCCCCCAACGTGAGGAGCCGACGTCGCATGCCCACAGAGCTGGCCCGGGCGATCGAGGGCTGCCTGGAGCCCGACGGCGCATCTCGGCTGCAGGTAAGGGAGCTCTCGCGGCGGTTGGACCGGTTCGTGGAGAGCAGGCTGGGTTCGGCATCGGACCCAGGAGCTTGAGCCGGGGGACGGATCCTCCGACAACGAAGGTAAGGGAGATCGATGAGGGGTAAGCGAAATAACGGAGGTGGACGGCTGGCAACCGCGGCTGTTCGCTGCCAGCCCGACTCGCGACTGGTCGGCCTCGTCCGCGAGGGACACGATCTGGCATTCGAGGAGATCGTCCGTCGATATCGGGCCTCGCTGGTCTCGTTCGCTGGGGCGATAGTTCCGCGCGACCACGCCGAGGACGTCGTCCAGGAGGCGCTGACCAAGGCGCATCGCGCCCTCGATTCAGGCGACGCCGAGATCAACCTCCGGCCCTGGCTCTACACGATCGTGCGAAACCGAGCCCTCAACACGCTTCGCGACGAGCCGGTCTACGACCATCTCGACGAGAACTTCGACGGCGTGCCGCAGCCGCCAGACGTCGCGGCGAGGCGCGAGGAGCTCGCGGCCATGATCGCCGCGGTGAAGGGCCTTCCCGAGCCCCAGCGTGAGGCAATCGTGGGGCGCGAGCTGGAGGGCCGGAGCCACGAGGAGATCGCCACCTCGCTTGGAACCAGCCCCGGAGCCGTTCGCGGCCTCATCTACCGAGCGCGGAGATCGCTCCGCGACGGGCTGGGACTCCTGATCCCCCTCCCCCTTCTGCGCGCGGTGCTCGGCTCCGGCCCGGCCGGCTCGGACGCGGCGAACGCGGGCGGCGCTGCGGCGGCCGGCCTGGCAGCCGGAGGCGGCGGAGTTGCGATCAAGGCGGGCGCCACGCTGGGCATCGCCGTGATCGCGGTGGGCTCCGGAATCGCGATTCAGCACCGGGGCTCCAAACCGGATGACGCCCAGGCCGCTCATCGCGTCCATGCTCACCAGGGAGCAGTGGCGCGATCGGCGGGCCCTGGCCGGGGGGGTGCGGATGACCGGCGTCTCTTCGCGGAGACCCAAAGCGGCCGCAGCAACCCTGGCTCAGGGTCAGACGATTCCGGCGAGCCGGGCGAGGACCACGGCCCCAGCTCCTCGAGCGGCCCGGGCCGTTCCGGGGGTGGATCGTCGGGCGAGGGATCGAGCGGCTCCGGCGAAATCGGTAACAGCGGACCCGGCGGTGGCAGCGATGACAGCGGCAGCGGGACGAGCGGCGATGACGGGGGCGGGAGCGGCTCAAGCGGGAGCGGTGACGACGGCGGAGGCAGCGGAACGAGCGGCAGCGGGGGCAGCGACGACGGTGGTGGCAGTGGGACCAGCGGCGGCGGCTCCGGAGGCGGCGAGGTCGTCGGGAGCGACGACGATGGCGGTGGCGACAACAGCGGACCCGGCGGGGGTACCGACGACACCACGACCACGACGACGACCACCAGCGACGGTGGCGGCGAAGGGCCCGGCTAGCCCAACATGATGACGGCGGAGCGCTACTTCGCCGACAGCCAGTCCGAGCCGATCCCGATGTCCACCGCGAGCGGTGGGTCGAGGTCGAATGCGTTGCACATCTGGCGCCGAACGAGCTTCGCGGCCGCCTCCATCTCTTCCTCGGGGCCCTCGAACAGGAGCTCGTCGTGAATCTGGAGAACCAGACGGGTGGTCATGCCGGAATCGGCGAGAGCCGCATGGCAGTGAAGCATCGCCAGCTTGATGATGTCCGCCGCCGTGCCCTGGATCACCGTGTTCACGGCGAGCCGCTCGCCGAGCGACCGGCGCTGCCGCTGGCCTGAGCGCAGCTCGGGGATCGCCCGCCTGCGGCCGAGCAGCGTGTACACGAAGCCCTCCTTCTCGGCGGTCGCGATCGTCTCGTCGATGAAGCGCTGGACGGCCGGGAAGCGTTCGAAGTAGCGCTTGATGTACGCGCCGGCCTCCTCGCGCGGGATCTGGAGACGATCGGCCAGGCCGAACTCGGACAGGCCGTAGGCGATCCCGTAATTGACCATCTTGGCCTTCGAGCGCTCGGCCGGCCCCACCTTCTCCGGCGGAATCGCCAGGACCTCGGCGGCGGTATCACGGTGGACGTCCTGGTCCGAGGCGAAGATCTCACGCAGCACGTCCTCGCCCGCCACGTGGGCGAGGACCCGCAGCTCGACCTGGTTGTAGTCGGCCGACAGCAGCTGCATTGCCTCCTCCGCGACGAAGCAGCTCCGCACGGGCCGGCCGATCTCGGAGCGGATCGGGATGTTCTGGAGGTTCGGATTGACGCTCGAGAGCCGCCCGGTTGCCGCCGCGACCTGGTTGAAGGTGGTGTGGATGCGCCCGGTCTCGGGATCGACGAGGTCGGGGAGGGCGTCGAGGTATGTGTTCTTGAGCTTGGTGAGCTCGCGCCAGCTCTCGACCTTGGCCACGATCTCGTGCTCGTCGCGGATCTGGGCCAGCACGCGCGCGTCCGTGGAGAACCCGGTCTTGCCGCGACGCTTCTTGGTCAGCCCGAGCTCCTTGAACAGGACCTCCCCGAGCTGCTGCGGCGACCCGATCGTGAACTCGCGGCCTGCAAGCTCGAAGATCTCGCGCTCGAGCTGGGCGATGCGCTCCTCCATGCCGCGGCCGATCTCGGCCAGGCGCTTGGTGTCCAGCTTGACGCCGGCGCGCTCCATCGCGGCCAGCACCTCGACCAGGGGCTGCTCGATCTCCTGCAAGAGCGGCACGAGGCCGAACTGCTCGAGCTGCTCCCGCTGCCGAGCGGCCAGCTCAAACGCAAGGCGCGACTCGGTCGCGGGGTCGGCGGTGGGCTCGGCCTCCGCGGCGAGCGACAGCTGCTCCGTGTCGGCCTCCCCCCCGCCATCGCCGTCCCGCTCCGCAGTGGCGACCGATGCCGCGCTGGCCGCGGCGATGCCTGCGTCCGCCGCGAGCTCCGAGAGCTCGTATACGCGCCGGGCAGGATCGATCAAGTAGGCGGCGATCATGGTGTCGTGCGCCAGGTCGAGGCTTCCCGGTCGGGCGACGGCGACGAGGCCCTTGCGGCCGCCACCGCCCTGCGACTTCGCGTCGTGGCAGGTGAGCGGACGGCCCTCGAGCTGCTCGGCAAACTTGACGAGGTCGCCCACCTCGCCCGTCACCACCCGGTCGCCGGCGGTGCCGGCCCATTGCCCTTCGGCGACCGACAGCGCGATCGGCCCCGCCGGCAGGTCGGCCACGGTCCCCTCCACCGCATCGACCACTAGCGTCTCCTCGACGGCGCGCTCCGGCACCTCCTCCTCGAACTCCTCATCGAGGCGGCGCATGACCGCGCGTAGCTCGAACTCGGCGGCCACCTCGCGAAGCCGGCTACGGTCGGGCGTCTTGCGGCTCTCGGTGCGGACGTCGATCGGGACCTCGATGTCGTACTTCAGGGTGGCGAGCTGCTTGGAGATCCGGGCGTCGTCGGCGTGCTCGGTGAGGTTCTCCTTGCGCTTGGCCCCCGAGATCTCGTCGATGTTGTCCAACACGGCCTCGAGCGACCCGAACTGCTGCAGAAGCTGTGCGGCGGTCTTGTCGCCGATGCCGGGGACGCCCGGGATGTTGTCGGAGGTGTCGCCCTTCAACCCGATCAGGTCTGGCACGAGCTCCGGCGGCACGCCGTAGCGCTCGACGACGCCCTCGCGGTCATAGATCTTGGTGTCGGTTACGCCGCGCGACGTGGTCATGACCCGCACTCCGTCGCCAACCACCTGGTAGACGTCGCGATCGCCGGAGACCACCATCACCGGTATCTCCGACTCGCGGGCGCGGCGGACGAGGGAGGCGATGACATCGTCCGCCTCCCAGCCCTCGACCTTGACGTTGTGGAAGCCAAACGCCTCCGCCAGCGGCGCGAGATGCGGCCACTGCTCCTTCAGCAGGTCGGGACGCGACGGCCGGCCGGCCTTGTACTCGGCGTATTCGACCTCCCTGCCCGACATCCCGGCGTCCCAGGCGACGATCACCGCCTGCGGCCGGTGCTCGATGAGGATCTTGGCCATCATCGACGCGAATCCGTAGATCGCGTTGGTGGGCCGCCCATCGGCGGTCGCGATGGACTCGGGCAGGGCGAAGAAGGCGCGGTACGCGAGGCTGTTGCCGTCGATCAGGAAGAGCTCGCCGTCGCCGCTCCTGTTTCGGCCTTTCGGTGCGGCCTTGGTCTTGGTGGCGGGCACGCCTTCATCCTAGGGCGAGGCGCGGCCCTCGCGAAGGGCCTCGAGGGCTTTACTGTTCCCGCGCCCGTGCCTGCGAACAGGCCTGCATAAGATCATCCGCCATGCCTGTGATTCCGTCCGTCTCCGCGCAGTTCTCGGTCACCGTCCGCGTCGAGCTCGACGCCCGTCAGGAGCCGCTCGGCAAGCTAACCGCGCAGATCGCCGAGGCCGGCGGAGCGCTTCAGGGCGTGGACCTCGTTCCGGGAGCCGGCGCCGAGGGAAAGCGCGTCCGCGAGTTCACCATCGACGCCCGCGACCAGGCGCACTGGGAGGAGATTCTCCGGGCCATCGGGTCAACCCGCGGCGCGCGCGTGCTGGGTTACATCGATCGCACGCTTCAGATGCACCGCGGCGGCAAGATCGCGCAGCAGAACAAGTACCCGCTCAAGACCCGTGACGACCTGTCGATGGCCTACACGCCCGGCGTCGCCCGCGTCTGCCAGGAGATCGCCGCCGACCGCAGCAAGGCGTTCGAGTTCACGATCAAGCGCAACACTGTGGCCGTCGTCTCCGATGGGAGCGCAGTGCTCGGCCTCGGCGACATCGGCCCCGAGGCGGCGATGCCCGTGATGGAGGGCAAGGCAATGCTCTTCAAGGAATTCGCCGACGTCGACGCCTTCCCCATCTGCCTGAACACGCGCGATCCCGATCAGATCGTCAACACGGTCCGCCTAATGGCCCCCACCTTCGGCGGCATCAACCTCGAGGACATCTCCGCGCCGCGGTGCTTCGAGATCGAGCAGCGCCTCAAGGACGAGATCGACATCCCGGTCTTCCACGACGATCAGCATGGGACGGCCGTCGTGACGATGGCTGCCCTCTTCAACGCGCTGAAGATCGTGGGCAAGCCGCTCGAAGGCCTGCGGGTCCTGGTTGTGGGACTCGGTGCGGCGGGCGTGGCCGTCACGAAGATGATGCTCGAGTCGGGCGTCACCCACGTGATCGGGTGCGATCGCCAGGGAGCCCTATCCACCGGACGCGAGGACTACGTGAACGGCGAGATGACCGACATCAAGCGTTGGTACGCCGAGAGCTCGAATCCCGACAAGCTCCAGGGCGGCCCCGCCGACGTGATCGAGGGATGCGACCTGTTCATCGGGGTCTCGGGCCCGGGGATCATCGAGGCCGACGATCTGGCGAAGATGGCCGACGACGCGATCGTCTTCGCGATGGCGAACCCGAATCCAGAGGTCATGCCCGAGGAGGCCGGTCCGCACGTTCGGATCATGGCCACCGGCCGCTCCGACTACCCGAACCAGATCAACAACGTGCTCTGTTTCCCCGGCATCTTCCGCGGGGCCCTCGACGCCGGCGCACCGCGGATCACCGAGGAGATGAAGCTCGCAGCCGCGCACGGCATCGCGGGCGTGGTCGCCGAGGAGGACCTGAGCGAGGACTACATCATCCCGAGCGTCTTCGACCGCGACGTCGCCCCGGCCGTCGCCGAGGCGGTCATCAGCGAGGCCCGCGAATCGGGAATCGCACGGTTCTCCGAGGAAACCGGCACATTCACGGCGATCGATTGACCGGTTCCTACTGACAATGCGGGTCCTCGTCACCGGCGCAAGCGGATTCCTGGGCGCCCGGGTCTCGGATGCACTCCTCGCCCGTGGAGATGAGGTCGTGGGCCTCTCGCGAGATCCTGAGCGAGCCCGCGGCTCGAACCCGACCGTGCGGTGGCACGCCTGGAACGCGACGGGCGAACGGCCACCAGCGGCCGCAGTGGAGGGCGTGGACGCCGTAATCAATCTCATCGGCGAGCCGATCGACCAGCGCTGGACGCCGGAGGCAAAGCAGCGCATCCGCGAGAGCCGCGAGCGCGCGACCAAGAATCTCGTTGACGCCCTGAGCGCCGCGGATACTCGCCCACGCGCGCTGGTCAGCCAGTCCGCGGTCGGCTACTACGGAGATCGCGGCGACGCGGTCGTCGATGAATCGACGCCTCCCGGCAGCAGCTTCGACGCGGCCGTGTGCGTCGCGTGGGAGGCCGCGGCAGGCGCCGCCGAGGAGATCGGGATGCGGGTTGCGGTCCTACGGACCGGCCTTCCACTCGACGCCCGCGCCGGCCTCCTCAAACAGCTGCTCCCGCCATTCCGCCTGGGTCTGGGCGGTCCGATCGCGGGGGGCCGGCAGTACATGCCGTGGATTCACGTCGACGACTGGGCGCGCCTCGTCCTGTGGTTGCTCGACGGCGACGCTCGGGCCGGCGCCTACAACGGCACCGCGCCCAGCCCCGTCACGAACGCCGAGCTCTCGAAGACGCTCGGCCGGACTCTCGGCAGGCCCGCGGTGATGCCGATCCCCAAGCTGGCGATGAAGCTCCGCTTCGGCAGCGAGCTGGGCGAGGTCGTCGCCCGCGGACAGCGCGCAATTCCGCGCCGGGCACTCGATGCCGGGTTCGAGTTCGCCCACCCGGATCTGGAACCTGCGCTACGCGATCTGCTGGCCCGGTGAGTGGCCCTACTCACCGGCGCTGAGCGCGGTCTCGAATCTCGGTCCGCCCTTGACCACGCGGTAGCCGGCGAGCTGGCCGAGCGTCGTGTTGCCGACTTCGTCGATGGAGTACATGCCGAGAATGGAGCGCCGGTCCGTCGTATCGAAAAAGGCGTCGACGACGGCGTCGCGCTGGTCACCGGAGTCGCCTGCCCGCCGGATGGAGTCGAGGACCACGGCCATCGCCTCGTAGCCGTACGCGGCGTACCGTCCGGGTTCGCGGTGGTAGCGGTCGCGGAAGTCGCGCAGGAAGCGGTGGGCCCTGGGCGGGAGCTGCGAAGGATCCTCGGCGGCGGACGTCAGGAAGACTTCGCGCGGCTGCCTCCCCGAGACGAGCCACGCGGGAATCGCGGGCGTGAGTAGCGCGTCAGTTCCCATCACACGGGACATCGCGCTAACGATGCCCGGCCGTTCCGACGGCTCGACGGCGGCATAGGCTAAGTCGCCCGTAGCAGTCTCTGGCAGCTTCTCGCCTGTTCCCGCGATCCTGAGGTTCAGGGACGTCGCCTGCTCGTGGAACGCCGCCGCCATGACGTCGTCGTAGCGCGTTGTCCCACGCTCGATGAACACGCCCCTCGAGCCAAGTCTCTTGGCCCAGATCGCGCCGGCTCGAGCCTGCGCCTCGTCGCTTGGAATGACGCGACCGAAGGTGCGCTCGCCCGTCGGCTGGATCTCCTCCGGAACCTGATCCCCCGCCCCCAGGTATGGCTGAACCAGGTCGATCGCCGATGCCGCCGGTGAGACCTGGAGCAGGTGCGCCTCGTTGGTGATCGGCAGCGAGAATCGCGTGGCGCCCGAGTCGAAGTCGCCGATGTACGCGATTGCCGCCGAGTCCTGGGTAGCTTGGCGGGCGTTGGCCGCCGCCCTCGCGCCGCTCCACCCCGCGTTCGAGCCGGTGCCGCTCGTGTCGTCGAGGTATGCCGCGCGCACCGCGAGCTCACCCACCCTTCCATCGGCATCGGTGAGCGCCAGGCGAGCGCCGGCCATCACGTCGCGGCCATTCGCAGCCTCCGGGCCGTGCAACGGCATGCTGACGTAGACGTCGACCCGCTCGCCGGCCTGGATGCCCGAGCCGCTGGAGGCGCACCCGGCGACCGCAACCACCGCCGACACGGCCATCGCCGCGAGGCCTGCCCGCAGCAGTCGGTGGACGCCCATCAGCCCATGAAGGGCTCGGCCGCCGCGTAGTCCTCCGGCGGGACCGTCCGCAGCTCGGCGACCGCGTCCGTCAGCGGGACGAGCTCGATTCGGGTGCCGCGAAGCGCGGGCATCGTTCCCCACCGCCCGTCGTGCGCGGCGTCGATGGCCGCGATCCCGACCCGCGTCGCCAGCACCCGATCGAACGCCGTGGGCGTGCCGCCGCGCTGGACGTGCCCGAGCACCGTCGCGCGGGTCTCGAAGCCGGTGCGCTCCTCGATCTCGTGCTCCAGCCGCTGCCCGATCCCCCCGAGCCGCACGTGTCCGAACTCATCGGCGTTACCCCCCGCGACCTCCATCGTGCCCTCCTGGGGAAGCGCACCCTCGGCTACGACGACGATCGAGAACGCGCGGCCGCGAGCGTGACGCCGGCGCAGGAGCGAGCAGACCTCCTCGATGTCGAAGGGCCGCTCGGGGATCAGGATGACGTCGGCCCCACCCGCGAGCCCGGACTGAAGCGCGATCCAGCCGGCGTGGCGTCCCATGACCTCGACGACCATGACTCGGTGATGGGACTCCGCGGTCGTGTGCAGGCGGTCGATGGCCTCGGTGGCTACCTGCAGCGCAGTGTCGAATCCGAAGGTCACGTCCGTCGCCGCCAGGTCGTTGTCGATCGTCTTTGGGACTCCCAGGACCGCGAGTCCATGCTCGGTATGGAGCCTCGACGCAGCGCCCAGCGTGTCCTCGCCGCCGATCGCGATCAGACCATCCAGGTGCAGCGAGCTCATCGTCTCCTCGACGCGCGCCGGTCCGTCGTCGCGCTTGAAGGGATTCGTGCGCGAGGTGCCGAGGATGGTGCCCCCGCGCGGGAGGATGCCGCGGGTCGACTCGATCGTGAGCTCGTCGTACTCGCTCTCGAGAGGCCCCTTCCAGCCGTCGCGGAACCCGATGAGCACGTGCCCGTAGACGTCGATCCCCTTCCGCACGATCGCCCTGATCGCCGCGTTCAGGCCCGGGCAATCGCCGCCTCCGGTGAGTACGCCGATGCGCACGCGGGCACCATACCCAGCATCCCCGTGTGCCGGGCGCGGCTGACGCTTAGGCCCTACGGGCGCAGGCGCTGCATGAGCGGCTCGACCGCCCGCACGCAGACCCCGACGAAGAGCACCGCCAGGAAGATCAGGAACGCGAGCGTGCCCCCCAGCCCGAAGCCGTACGCGGCGACCAGGCCGGCGAGTGCGACGGCGGTGAACACAAGGAGCTGCATGCGTGTCAGGCCGGCGCCGTGCGGCGCCGGCAGTGGCAGGTGTCGTTCAAGGGATTTGCAATCTATCCGACAGAATGGCCGGCGCTCGCCATCGCCTCGCGAGCACTGGTGATGAAGCCCGTAACGGAACGGGCCGCGCCCTCGGGCGCATCGGACTCCGCGACGGCGCGCACCAGCCGGGTACCGACGATGACGCCGTCGGCGGCCGCACCGACCGCCGCCGCCTGCTCGGGCGTACCGATGCCGAAGCCGACCGCGACCGGGACCGAGGCGTCCTCGCGGACCGCGCGCACCAGGTCGTCGAGGCCCGCCGGGAGCTCGTCACGCTCACCGGTGACGCGAGTGTCGGACACGACGTAGACGAACCCGGCCGCGCCCTCGCAGATTCGCTTGCGCCTCCCTACGGGCGTTGTCGGCGCGACGAGCGGGATCGGCGCCACGCCAGCCTTCGTCAGGGCCTCGCCCAGCGAATCCTCCTCGCCGAGCGGCAGATCCGGGATGATCGCTCCGGCTGCCCCCGCCTCTGCGAGCATGCGCGCGAACGCCTCTTCGCCCCGGGCGAGAGCCATGTTCGCGTAGACCATGGGGACCACCGGCAGACTCCTCGCCAGCCGCTCGCAGATCTCGAGGACGCTCTCCAAAGTGGCGCCGGTCGCGAGCGCCCTCGTACCCGCCGCGTGGATGATCGGGCCGTCGGCGAGGGGGTCCGAGAAGGGAACCCCGAGCTCGACCAGGTCGGCCCCCGACTCCACGTACGCATCGGCGACGGCGAGGGACGTCTCCCGGTCGGGGAACCCGCCCATCATGTACGGCATCAAAGCGGCGCGACCGTCCCGGCGGGCAGAGTCGAACGCCTCTCTGATCCGCAGCACGCCCGGCGCGAGCGTCTCAGCCATCGAGCTCTTGGAGCCGCGTGACCGCCTCCGCCAGATCCTTGTCTCCACGTCCGCTGAGGCAGACAACGTCGAATCCTTTCGGTGACCCCGAACCGCCGGCGGATTTGAGGAGCCAGGCGATTGCATGCGCGGGCTCGAGCGCCGGCAGGATGCCCTCCAGCCGGGCGAGCTCGCGGAACGCCCGCAGCGCCTCGGCGTCGGTCACCGCCTCGTAGCGGGCGCGTCCCGAGTCGCGAAGCTGTGCGTGCTCCGGTCCCACGCCGGGATAGTCGAGCCCGGCCGAGACCGAGTGGGCCTCGAGTATCTGACCGTCAGGATCAGCGAGAATCGACGAGAGCGCTCCGTGAAGCACGCCGGTTCGCCCCGCCACGAGCGATGCGCCGTGGTGTCCGTCGAGCCCTTCCCCCCCGGCCTCGATGCCGATCAGCTCCACGTCCTCGTCCCCTATGAACGGGTAGAAGGTCCCGATCGCGTTCGAGCCTCCGCCCACACACGCGATCACGCGCGCCGGAAGCTCGCCCTCGGCTGCCAACGCCTGTTCGCGAGCCTCGTCGCCGATCACGCGCTGGAGGTCGCGCACGAGGACCGGGTACGGCGCCGGGCCGACCGCCGAGCCGATGATGTAGTGGGTCGTGCCCACGTTCGTCACCCAGTCGCGGATCGCGGCGCTCACCGCCTCCTTCAGCGTCCGCGCGCCGGCCTCGACGGGGCGCACCTCCGCGCCCAGCAGCTCCATGCGCTCGACGTTCGGGGCCTGGCGGCGCATGTCCTCGGTACCCATGTAGACGACGCAGTCGAGGCCCAGCAGCGCGCAGGCGGTGGCCGTAGCGACCCCATGCTGGCCGGCGCCGGTCTCGGCGATGACCCGCTGCTTGCCCATCCGCTGCGCGAGGAGCGCCTGCCCGATCGCGTTGTTGATCTTGTGCGCCCCGGTGTGTGCCAGGTCCTCGCGCTTGAGGAAGATGCGGCGCCCGACGCGCTCGGACAGCCGCGACGCCAGATAGAGCGGGGTCGGACGGCCAACATAGTCTCGAAGCAGCCGATTGAGCTCGCCTCGAAAATCCGAGTCGTCGCGAGCCTCCGACCACGCGAGGGTCAACTCGTCGAGAGCCGGGATCAGCACCTCGGGGACGTAGCGACCCCCATACGGACCGAACCGCTCCTGGACGGGCGCCGTACTCATGCCGGAACCGCTCCCGCCCGTTCCGCGAACGCCGCCATCAGCCGGTGGTCCTTGATGCCCGGAGCGGACTCGACGCCGCTCGCCACGTCAACTGCGAAGGGGTGCGTGACCGCGATCGCCTCGTCGATGTTGTCGGGGGTCAGGCCACCGGCGAGGATCAATGGGACTTCCGACCGGCGCTCCGCCAGGAGCTCCCAATCGAAGCTCTCCCCCGTACCGCCATGGCTGCCACTGCGGTGCGTATCGAGGAGGTGGAAGTCCGTGCGATAGGTCTCGGCGGCGTGCACCTCGGCCGTACTGCGCACGCCAATCGCCTTGATGACCTTGCAGCCCGTCCGCCGTGCCGCCTCGCGGCAGAAGGCAACCCCCTCGTCGCCGTGCAGCTGGATCATCGCAAGCGATTCGTTCTCGGCGGCGGCCGCGAGCTCATCGAGGGTCGCGTTCACGAACACGCCCACGACCTCGAGCTTCCGCTTCAGCGCGGCCGAGATCTCGGCCGCCGCCGCGGGCTCGCAGTAGCGCCCGCTACCCGGCCAGTGATTCAGGCCGATCGCCCAGGCGCCGAGTCGCTCGGCCTCGAGCGCGTCGTCCAGATTCGTAATTCCGCAGAACTTGACCCGCATGCCAACAAGGTTACGGGCGTGCGGCCGGATCGCGTGAGAGCGCGCTTACTGCGGGACGCTCGCCGGGCGATTGCCCAGGGTCACAGTGACGGTGCGCTTCTGACTCCCGTTGACCACGGAGAGCTCGACGCTGTCCCCAGGCTGCTTTGAGTTGATGTCGTCGATCACGTCGGTCATCGAGTTGACGGTCTGTCCGTCGATCGCGGTGATGACGTCGCCGCCGGCATGGATCCGCGCGCCGCTCACGTTGACGGTGGTATTGGGGTCGCCGCCCTTGATGCCCGCCTTGTCCGCGGGGCCCCCGGGGGTCACGGACTGGACCAGCGCCCCCGAATCGACGGGGAGGTTGAGGGCCTTGGCGATCTCGGGCGTCAGATCGGTCCCGCTGATTCCGAGGTAGGCGTGCTGGACGGCGCCGCCCTGAAGCAGCTGCTGGACCACGCTGCGGACCGTGTTGATCGGGATCGCAAAGCCGATGCCGACGTTGCCGCCCCCGTTGGGCGACTCGATCTGAGAGTTGATGCCGATGACCTGACCCTGGGTATTCAGCAGCGGACCTCCCGAGTTGCCCGGGTTGATGGCGGCGTCGGTCTGAAGCACGTTGTCGATCGTGAAGCCGTTGGGCGCCTTGATCTCGCGCTGGAGCGCCGACACGATGCCCGAGGTCACGGTCCGGTCGAGCCCGAAGGGGTTGCCGATGGCGACCACCGGGTCGCCGACGTGGGCATCGCCGGAGTTCCCGAGCTGCAGCGGATGCAGCTCGTCGGCGGGCGCATCTACCTTGAGGAGCGCGACGTCGGTGGAGGGGTCCTTCCCCACGACCTCGGCGTCGATCGGCTGTGACGCATCCGACCTGCCGAGGGTGACCTGGATGTTGGTGGCGCCCTCGACGACGTGGGCGTTGGTGAGGATGTGGCCCTCGTGGTCGATCACGAAGCCGGAACCGGTCGCGGTGCCGCCGCTTCCGCCGCCGAAGGGATCGAGCGGCGAGGCCGGCTGCGGCTTCGTCTGCGCTTCCACGAAGGCGACGCCGGGCGCGTCCGCCTGGTAGATCTCGTTGACCGTGAGCCCCTTGCCGCTCGACTGAGAGGCCGGCTGAGGGGTAGGCGTCGGCGACAGGGCGGCGACGGTGCTCGTCGTCTCGTTGCCGGAGGAGTGAACCCATCCGGCCGCGATCGCCACCCAACCCAGGAGAGCAACGACAACGCCGCCGATGACGGCGGCGCCGACCGAGGTGCTCGCGAGTCGCTTGACCCTGCTCATCGTGCGAGCAGGATGCGCGGGCTCGCTTAACGCCCGCTAATCAGGGGCTTCAGCTTGGCTAAGAAGTTGAGGCGCTATTCCTCGGAGGCGCGCTCGAGGTAGTGCTCGCGCGTCGCCTCCTCGTCGCCGGTCAGGTCGCGGACGGCGAGCTCGGGCTCCTCGGCTCGCATCAGCGCCTCGCCGATCAGCACCGCGTCGACGCCGATCCGCTCGAGCTCGTCGAGCTGCCCGCGGTGCTCGTAGCCGGACTCCGAGACCACCGCCTTGCCCGCCGGAACGTCCGTCAGCAGCCGAACCGTGGTCTCGACGTCGACGCTGAAATTCCCGAGGTCGCGGTTGTTGATGCCGAGGACGTCGGCGTCGATCTCGAGCGCGCGCTCGAGCTCTGCCTCGTCGTGCACCTCCACCAGGCAGTCGAGGTCGAGCTCCCTGGCCTGGTCGTACAGCGCACTCAGCTCATCGGCACGCAGCGCGGCGACGATGAGCAGCACGGCGTCGGCGCCGTTGGCCGCCGACTCGTACAGCTGGTAGGGATCGACGACGAAGTCCTTGCGGAGGATCGGAAGATCGGACGCCTCCCGGGCGGCGCGGAGGTCGTGCAGCGAGCCGCCGAACTGACGCTCCTCGGTGAGTATGGAGAGCGCGGCCGCGCCGCCGCGTTCATACGCGCGAACGGTGTCCGCGACACCGACGCCGGGGCGCAAGTCGCCCGCACTGGGCGAGCGGCGCTTGAACTCCGCGATCAGCGAGAGACCCGGCCGCACGAGGGCCTCGTTGAAGGGCCGCGCGCCCTCGCGATCGCCAAGCCGCCCCCGAAGCGTCTCGAGCGATACCTCCTCCTGGCGCCGGCGAGCGTCCTCGCGCGAGCCGGCGACCAGCTCCTCGAGCGAACTCATCGAGGGCACAGGCTAGTCAAGAGGGCGCCTGTTCGCCCGTGATGGCCACGAGACGCTCGAGGACGCCCCTGGCCGCTCCCGAATCGATCGATTCGCGCGCGCGCTCGACACCGGCCACCAGGTCCGCGGCTCCACCGCCGACGGTGATGGCGGCACCCGCATTGAGCAGCACGACGTCGCGAGGTGGACCGTCATCCCCGGCGAGGACTTTCGTGACGGTGGCGGCGTTCTCCTCGGGGGCGCCGCCGGTGATCTCGTCGGGTTCGGCAGGGCTGACGCCCAGATCTTCCGGCTCGACGAACCACTCCTCGGTGCTTCCCCCTGCGACCTCGATGACGCGGGTGCGGCCGAGGCCGATCTCGTCGACGCCGTCCTCGCCGCGCACGACGTACGCCCGCTCGCAGCCCAGGCCGACGAGGGCCTCCGCGATCGTTTCCTGGTAGCGGCTGTCGGACACACCGAGCAGCTGCCGGGTGGCGCCGGCCGGATTGGTCAACGGGCCGAGGAAGTTGAAGATCGTGCGCACGGCGAGCTCCTTACGGACGGGGACGACGTGCTTCATCGCCGCGTGGTGGCGCGGGGCGAACATGAACCCAAAGCCGACGTCGTCGATACAGCGTGCCACCGCCGGAGGATCGAGATCGATTCGCACCCCGAGCGCCTCGAGGAGATCGGCAGAACCGGAGCGGCTTGTGCTCGAGCGGTTGCCGTGCTTGGCAACCGCACACCCCGCGCCGGCCGCGACCAGCGCCGCCGTCGTGGAGATGTTGAAGGTGAGCGGGCCGCCCCCGGTCCCCGCTGTATCCACGAGGTCGTTCCGCCCCACATCGACCGGCGCGGCGAGCCGGCGCATCGTGCGGGCGAGGCCGACGAGCTCGGCAACGGTCTCGCCCTTGGCCCTCAGTGCAACCAGGAATGCGCCCGTCTGCACCTCGGAGGAGCGGCCCTCCATGATCTCGTCGAGCACCGCCGACGCGTGGTCGGCGGTCAGGTGTGTTCCGGAACAGACGGCGTCGATCGCCCGCGTGACGATGTCGTTGGGCATTACTCGAGAAAGTTCCGAAGGATGTCCTTGCCGGCCGGGGTCAGGACCGACTCCGGGTGAAACTGCACGCCCTCCGCGGGCAGCTCTCGGTGCCGGACCCCCATGACGACGCCCTCGAACGACGCACTCAGCGCGAGCTCGGCGGGCAGGTCCGGGTCGGCCACGAGCGAGTGGTAGCGGCCGGCTCGCAGCGGCGAAGGCAGACCGCGGAGAACTCCACGGCCGTCGTGTTCGACCTCTGCGTCCTTTCCGTGAATGGGATCGCCGCGAACGGTATGCCCGCCGAACGCCTCGACCATGGACTGGTGTCCCAGGCAGACGCCGAGGGTGGGAACGCCGGACTCCGGGAAGGCTCGAGCCGCCTCGACCGAGATGCCGGCCTCCGCGGGGGTGCAGGGGCCCGGCGAGATCACGACCCTGTCGGGCCGGCGGTCGACAAGGTCCGCCAGGTCCGCCTTGTCGTTCCGGATCACGTCCGGTTCCGCGCCGAGCTCACCCAGATACTGCACCAGGTTGTAGGTAAAGCTGTCGTAGTTGTCGATGACGAGGACGCGCATGCCCATCAGGACCAATCCGGCTGGCGAGCGGCAAGACCGACCGCGGCGAACACCGCCTGCGCCTTGTTGATGCTCTCGCGATATTCGTAGTCGGGCTGGGCATCGGCGACCGTCCCTCCGCCGGCCTGCACGTGAACCATGCCGTCCTTCACCACCACGGTGCGGATGTGGATCGCCGTATCGAGGTCGCCGTTGAAGCCCAGGTAGCCGATCGCCCCGCCGTAGGAGCCCCGCTTGTGGGGCTCGAGCTCGTCGATGATCTGCATCGCGCGAACCTTCGGGGCCCCCGAGAGCGTCCCCGCGGGCAGCACCGCCCGTAGCGCGTCCATCGCCGTCACCTCCGGCCGCAGCACACCGGATACCTGGCTGACGATGTGGTGGACGTGGGAGTAGGCCTCCACGATCATGAACTCGTCGACCTCCACGGAACCGAACTCGCAGACTCGCCCGAGGTCGTTGCGGCCCAGGTCCACGAGCATCACGTGCTCGGCGCGCTCCTTTGGATCGCGCAGGAGCTCCTCCGCGCGGCGGCGGTCCTCCTCCTCGCTCTCGCCACGGGGGTAGGTACCCGCGATTGGCCGCGTCTCCGCGCGGCGGCCGGTCACCTTCGCAAGCGGCTCCGGTGAGGCTCCGGCGACCTGGAAGTCGCCGAAGTCCAGGAAGTACATGTAGGGAGAGGGATTGACGGTGCGCAGCCCGCGGTAGATCGAGAACGCCTCCACCGGAGCCGGCGCGCTGAAGCGCTGAGAGGGAACGACCTGGAACGCGTCGCCGGCGTGGATGTACTCGATGATCCTGCTCACGTTGGCCTCGAACTGCTCGCGGGTCATGTTCGAGACGAACTCCGCCACCTCGCGCACGCCGCGGGTCTCTCGCCGTGGCACCGGCCCGCGAAGGCGCTCGCGCAGCTCTGTGAGGGTGCGGACGGCGTCCGCGTAGGCGGCGTCCAGGTCGGCGTCCTCGCCGGTGAAGGCGTAAGCCATCAGCGTTAGCTCGTGGCGCATGTGGTCGAAGACCACCAGGACGTCGCTGATCATGAGCGCCATGTCGGGAAGCCCGATCGGGTCCGGGTTGGGCTCGCCCAGCGGCTCGACCGTCCGCACGAGGTCGTAGCCGAAGAAGCCGACGGCTCCGCCGGCGAACGGCGGCAGGTCGTCGATCGCCGGTGGCCGGTAGTCCTCGAGGTAGCGGCTGACCTCCCCGTACGGATCGGCGATCTCGCGTCTCGCATACGGCTCGCTTCCGGGCGCCATGTCACCACGCCACTCGCGCAGCTCGCCGCCGGCGTAGCGCAGGACGGCGCGCGGGCGAAAGCCGAGGAACGAGTACCGGCCCAGGCGTCCCTGTTCCGCGGATTCGAGCAGGAAGCTCGGTCCCGAGTCGCGGAGCTTGAGGAATGCCGACACGGGCGTCTCGGTGTCGTCCACGAATGTCATTCGCACCGGGATCGCATTCGCGGTCCGGGAAAGCTCGTGGGCCTCCTCGAGGCTCGGCCGGACGTCCGGCTCGAGCTCAGCGGCGACGGCCATTGAGCGTCTCCAGGACGGCGCTCATCGGAACGCCGCGCGACATGAGAAGCACCTGGAGGTGATAGAGGACGTCAGCGGCCTCCTCTGCCACCCGTTCGTCGGATTCATCCGAGGCCGCCGCAACGACCTCGCGCGCCTCCTCGCGGACCTTTTCGCCGATGCGTGCGGTGTCGTCGAGGAGCTTCACGGTGTAGGAGCCCTCCGGGCGGCGGTCGCGGCGATCCGTGAGGGTCCGTTCGAGCGTCGTCGTGGCCTCGTATGCCGCAGGCGCCGGCTCGCCGTCGGCGGGCGCGGCGTCGATCGCCGCGTCGGCACTCCCGTTCAGGTCGCGATAGAAACACGAGCGCTGGCCCGTGTGGCAGGCGGGACCCGCGGGCTCGACCAGGGCGACGAGGGCGTCCGCATCGCAGTCGTAGCGGATTTGGCGCAGGCGCTGGACGTTTCCCGACGTCTCACCTTTGTGCCACAGCTCGTCGCGGGAGCGGCTGTAGAAGTGCATCTCGCCCGTGTCGAGCGTTCGGCGCAGCGCCTCGGCGTTCATGTACGCAAGCGTCAGCACCTCGCCGCTCGTCCAGTCCTGCATCACGCACGGCACGAGCCCACTCTCATCGAAGCGCACCGCGTCCAGTGGTTCCGTCGCGTTCATTTGCAGGAGTTTACGGTCGCCCGGTTAATCGATCCCGATGCGGTCCAGGAGGCTCTCGTTGCGGCGCCACCGGCGTCGCACCCTTACCTGAAGATCGAGGAAGACGCGGGCGCCAAGGTCGCGCTCCAGCTCCTTGCGGGCGGCGGTGCCGATCTCGCGCACCATCCGGCCGCCCTTGCCCACCACGATTCCCTTTTGGGACTCGGTCTCCACCCAGACCTGGGCACGCACCTGAATCAGCCCGTCCTCCCGCGGCTCAACCGACTCCACCGCCACCTCCACGGCGTGCGGGACTTCCTCGCGCGTTCGGCGCAGGACCTGCTCGCGGATCAGCTCCGCGAGGTGGACCTCACTCGGAAGGTCGTATCGGTCCTCGGGCGGGTAGAGAAGCGGGCCGTCCGGCAACAGTGAGAGGAGGTGATCCGTCATCGGCCGCAGGCCCGCACCGGTCTTGGCACTCACCGGGAACACCTCGTCCACTGCCTCGAGCTCCGCCGCGGCCGCGAGCGCGGCGGCCGTCTCAGCCGGCCCAAGGCGGTCGCATTTGTTCACGGCGCACGCAACGGGCGTGTCCTCGCTGGCCGCCAGCAGGGCCTTCGAGATGAAGCGGTCTCCCGGGCCCACGCCCTGCACTCCGTCGACCACCATCAACGCCGCGTCGGCCTCGACGAGCTCCCGCTCGACGCGACGCTGCATGCGCGCCGTGAGCGTGTCGCGCGGCCGCTGCACTCCAGGGAGGTCGACGAGGATCATCTGCCACTCGCCCGCCGGATCCGTGGCGATACCCCGGACGGCACGCCGCGTCGTCTGGGGACGGTCGGAGACGATCGCGACCTTCGAGCCCACGATTGCGTTCGCGAGGGTGGACTTGCCGACGTTCGGCCGCCCAGCGAGTCCGACGAAACCCGATCGCGTCATGCGGCGCCGGCGCCCAGCTCGCGCATGACCTCGTCCTGGACGGCGAGCATCTCGCCCTCGTCCGCCTCGTGATCGAACCCGCAGAGGTGAAGCACTCCATGCACCGTCGCTTCGACCACATCGGTGGCGTGCCCAGGGCAGATGACCACATCACCCAGCTCCCGCGGTCCCGCCACGGCCTCGCCTTCGTCAATCGGGAACGACAGGACGTCGGTCGGTCTGTCGACGCCGCGGTGCCGGCGATTGAGCTCCAGGATCCGGGCCTCGTCCACCAGCTCCACCGACAGATGACCCCCGGCCACTCCCGCAGCCCGCACGCTCGCCTCCACGGCGGGCCTCAGATCCTCCGGCACGTCCGAGACGTCGAGACCGCCGGAGGTCAATCGGGCGACTGGCCGGAGCGCTCGTACTCGCCGTAGGCGGCGACGATGCGTTGGACGAGCTCGTGTCGCACCACGTCCTCTCCGCCGAACCGGACGAACGAGATGTCGCGGACCTGGGCCAGGATCTCGCCGATCACGACGAGGCCCGAGCGCTGGTCGCGCGGAAGGTCGATCTGGGTGACGTCGCCGGTGACGACCATCTTGGATCCGAACCCGAGCCGGGTGAGGAACATCTTCATCTGCTCGGGGCTCGTGTTCTGCGCCTCGTCGAGGATTACGAACGAATCGTTGATCGAGCGACCCCGCATGAAGGCGAGCGGCGCGACCTCGATGATTCCGTTCTCGAGATAGGTGCTGACACGCTCAGGATCGAGCATGTCGTAGAGCGCGTCGAAGAGAGGCCGCAGGTACGGGTCGACCTTTGCCTGGATGTCGCCCGGCAGGAAGCCGAGGCGCTCACCGGCTTCCACAGCCGGCCGGGTGAGAATGATCCGGTTGACCTCGCGTGCGTCGAGCGCGGCGACAGCCATCGCCACCGCGAGGAATGTCTTGCCCGTTCCCGCCGGACCGATGCCGAAGGTGACCGTGTGGTTTCGGATCGAGTCGACGTAGCGCTTCTGGTTGACCGTCTTGGGAGCGACCTTGATCGCGCGGTGGCGCCAGATCGTGTCCTCGAGGATCTCGGCCGAGCTCTGGTGGGCGTCGAGAGCGCCGGAGACGGTGCCCAGCGTCGCTGGAGCGACGTCGTGTCCACGCTCGATCAGACCGACGAGCTCGTCGACCACCCGTGCCGCCTCGCGAACGTCTCCCTCGGAGCCGTCCAGCGTGAGCACGTTGCCGCGCAGGTGGACGTCGCACTGCACGCGGCCCTCGAGCTCCCGCAGGACGGAGTCCTCCGCCCCGGCCAGCTCCGCGGCCACAGTGTTGTCGAGGGTGAGCTGCCTGCGTGCCAATGCGCTAACCGAGGCGCTCCCGAACCGCTGCGCTGACCCGCTTGCCGTCGGCGCGCCCATCGACCCTCGGCATCACGGCGCCCATGATCTTCCCCATGTCCTTGGGCTCCGACGCGCCGCTCTCGGCTACCGCCGCGTCCACTATCTGGGCGAGCTCCTCGTCGCTGAGCTCGGCGGGCAGATATCCGCCGATCAACTCGGCCTCGGCCTCCTCCGCCGCAGCGCGTTCGTCTCCCCCGCCCTCGCGAAACGCGGTTGCCGCCTCGAGGCGGCGCTTGCGCTCGCGCCTGAGCACCGCGACCTCATCCCCCTTGCCCTCCTTGGCGTCCTGCTGGAGGGAGCTCGCGATCATGCGCAGGGCGCCTACCCGGCTGCGATCGCCGGCCTTCATCGCCTCGCGGGTGTCCTGCTGAATGCGCTCCAGAATCGAGCTCGTCGCCATGGCTCAAAGGGTAGCCGCGGGCGGGACCTCGAATTCGACGCGCTCGACCTCGCCGAGGGGCATCTGCAGGAACCGCGTCCCGAGCTCGCGGAAGGACTCCACGTCACCGGTACAGAGGAAGCGGTAGGTGCCCTCGCCGCGGTTGTACGTGGCGATACCGCCCGCCTCGAGGGTTCGCTGAGCAGCCGCCGAAAGCGCGTGTCCTGCCGTGACCAGCCGCACGTCGCGGCCGAGCATGCGCTGGAGCATCGGCGCCACGAGCGGATAGTGCGTGCAGCCGAGGATCAGAGTGTCGATCCCGGCCTCGCGGAACGGCGCGCAGTAGGAACGCACCATCTCGATGACCTCCTCGTTGAACGGAAACCCGTTCTGGATGACGGGGGCAAGGCGCGGTGCCGAGACCTCGATCACGTCGAGCTCGGGGTGCCCAGCCGTCCGCTCCAACGCGGCGCGGTAGGCGCCGCTCTCGACCGTCGTCGGCGTCGCGAGCACTCCGATCCGATGCGAGTCGCTGATCGCGGCGGCGATCTCGGCCTCCGGCTGCACGACGGTCAGGACCTCCACGCCGTGCTCGGCGGCGACGTCCCGGACGATGTCGCCGCCGGCGGCGGTGGCCGAGTTGCAGGCGACCACCAGAAGCTTCGCGCCGCGGCCGAGCAGGAACTCGACGAGCCCGGCGATCCGCGGGCGCAGCCACTCCGGCGCCTTGTTGCCGTACGGGAATCCGGACGTGTCACCGAGGTACACGTAGTCCTCCTCGGGCAGCGAGACCAGCAGCTCGTGAAGGACGGTGAGGCCGCCGATCCCAGAGTCGAAGACACCGATCGGCAGCGCGGCCCGGTCGTTGCTCACCGCCGGCGCTCCGCCGAGGTCAGGGCTTTACGACCATGAAGAAGATCGCCACGACGACGATCAGGCCGGCGAGCTGGCCCACGCGAGCGATCCTCGCCGACATGGCCCGGTACTCCGCGCTCAACTCGCCGCCGGCCGCCAGATCGCGCTCGGCGATATCCACCGCCTTGCGCCCCTGCGGGAGGAAGAAGGCGTGCACCAACCCGAACATCAGGATGATCGCGATGAATCCCACGGTGATCCAGGACTGATTGCCCCAGTCGCCCTTCGCCATCAGGTAGATGCCCGCCGCCAGCAGGACGACCATCCCCGGCGTCACCAGGAAGAGGTTCGCCATGTTGGCCGCCCGATGCACAGCCGGAACCGCCGCAGGCGCCTTCGTGTCGGCGAACCCGATGAAGAACCCGTAGCCGAAGGTGGGACCGAACGCGAGCACCACCGCCAGGATGTGGATGAACAGCCCCACGCCGTAGGCCGTGAACGTGGCGAGCACGGGCCGGACGATACCGGGGGTCGCGGCCAGGACCGCGATCGAAAGGTGCATTTGTCAGGCCTGGTCTGACTGACGCGCCTTTCGGTCTGCTGGGCGTTCGAGGAGGACGGCAGCCCAGTCGCCGGACGTGCGGCGCTCCCGCTCGTGCAGGCCCGTACGCGCGAACGCGTCGGCGACCTCGTCGACCTCGGAGACGAGCATCCCCGAGCAGACGATCCGCTCGGGCCGGCCCTCGATGCGGGTGGCGGCGTCGCGAAGGAGGGGCGCGGTGAGATTGGCCGTGACGGTCGAAGCCATAGGCGGTGACGTCTCGCGCAGGTTGAGGCGCACGAGCTCCAACTCCACGCCGTTTGCCTCGGCGCCCGCGCCCGCCGCATCGAGCGCCGCCCGCTCGTGATCGCAGGCGACCACCGGAGCGAACCCAAGCTTCGTTGCCGAGATCGCCAGAACACCTGAGCCGGTGCCCCAATCCGCCACGGGGCCGTGTGCCAGGCCACGAGCGTCCAACTCGAGCAGGAGCTCGAGGCACATCCGCGTCGTGGGATGCGCCCCCGTGCCAAACGCCTGCCCCGGATCCACAACCACGTCGATTGTGCCGGTTTGGCGATCGGCCCACGAGGGGCGGACGAGGATGCGTCCACCCACCAGCACCGGCTCGTGGAAGTCCTGCCAGCGGTCGGCCCAGTCGTCGGGAACCTCCTGCGAGGTCACCTCCACGAGGCCGTCGCCGGCCGCGGCCTCGAGGTCGGGAAGGGCCGGCAGCTCCCCCGAAGCTCCGTAGATCGCGTATTCCACCCAGTCCGGACCCGTTTCCTCCTCGACGCCTCCGGGCGCCAGGTCCACGAGGTCGGCGAGCACCCGCTCGGCGAGGTCGGGGCGGCAGCGAACCGCCAGGCGAATCAACGCCGGCGACGAGACCGGCGCCCGAACGGCCCGCGTCCTTCGCGCCGGCCGCCCTCCGGCCCGAGCGCCTCGTCGAGCTGCTTCGCCAGGTCGCGCTGATCCTTGTTCAGGCGCGTGGGCACGAAGACGTCAACGAGAACGTGCTGATCGCCGCGGCGGCCTCCGCGAAGGGACGGGAGCCCGATTCCCTTCAGGACGATCCGCTCGCTCGTCTGCGAGCCCGCGGGGATCTCGACGTCCCGGTCCCCGTCGAGGGTGGGGACGGTGACCGTGCCGCCCAGCATCGCGCGCGTCACCGGCACCTCGATGACCGACACCAGGTCCTGGCCGTGACGCTCGAACCGTTCGTCCTCGGCAACGACCACCTCCACGTACAGATCGCCGGAAGGCGCCCCGGCCTGGCCGGCATGCCCGGCGCCCGACACGCGGATGCGCTGCCCTGACTCGATGCCGGCCGGGACGTCCAGCTGCCACGTCCGGGTCTTGGCGAGGCGCCCTTCCCCACCGCACTCGGCACAGGGCTTCTCTGGGACCTTCCCGCGACCGCCGCAGGTCGGGCAAAGGCCGCTGCGGACCAGCTGCCCGAAAACGGTCCGGCTGACCTCGCGCACCTCGCCGGCTCCCCCGCAGGTCTCGCACGTACGGATTTCCGTGCCCGGCTCCCCGCCACTGCCCTCGCAGCGCTCGCATGTTGACGCGCCCTCGAACGCTACGTCGCGGGTGGTGCCGGTTAGGACCTCCTCGAGCGTCACCTCCACCCGCGCGGCAACGTCGGCGCCTCCGGCCGGACCGGAGCGCGTGAAGCCGAACAGGTCGCTGAACATCGGATCGCCGCGCCCGAAGAACGTCGAGAGGACGTCCTCGAAGCTTCCGAAGGCATCCGCGCGCGGCGCCCAGCCGCCCGAGCGCAGCCCCTCATGCCCGAAGGTGTCGTAGGTCCGCCGCCGCTCGGGGTCCGAGAGGACCTCGTACGCCTCGGCGGCCTCCTTGAACTTCTCCTCCGCCTCGGGATCGTGGCGGTTGACATCGGGATGGAGCTCGCGTGCCAGGCGGCGAAAGGCCTTCTTGATCTCCGCCTCACCCGCGCCGCGCTCGACGCCGAGGACCTCGTAGTAGTCCCTCTTCACAGCCGGCATGAGTGGCTAGCCCTCGTAGACGGTTTCGAAGAACTTCGACAGGCGGTTGGCGGCGTCGCGGACCGAGTGAATCGCCGTCCCATAGTCCATCCGCAGCGGCCCCACCACACCCACGGTGCCGAGGTTGCGATAGCCGAGCCCATAGTTGGCCCCTACGACACTCACGGAGCGCAGCTCCGGGGCGGGATTCTCGTCGCCGATCCACATGAACACGGAGCGCTCCTCGAGCGCCGAGCGGAGCACCTGAAGCAGGTTGGCCCGCCGCTCCAGCGCGCGCATCAACGCGTCGGCATGGGGGAGGTCGGCGGCGTGATCCTCCGACAGCAGGCGGGCCGCGCCCTCCACGTACAGGTCCGCCTCGGCGCGCTCCTCGAGGCCGGTGAAGGCATCGTCGATCTGAGCGATGAAGCCCGCCTCTGCCGCGCCAAGCTCCGGATCGGCGAGGCGGCTGGCGATCATCCTGGAGCCCAGGCCGAGCCCCGCCAGCCGTTCGTTCAGATAGCTCGAGGCCCACTGGACGAGCCCCGGATCCAGCGGCTCGTCGAACGTGAAGACGCGCTTGGTGACCGCGCCGTTGGACGCGATTACGACGACCATCACCACCCGCGACTGGAGTTGAAGGGCCTCGACGCGATGAATGTGCGCGGTGGCGGGCGGGGGTGCCGTCGCCAGCGCGAGCAGGTCGGTCATGCGCGAGAGCTCAGAGGTGGTCTCGCGCATCGCCTCGTCTACCTCGCGGCGCATCTGCCCCACGTCGAGCCGCGGCCCGATCGCGGTGAGGACGCGGGGTCCCGAGGCGAGCAGCGAATCCGCGTAGAAGCGGTAGCCGGCGTCGGTGGGAACGCGCCCGGCCGAGGTGTGCGGGTGATTGAGGTAGCCGCTGCGCTCGAGCTCGGCAAGCTCCGCCCGTACGGTCGACGGGCTCCACTCGACGTCGCGGCGCTCGGCGATCGCCTTCGACCCAACCGGCCGCCCGGAGTCGAGGTACGACTCGACGACCAGACTCAGGATTCGCTGCTGGCGCTCCGACAGCATGCCAGTGATTCTAGGTGGCGACTTTGTCGCCACAGAGGCATGTGTCATCAGCCGGCGAAGCCGGCGTAAGTTCTTCTAGGAGCGTCGCCGCCGGCGCCCGTACGGCTATTCGAGCGCGAGCTCGGCCTCGGCGTTGCGGATGATGCGGCCGTCGCCCTGCGCGGCCTCGGTCTCGGTCACGACCTTGCCGTCACCGGCCTCCTTCACGGTCGCGGTGACAACGATCTCCTGCTCGGGGATCCCCATGCCCCGGAACTGGACCGACAGGCGCCGCAGCGCGCGCGGATCGCCCGTCGCCTCGGTGTGCGCCCGGGCGACCTGCGCCATCGAGTAGAGGCCGTGGAGGATGTTGCCGGGCAGGCCCACAGCCTTCGCGAACTCGGGATCGATGTGGATCGGGTTGAAGTCGCCCGACGCGCCCGCGTAGCGGTGCGGGAGGTATTTGTCCGGGGTGACATGCAACTCGGGCAGCGAGTCGCCCTGCTTCAGATCTCCGAGCTCGCTCAACGGCTCACACTCCCCTCACGATGTTCGTCCACGTACCGCGAACGGTCAGCTTGCCATCGGCGTTCGTGGATTCGGACTGGAACACGTAGAAGCCCCGGCCGTCCTTCTCGTACGCGTCAGCGAGACGCGGCTGCGTCGTGATGACGTCGCCGGCGCACACGGGCTCGCCCCAGACGAACTCCTGGCTTCCGTGGACCATGGCGGCGAGGTTGATGCCCACCTCGGGGTCAAGCACGGCAGGGCCCATCGCCGGAGCGCTGTAGACGACACAGAACATCGGCGGGGCCACGACATCGCGAAACCCCGCGGCGAGCGCCGCCTCGCGATCCAGGTAAACCGGGTTCGTCTCCCCCACCGCGCGCGCGTACTCGCGGATCTTCTCCAGGCCCACCTCGTAGTTGACGGGCTGCCATTGCTTTCCGACTGCGTCCTTGTTGATGGGCATTGCGGGCGCGCAGTCTATGTGGCGCGTTCAGCCTGCCAGCGCTCGATCGCTTCGATCGCTCGCCCGCGAGTGGTATAGAGGTGCATCCGCCGTACGGTTCCCCCGTCGGCCTCGAACGCCCAAAAGACGTCCATCTCCACGTCGACCCCGCTCCCCGCGCCGCGCGCCAGCTGGTGGGAGTCGACGAGGACGCAGCGATCGCCGAACGCCTCCACCGCCGTCGGCTCGACGCGGAACTCCTCCCATGCCTCCAGCCATTCGGAGCTCCACTGTGAGAAACCCTCGCGGCCGCGGAAATCGCCACCGTTGAGCAGCTCGGCGTCGGCGTGCAGCTCGACGTCGGGATGGAGCAGGGTGGCGAGGCCCTCGTTGTCGCCAGCGTTGTAGGCATCGAACCCGCGCTGAGTCAGCTCCATGTTGCGCCGCTGTGCCTCGCTACTTGCTTCCATCGAGCTCCAGCACCGAGAGGAATGCCTCCTGGGGAACCTCCACCCTGCCGACCTGCTTCATCCGCTTCTTTCCGGCCTTCTGCTTTTCGAGGAGCTTTCGCTTGCGGGTGACGTCCCCGCCGTAGAGCTTCGCCGTCACGTCCTTTCGCAGCGCCTTCACAGTCTCGCGGGCGAGCACGCGCGAGCCCGTGGCCGCCTGCACCGGCACGTCGAACAGCTGGCGCGGGATCGTCTTCTGTAGCCGTTCGACCAGGGCCCGCCCGGCGGTATAGGCGTCATCTGTGTGCACGATCAGGCTCAGGGCATCGACCCGGTCCCCGGCGAGCAGCACATCGAGCTTCACCAGGTCGGACTCGCGATTGCCGATCTGCTCGTAGTCCAGCGAGGCGTACCCGGCAGTCCGGGACTTGAGCTGGTCGTAGAAGTCCAGAACGATCTCGGCGAGCGGGAGGTCGTAGCGGAGCTGGACTCGCTCCGGTGAGAGGTAGTGCATGTCGACGTGCGTGCCGCGCCGTTTCTGACACAGCTCCATCACGGCGCCCACATAGTTCGCCGGCGCGATGACCGTCGCGCGGATGTAGGGCTCGAGGATGCGCTCGATCGAGGCGGGATCGGGCATCTCCGAGGGGCTGTGGACCTCGACGCGCTCGCCGCCGTGGAGCTCGACCTCGTAGCTCACGTTGGGGGTGGTTGCGAGCAGCTCGAGGTCGTACTCGCGCTCCAGCCGCTCGCGCACGATGTCCATGTGGAGAAGACCCAGAAAGCCGCAGCGGAAGCCGCACCCCAGCGCCTGCGAGGTCTCCGGCTCGAAGCTCAGCGCCGCGTCGTTGAGCGCGAGGCGATCGAGGGCGTCTCGCAGGTCCTCGTAGCGGTCCGTGTCGATCGGGAACAGGCCGCAGAACACCACGGGCTTCACCTCGCGGTACCCGGGGAGAGGCGTCGAGGCCGGGCGGTCCCTCGCGGTGAGCGTGTCGCCCACCCGAAGGAGCGCCACGTCCTTGATCCCGGTGATCACGTAGCCCACCTCGCCCGCCCTCATGGCGTCCGTGGGTCGCGGCCGCGGCGTGAAGAAGCCGATCTCGTCGATGTCGGCCTCGGTACCCGCCTGCATGGCGACGATCCGTTCGCCCTTGCGGAACTCTCCGTCCATCAGGCGGACGTATGCCACGACGCCTCGATACGGGTCGTATTCGGAGTCGAAGATGAGAGCTCGCGGGGGCGCCTGGGGATCCCCCTCCGGCGCCGGGATCCGTTCCACGATCGCCTCGAGAACGTCCGCCACCCCCTCCCCCGTCTTCGCCGAGATCCGCAGCACCTCGTCCGGGTCGCCGCCGATCAGGTCGGTGATCTCGGCTGCGACGCGCTCCGGCTCGGCGCTTGGGAGATCGACTTTGTTCAGGACCGGGATCAGCTCGAGCCCGGCCTCAACGGCCGCGTAGGTGTTCGCAACGGTCTGGGCCTCGACGCCCTGCGCGGCGTCCACCAGCAGCAGCGCGCCGTCGCACGCCGCCAGGCTGCGCGAGACCTCGTAGGTGAAGTCGACGTGGCCCGGGGTGTCGATGAGCTGCAGCTGGTAGGTCTCGCCGTCGCGCGCCTCGTAGAACACGCGCACCGCCTGGGCCTTGATGGTGATCCCGCGCTCGCGCTCGAGGTCCATGGAGTCGAGGACCTGCTCGCGCATCTGGCGCGGATCGACGGTGTGGGTGATCTCCAGGATGCGGTCGGCCAGGGTCGACTTCCCATGGTCGATGTGGGCGATGATCGAGAAGTTGCGGATGTGGGCCTGGTCGGTCATGCGTGCGGCGACCCAGGATAGGCGTCGAAACCGCCCCCCACCCGCCCGAGCCGCGCTCAGCCGATGGCCGGCGTGGACGGAAGCGGCTCGTCGTTGGCCAGCGCGACGCCGTCGCGCCCGGCCTCCTTGACCGAGTAGAGCGCCCGGTCGGCGCGCGCCAGCACCGCGGCGTCGGTCTCCCCCGCGTGCGGGACCGCGACGCCGACCGAGACGGTGACGCCCAGCCGCGCCTCCAGGACGGCGTCGCGCAGGCGGTTGGCCGCGCCGAGCGCCTGGTCGCCGGACTCGACGGCGAGCAGGGCGGCGAACTCGTCGCCGCCGATGCGGAAGAGACGGTCGCCGCGCCGCAGGGAGCTGCTCATGGCATCGGCGAGCCCGCAGAGGATGCGGTCGCCGTGGCCGTGGCCGTACGTGTCGTTGAGCGCCTTGAAGCCGTCGATGTCGCACACCACCACGGCGGTGGTCGGCCGGCGGTGCGAGCCTGCCAGGGCCTCGTGGAAGGTCGCGTGGTGGCCCAGGCCGGTGAGCGGGTCAGTCTCGGCGCGCTCGCGCAGCGAGCCCATGAGTTCGGCTG
>JBJMKM010000102.1:0-26880 GCA_045805825.1 Solirubrobacterales bacterium
CGTCGCCGCGCGCATCCTCCTCGACTTCGACGCCGACTCCGAGAAGATCCGCAACGAGGTCATCCGGATGCTGTCCGGCCCCGGCGGTCGCCGCCAGGGTTCTCGAGTCTTTGGACATCACCGTCGAGCGCGTCCGCGCGCAGGTCGTGCGGATCGTCGGCTCCGGTGAGGAAGTCACCTCCGGGCAGATTCCCTTCACGCCGCGCGCCAAGAAGGTCCTCGAGCTGGCGCTCCGCGAAGCGCTCTCCCTCGGCCACAACTACATTGGCACCGAGCACATCCTGCTCGGCCTCGTCCGCGAGAACGAAGGCGTGGCCGCCCGCATCCTCCTGGACTTCGACGCCGACTCCGAGAAGATCCGCAACGAGGTCATCCGGATGCTGTCCGGCCCCGGCGGTCGCCGCCAGGGCGGAAGCGCGGGCACCGGCGAGGGCAAGAAGTCCTCGAAGCTGCTCGACCAGTTCGGCCGCAACCTGACCAAGCTCGCCGCCGAGTCCAAGCTCGACCCGGTCATCGGCCGAGAGACCGAGATCGAGCGGATCATGCAGATCCTCTCCCGCCGCACCAAGAACAACCCGGTGCTGGTCGGCGAGCCCGGCGTCGGCAAGACCGCCATCGTCGAGGGCCTGGCTTCGCGCATCACCAAGGGCGAGGTGCCGGAGCTCCTGAAGAACAAGCAGATCTACACCCTCGACCTGGCCGCCCTCGTCGCGGGCTCCAAGTACCGCGGTGAGTTCGAGGAGCGCCTGAAGAAGGTGATGAAGGAGATCACGCAGCGCGGCGACATCGTGCTCTTCATCGACGAGCTCCACAACCTGGTCGGCGCCGGTGCCGCCGAGGGCGCGATCGACGCGGCCTCGATCCTGAAGCCGGCCCTGGCCCGCGGCGAGATCCAGACGATCGGCGCGACAACCATGGACGAGTACCGCAAGTATCTGGAGCGCGACTCAGCGCTCGAGCGGCGGTTCCAGCAGATCAAGGTCGACCAGCCGTCGATCCCCGACACCGTGCAGATCCTCGAGGGCCTGCGCGAGCGCTACGAGGAGCACCACCGCGTCCAGATCACCGACGACGCGCTGGGCGCCGCCGCTGAGCTCGCGGACCGCTACATCTCCGACCGCTTCCTGCCCGACAAGGCAATTGACCTAATCGACGAGGCCGCCTCGCGCATGCGCATCAAGTCGATGTCGCAGCCGCCGGTCTACCGCGATCTCGAAGAGGAGATCGAGGAGACGCGACGCGCCAAGGAGGCTTCGATCGAGGCCCAGGAGTTCGAGAAGGCCGCGAACCTCCGGGACAAGGAGCGCCAGCTCACGAACCGCAAGCGCGAGCTCGAGGACCAGTGGGCCGCCGGCGAGGGTGGCGACCGCCCGGAGGTCGGCGAGGAGGAGATCGCCGACATAGTCTCGATGTGGACCGGCATTCCCGTCTTCAAGCTCACCGAGGCCGAGACCAAGAAGCTCCTGCGGATGGAGGACGAGCTCCACAAGCGGGTGATCGGCCAGGAGGTCGCGCTCACCGCCGTCTCCAAGGCCATCCGCCGCTCGCGCGCCGGCATCAAGGACCCAAAGCGGCCCGCAGGATCATTCATCTTCCTCGGGCCCTCCGGCGTCGGCAAGACGGAGCTCGCCCGCACGCTGGCCGAGTTCCTGTTCGGCGACGAGGACTCGATGGTCCGCATCGACATGTCCGAGTACATGGAGAAGCACGCCGTCTCGCGGCTTGTCGGCTCGCCGCCCGGCTACGTCGGCTACGACGAGGGTGGCCAGCTCACCGAGGCCGTACGGCGCAAGCCGTATTCGGTGCTGCTCCTCGACGAGATCGAGAAGGCCCACCCGGACGTCTTCAACATCCTCCTCCAGATCCTGGAGGACGGCCGTCTCACCGATGCGCAGGGTCGCACGGTGGACTTCCGCAACGCGATCGTGATCATGACGTCGAACATCGGCGCCAAGGACATCGCTCGCAACGTCTCCTTCGGCTTCGGCGCCTCCGACGGCGAGACCGGCGCGTCCTACGACGAGATGAAGGGCCGGATCATGGGCGAGCTGAAGTAGGTGTTCCGTCCCGAGTTCCTCAGCCGGATCGACGAGGTCATCGTCTTCCACAAGCTGACGCGCGAAGAGATCAAGGCGATCATCGACCTGATGATCGGCCGGGTCCGGGCGCAGGTGGCGGAGCACGAGCTCCAGCTCGAGCTCGACGAGCCGGCGCGGGACCTCCTGGTCGACAAGGGCTGGGATCCCGCCATGGGCGCGCGTCCGCTGCGCCGCGCGATCCAGCGCTACATCGAGGATCCGCTCGCCGACGAGGTGCTGCGGACGGGCGACATCACCCCGGGCACGACGGTGCTGGTGGAGCGCGATGCGTCCGGTGACGAGGAGGATCGCCCGCTCAAGATGAAGCTCGTCAAGCCGCGCAAGCGCGCCGCGAAGAAGCGCGAGCCGGTCGGCGTCGGCGCCACGGCATCCGGCAAGCCCGAGGGCTCCGGCCCCGACGGGCACGCCGATGACGGCGACCCGGAAGGGTCAGACGAAGGCGACGGGCCCTCGCCGACGGCCGACGCTCAGGACGGCGAGCGCCCCGCCGACGACAACGAGTAGACGCGGGCCCGACCGACTAGGCCGGAACCGCGGTCGACTGCAGGACGGCGTCCAGCAGTCCCGGGAAGCGCACCTCGAGATCGTCGCGGCGCAGTGAGTTCAGCTTCGCTGTGCCCTCGGAACGCTGCTCGATGATGCCGGCCTCACGGAGGATCCGAAAGTGGTGAGTCATCGTGGATTTCGTGACGTCGAGGTCGAACTCGCCGCACCGGCAGGGCTCCGAGCCGTCCGCGAGGGTCTGAACGATCCGCAGCCGCTGCGGGTCGCTCAGCGCGTGCAGGACAGAGGGAAGCTCGAGCTGCGCTCGTGACGGATGGTCCAAGCCCATGTCGATGAGTATACGACGACCGTCGTACTAAGCCGTACCAATACGGCCAGTAGGGTGACGCGCCGTGAATCTGCGCATCACCGACGCCACACGTCCTTGGTGGACGCTCTTCGGCGCCTGCACCGGCCTCTTCGTGCTGATGCTCGACTCGACGATCGTGACGCTGGCGCTGCCGGCCATCCGCGAGGACCTGGACGCGTCGGCCAGCGGGCTCCAGTGGGTAATGAACGCGTACCTGCTCGTGATCGCCGCGCTGGTGGTCACGGCCGGCCGGCTCGGCGACATGTTCGGACGCCGTCTGCTCTTCACCATCGGGCTGGCCGTTTTCGCCGGCGGCTCGGTGCTCTCCGGTGCGGCCTGGAGCCAGGACGCGATCATCCTCGGGCGGGTCGTCCAGGGCGCGGGGGCGGCAATGCTCCTGCCGCTCTCCCTCGCCATCGTCTGCGACGCGTTTCCCACCGAGCAGCAGCCACGTGCCCTCGGCATCTGGGCATCGATCTCAGCGATCGCGCTGGGCGTCGGACCGTTGATCGGAGGATTGCTCGTTGACCTCGACTGGCGGCTGATCTTCTGGATCAACGTGCCCATCCTCGGCCTCGGCGCGGGGGTGATGCTGGTTGCCGTCCGGGACACCCGCGACGAGACGTCGACCCACCAACTCGATTACGCGGGGTTCGTGCTTCTCGCGCTTTCCCTCATCGCCCTGGTGCTGCCGCTTGCCGAGGCGTCCAAGTGGTCGCTCGGTTCGCCACAGAGCATCCTCCTGTTCGCCGCCGCCGCAGTACTCATGGTCGCCTTCTGGATCGTCGAACACCGCGTGCGCCAGCCGATCGTGGACTTCGAGCTGTTCCGCAACGGGCCGTATTTCGGCGCGACAGCCGCCGCGTTCGGGCTCGTCGGCGCGTACTGGAGCCTTATGTTCCTCCAGCCCCAGTACCTCCAGGACACCCTCGGGCACTCGGCGACCACGGCGGGCATCCTGATCCTGCCCGTCACGGTCCCGATGATCCTGATCTCGCCGCTGGCCGGCCGCCTCATCGCACGCCTTGGTGCCCGTCTCCTGATGACGATCGGAATGCTCTGTGGGCTCGCGGGCCTCGTGATCCTGACGCGGATCAGCGAGAACTCTGGCTACGCGCTCGTGTTCCCCGGCTACCTGCTCTTCGGGATCGCGCTGGGATTGGTGTACGCGCCGATGTCGACCGCGGCCATGGCGGCGATGCCGCGCGAGAAGAGCGGCATCGCCTCGGGAGTGCTGGCCATGAACCGCGTGCTCGCCGGGGCGGTGGCGCTGGCGGTCACCGGCGCTGTCTTCCAGGACCTCTTGCCGGCGCATGGGTTCGCGATTTCGCTCGCGCGCTCGAACTGGGTACTGGTCGCGTTGACGGCGGTCTGCACGGTGCTCACGTGGGCATTCGTGCGCTCGGCGCCGTCGAGGGCCGACGATGGTCGGCTCCCCGCGTCCGCCGACGACGGGACGCTCCGCCACCACCAGCACCATCGCCGGTTTCACCTGTAGGCGGCGCTGCAACGCGCTGACGCCACCTTCGGGCCGCCTGGGTCTACCCTGGACGGGTGCCCACGCGACCGCTCCAGAGCGCCGAGCGCGCGGTGACCGCCGAGGACGTCCAGCGGGCCGCCCGGCTCATCGCCGGCAATATCCGCGAGACGCCCGTTCTACCCGCCGGCGAGCTCTCGCGCCGTGTCGGCGGCAGCGTTGTCATGAAGGCCGAGTGCCTACAGCTCACCGGATCGTTCAAGGTGCGCGGCGCCTTTCACATGATCAGCCGCCTCGGTCCCGAGGAGCTGCGCGCAGGGGTCGTGGCGGCAAGCGCCGGCAATCACGCGCAGGCCGTGGCCCTGGCGGCCGACCGTCGTGGCAGCCATGCGGACCTGTTCATGCCCGCCGAGTCACCACTCGCGAAGATCTCCGCAGTTCGCGGTTATGGAGGCCACGTCCATCTTGTCGCGGGTTCCTACGACGAGGCTGCGCACGCGGCACACGACTTCGCCGACGCGGAGGGCGGGACGCTGATCCCGCCGTTCGACGATCCCGAGATCGTTTCCGGCCAGGGGACCGTGGGCCTCGAGATCGCCCGCCAGGCACCGGCGACTCGCCGCGTGGTCGTCCCGCTGGGTGGGGGTGGCCTCGCGTCGGGCGTGGCGATTGCCGTGAAGTCGATGCTCCCGGGCGTGCAGGTGGCCGCCGTCCAGGCCGAGGCGTGCTCGCCCTACGTCGAGTCGGTGGCGGCGCATCGCCCGATCGGCGCGCGCTCGGTCAACACGATCTGCGACGGAATCGCCGTGAAGCGCCCGGGCGAGCTGACGCTGCCCCTCGTCGAGCGATACGTGGACGAGATCGTGACCGTCTCCGATGACGAGGTTGCGGAGGCCATGGTGCTGCTGTTGGAGCGCTCGAAGCTGGTCGTCGAGGGAGCGGGTGCGGTTGGCGTCGCTGCACTCCTCGCGGGCAAGGCCGGTGCAGCCGACGAGGGCGAGACCTGCGTGGTGCTCTCCGGCGGAAACGTCGACGCCTCCAGGCTCGCCGAGTGCATCCGCCTGGGCGAGACGGCCGCGGGTCGCCGCCTGGTGGTGTGGACAGTCGTCCCGGACCGGCCGGGCGCCCTGGCTGCGCTGCTACGGACCGTCGCCGAGCACGGCGCGAACGTCGTCGACGTCGAGCACATCCGCGAGGGCGTCGAGCTGCACGTTCGCGAGACGGCGATCGAGCTCGTCCTTCAAACGGACGGCCCTAAGCACGGCGAGCTGATCCTCGAGGCGATCCGCGCGGAGGGATTCTCGGCGCGTCCGGAGCGCTAAGCCGGCTTGGCCGCAGCCCGGCTGGACACGCTGCGCGAGCGCCTGGGGGAGATCAACGACCTCGGGCGTGCCCGGGCCCTGCTCGCGTGGGACGAGCGCACGCACATGCCGCCGGCGGGCATCGAGCCTCGGGCGGAGCAGCTCGCGACGCTTGCCCGCATCCGTCACGAGCGATTGATCTCCGACGAGCTCGGCCGGCTGATCGAGGCAGCGGGCGCCGAGCTCAACTCGGCGCCGTACGACTCGGATGAGGCGAGCCTCGTGCGCGTGGCGCGCCGTACCTGGGAGAAGGCGCGGCGGGTGCCGGCGGACCTGCGCGCCGAGATCACGCGCGTCTCGTCGCTGGCCGAGCACGCGTGGGAGCAGGCGCGGGCCACGTCTGACTTCGCGGCGTTCCTTCCCCACCTGGAGCGGAACGTCGAGTTGCGCCGCCGTTACGCCGACTGTTTCGACAGGTTCGAGGGGTTCGAGCACGAATACGACCCGCTGCTGGATGACTTCGAGCCGGGGATGACCACGGCGGAGATGACCGCGGTCCTTGGCCAGCTTCGCGACGGAGTGCGGCCACTGATCGCGGACATCGCGGCGAGCGGCGTTGCGGTCGACGACTCATGCCTCTACGGAGGCTTTCCCCTCCACGCCCAGGAGGAGCTCGCGGAGGAGCTCGTTGGCGGCCTGCCGCTCCAGCGCGACGCGTGGCGCCTGGATACGACGGTCCACCCGTTCGCCGTGGCAATCAGCCCCGCGGACCTGCGCATCACGACCCGCTTCGACCCCACCTATCTGGGCACGGCGGTCTGGTCGGTGTTGCACGAGGCGGGACACGCGATGTACGAGAACGGCGTCCCGCGGGCCCTGTGGCGCTCGCCGCTCGCGAGCCCGTCCTCGCTCGGGTTTCACGAGTCCCAGAGCCGCCTGTGGGAGAACTGGGTGGGTCGGAGCCGGCCGTACCTGGAGCGCGTGCTGCCAAGGCTCAGGGAGCTCTTCCCGGAGAGGCTCGGCGCGGTGGACGTGGACACGATCTACCGCGCCGCCAACAAGGTCCAGCCGTCGCTCATCCGAGTCGAGGCGGACCAGGTCACCTACAACCTCCACGTCATCCTGCGCTTCGAGCTCGAGCTCGAGATCTTCGGCGGCCGCCTTGAGCTGCGTGACCTGCCGGAGGCGTGGAATGCCCGGATGCGCGACTACCTGAGTGTCGAGGTCCCGGACGATGCCAACGGCGTGCTGCAGGACGTGCACTGGGCGGGCGGCACCTTCGGGTACTTCCCGACGTATGCGCTCGGCAACGTGATCGCCGGCCAGCTGTGGGACAGGATCATCCGCGAGATGCCCGACGTCGAGGCCCAGATCGCACGCGGCGAGCTCATGGGACTCCGCGAGTGGCTTCGGGAGAACCTCCACCGCCATGGCAACAAGTTCTTGCCGAGAGAGCTGATCGAGCGGGTGGTGGGCGGTCCGGTCGACGTCCAGCCCTATGTGAATCAGCTCCGCCAGCGCGCGGCCGAGATCTACGATGTCTGAGTGCGGCATGGGGCGCGGTGCCGTCGGGTGGGGTTCATAACCTCACCCAATGGCGACCGGTTCCCATTTCGTCTGCCAGGAGTGCGGGCACTCCGCGCTCGCGTGGACCGGGCGCTGTCCCGGGTGCGGGGAGTGGAACACGCTCGTTGAGGCAAAGCGGCCCCCGAAGGCGGCTGGCGGCGGGCACCGACGCGGTGGTACGGGCAACGGCGGACAGGCGGCGAAGCCGGTCCCGCTCCGCGAGGTGCAGGCGCCGAAGGAGGATCGCCTCCGGACCGGGATCGCCGAGCTGGACCGCGTGCTGGGCGGCGGGCTCGTGCCGGGGTCGGTCGTCCTGCTGGGCGGGTCGCCGGGCATCGGCAAGTCGACGCTGACCGGGATGGCCCTGGGGAATCTCGCGGCCGCGGGGGGCAAGGTCCTGTATGTCTCCGGCGAGGAGTCCGCCGCCCAGGTCCGGCTGCGGGCGGAGCGATTGGGCGATGGAGCACTGTCGGTTCCGGTGCTCGCTGAGACCTCGGTGGAGGCGGTGCTGGCCACCCTGGAGACAGAGCGTCCGGCGGTATGCGTCATCGATTCGGTGCAGACGCTTCATTCCGAGGGCATGACCGGTGCACCCGGGTCGGTGGGCCAGGTTCGCGAGGCGGCGGGCGCAATCACCGAGGTCGGCAAGCGCATCGGCACGGCCGTCGTGCTCGTCGGGCATGTGACCAAGGACGGCAGCGTCGCCGGGCCGCGGGTGCTCGAACACCTCGTCGATTGTGTGCTCCTCTTCGAGGGCGAGAAGGAACGCAGCTTCCGGACCCTGCGGGCGCTCAAGAACCGCTTCGGCGCGACAAGTGAGGTCGGCGTGTTCGAGATGCGGTCCGGCGGGCTGGTCGAGGTGGCGGATCCCTCGGCCCGGTTTGTCGGCGAGGCGTCCGACGCGCCGGGCTCGTGCGTGTTGTGTGCGATGGAGGGGACGCGCCCCCTGTTGGTCGAGGTGCAGGCGCTCGTGGCGCCCACGGAGATCGTGCCGCCCCGCCGCGTCGCCACCGGCATCGACCGCAACCGGCTCGCGATGGTCCTCGCTGTCCTCGCCCGGCACGGCGGCCCCTCGCTGGCCTCGGCTGACGTGTTCGTGAACGTGGCCGGCGGCGTGCGCGTGGACGAGCCCGGGGCCGATCTCGCCGTGGCGCTCGCCTTGGCGTCCGCCCATCGCGGTCAGGCGCTCGCCGGGGCCGACGGGAAGCCACTCGCCTGCTTCGGCGAGATCGGCCTGACCGGCGAGCTTCGATTCGTGGCCCACCCCGAACGCCGCGTCGCCGAGGCGCTCAAATTCGGGCTAAACCCGGTAGCGGGACCGGAAGCGGGAGAGTCCGTGCAGGGGCTCACGGGCCACGGAACACTGCGGTCGGCCCTGCGCGCGACCGCCTCAGCGCCGCGGGTGGCCGCTCGCGCCGCTTGACAAGCGGCAATCCGACCTGTCCACACGGGATTCGCGTATCCGCGCGTTTTTAGAGGTATTTGCCATCATGAATCGCAATGGCGTTTCATGTTGGTGACGAGCTGCATGAACTCGAGGCTCGTCTCGATCCTCGATTGCTGCAGTCTTTGGACATGGTGGCGCCGGGAACGCCGCTGCGTGAGGGGATCGACAGCATCATCCACGCCCGCACGGGCGGCCTGATCCTCATCACCGAGCCCGAGGACGCCTCGTTCCTCTTCAGCGGCGGAATCAAGCTCGATATCGACTACACGCCGGCGCTGCTCTACCAGGTGGCGAAGATGGACGGTGCCATCGTCCTGGATCCCCACGCCACCAAGATCCACTGGGCCAACGTCCAGCTGATGCCGGATCCCACGATCCTCTCGATGGAGACCGGCACGCGCCACCGCACAGCCGAGCGCGTCTCCAAGCAGACGAAGGCGCTCGTGATTGCGATCTCACAGCGCCGGGATGTGGTCTCGCTCTACGTGGAGGGGACGAAATACATCCTCCAGGAGATTCCGCAGGTCCTCTCGAAGGCCAACCAGGGCCTCGCGACGCTCGAGAAGTACCGGGCTCGATTGGACCAGGTCTCGGGGCGGCTCACCGGACTCGAGCTTCTGGGAGGTTGCACGCTCCATGACGTTCTCTCGACGCTCCAGCGGGCCGAGATGGTCGCGCGGATGGGCACCGAGGTGGAGCGCTACATCATCGAGCTCGGGACCGAGGGCCGGCTGATCGAGATGCAGCTCGAGGAGACGGTCGTCGGCGTCGTGGGGGAGAGGCTCGCGCTGGTGCGCGACTACAGCGCCGTGGACTCCGACGAGCAGGTGGAGCGCATCCTCCACGAGCTCGGCGTCCTCCCGCATCAGGAGCTCTTGGACTTCGGCCGCCTGGCCGAATTGCTCGGTTATGACCGCAAGACCAGCACGGTTGACCTGACCGTGGCGCCGCGCGGCTACCGGGCGCTGTCCCGAATCCCCCGATTGCCGCGTCTGGTCGTGCAGAAGGTCGTGCAGCGGTTCGGCGACCTCGACGCGATCGTCAACGCGACGGAGGACGAGCTCGCAGCCGTCGATGGCGTCGGCGCCGCTCGCGCGCGGGAGATCCGCGAGGGACTTCGCAGCTTGCAAGAGATCGACATGGTCGATCGGTATCCATGAATCGATGGTCCGCGCGACCGTCTCAATGAAGGAGGAAAAAATCCCAGAGCTAGCTACCGCTGACGACGCACTCGACCTCGAGGACGAGCTCGGCCCCGTCGAGTGCACCTTCGACGAAGGCGACAACGTCGTCTATCCGCACCACGGGGCCGGGGTAGTGATGAAGAAGGAGACGAAGGATCTCCTGGGTGAGAAGCGGGACTATCTGACCATCAAGATCCTGCACAACGACATGACGGTCATGGTCCCCTGTGAGAACGCCCACAGGGCGGGACTGCGACGGGTGATCGCAGGTGAAGAGGTCGACAAGGTGATCGCCGTGCTGACCGGCGAGGTTTCCGACATGCCCAAGAACTGGAACCGCCGGTTCAAGTACAACCGCGAGAAGATCAAGACGGGGGACGTCTTCGAGCTCGCCGAGGTTGTGCGCAACCTCGCGATTCGCGAGTGGGAGAAGGGCCTCTCCACCGGGGAGAAGCAGATGTACACCCGCGCCAAGAAGATCCTCGCCTCCGAGTTCATGTACGCGCTCGGCAAGGACGAGGACGGCGCCGAGGCGTACCTTGACGAGCTGCTGGAGGAGCGCTTCGGCGCCAAGGCGAAGGCGACTGCCTAGCGAGCCAGCGGCATCAGCGGTCATCGCGGCCGCCGGCTCCGGCGAGAGGCTGGGGGCCGGCGGCCCGAAGGCCTTCGTAGAGCTCGCGGGGCGTCCGCTCCTCGAGTGGTCGCTTGACGCGTTCGAGCGCGCCGAGAGCGTTGGGCCCGTGATCGTGGTGGCGCCCCCCGACAGTGACGGGGCGGTCCGAGAGGGCGTGGCCACCGTCCCAGGCGGGGCCAGCCGCTCCGAGTCGGTCGCTGCCGGCCTGTCGCTGGTCGAGACGGAGGTCGTCGCAGTTCATGACGCAGCGAGGCCCCTCGTAACGCCAGAGCTGATCGACGAGCTCGTCGCCAAGTTGATGGACCGGCCGGACGCGGCGGCCGTGATCGCCGCGGCGCCGCTGACCGATACGGTCAAGCAGGCGCGCGAGCCGCGCCCGGCGAAGGGCGAGTTCCCACGCGGCGGCCCGGCGGTCGCCCAGACGGTCAGCCGCGACCACCTGTGGGCCGCTCAGACGCCGCAGGTCTTCCGCACACAGGCGCTGCGCGAGGCTCTCGACGCGGACCCGCGACGGATCGCGGCCGCCACCGACGACGCGATGCTCGTGGAAAAGGCCGGTGGCAAGGTTCTGATCCACCCGTCGTCACCGCAGAACCTCAAGGTCACGACGCCGCTGGACCTGCAGGTCGCCGAGCTACTGCTGGCCGACCGCGAATGATCAGTGGACTGCGCCGTACGGCTTGCTGCCCAGATAGCGGCGGCCGCACTTCGGGCACTTGCGAAACAGGATCTGGCCGCCCTGGCCGCAGTGGCGGCAGGTCCGCTTCGGGGGCGGGACGATGTAGTTCGCCATCGGGCGGATCGTAGACGGCAACGCCTACCTATCGGCGAGACTCGCGATGTCGGCCCACGCGACGCGCATGTCCACGCGCGTGCTGCGGAACGGGACGCCCTCAGCTTCCAGCAGACGGCGCTGACGCTTGCCCTTGGCCAGAGACCCGTCAGCGCGCACGATCCGGTGCCATGGGATGTCGGGGTCGTGACACGCGGACATGACCATGCCCGCGAAGCGAGGGGCCTCGGGACACAGGTCGCCGTAGGTGGTCACGAACCCCTCCGGCACCGAGCGAGCGCGACGGAGCACCGCTTGCGCTCGCGACGAGTCGGTCAGCGGGTCAGCAGCACCCATACGAGCACCGCGGCGAAGCCGATCTGGCCGAACGCGAGCGCGGTCCCGAAGTTGGCGGCGCCGGCCGCGGCAGCGATCGCGCTCGCGGCCGCGAACGACCCGAGCAGGACCAGCAGGTCGCGTCCGGTTCTACGCACCGTCGGGCGTCTTGTAGGTCGCGCTTCCGACGTGGCGGCTGCGGCCGAGCGGCAGCCCCGCTGCGACTCTGGCCTCGTCGTGAAGGTGGGCACGCCGCCGCTTCACATAGAGGCGTCGCTGGATGAACAGCGTCCCAATCCCGGCCAGGAGGATCGCTGACATGTTCAGCAGAAGCTGCTCCATCGCCCCCGCCCACTCGCTCCAGTCTCCGAGGGCCGCCGCGACGCCGATGTTGGATGCCGCGGGGATCGTCGTCACCGAGATGAGGACGCCGATGAGCGCGCCCGACTTCGCCGAGGTGAGCGACAGGACGCCGGCGGTGCCCGCGAGGTACGCGACGATGAAGCTCCACTGATCTGGGCTCGAGATGAAGCGGGTGAACGGGTGGTTCGCCTGATTGAAGTCGCCCGGGATCAAACCAATCGCGTTCACGAGGAGGACCGCGAGGAATGTCACCGTGATCCCCACCGGAAACCCGATCGCAAGCGCGGAGAACGACCGCTTGAAGAGATCGCGACGCTTCTCGACCGCGGCCACGCAGATCCCGGCGATGGGGCCGAACTCGGGACCGACGATCATCGCCCCGATGATCAGGATGAGCTGGTCGGTGAGGATCCCGACACCTGCGATCAGCATCGCGAGCACCATGAAGATCAGGAAGCTCGCGGAGAGCTCCACATTCTCGGAGGTCCTCGACTCGACCTCCTCCCAGATGACTGCATCGGTGGGTAACCCCTCGGCGGCCTTGACCGCGGCCGCCCCCGCGCTCGAGATCTGGGAGTCGATCACCTCCATGGCGATCGACCCCTCCTTGTCGATGTCGAGCTCCTTCAGGTCCGAGATGACGATGCTGGCGTCCTCGCGCGCGACGTCGCACAGGATCACGTCCCCCTCGGGCTTGCGCGCGACGCGCTCCAAATAGACGAGGTTGCACACGGAGGGCGTGGCGTTCAGCAGATCGAGCGCGTGCTCGGCCTGGTAACTGGGCACCACGATCCGAAGGTGGACCACGGCGGCTAGCGTACAGGCGCCATGCTGACGGACTATCACGTGCATCTGCGGCCCGACGAGCCCGGCACAGAGCCCGCCAAGTACTTCACGCCGGAGAACGTCGAGCGCTACCTGGCGGCGGCCGGCGAGGCCGGGATCCAGGAGCTGGGCGTCTCGGAGCATGTGCATCGCTTTCAGCAGTCGCTCGACGTCTGGGATCACCCGTTCTGGCTCCAGAGCGCACGCGACGACCTCGATGCCTATACCGAGTTCGTGCGGGAGACGCCTCTTCGGCTGGGTATCGAGATGGATTACGTAGCGGGCCGCGAGGACCGCATCGCCAACCTCCTGGACTCCCATGACTTCGACTACGTGATCGGGTCGGTTCATTACGTGCGCGACAAGGCGGTGGACCACGACGTCTGGGACATCTGGGAGTCGATCAGCGATCCCGACCGCGTCTGGGAGCTCTACTTCACGACACTGGCCGAGGCGGCGCGCAGCGGCCTCTACGACGTGCTCGCCCACCCGGACCTCGTCAAGGTGTGGGGGCCGGAGCGTCCGGAGCCCCAGCGCGACCCGCGCTTCCATTACGAGCCCGCCGTGGAGGCCATCGCCGAGAGCGGCATCGCGGTGGAGGTGTCCACCGCCGGGCTCCGCAAGCCGGTGCGGGAGCTCTACCCCTCCCGCGAGTTCGCGGAGATGTGCGTGGACGCGGGCGCGGCCTTCAGCCTCTCCTCCGATGCCCATGTCCCCGAGCACATCGGGTTCGCCTACGACCGCGCCGTCGAGGCCATGAACGACTGGGGCATCGGCGAGATCGCGGTCTTCAAGGGACGCTCGCGGCGCCTCGAGCCCATCGGGCGGACCGGGGCCGAGGTAGACACGGAGCGGGTCGGGTGAGCGCGCGAGTCGGGATCGGCTATGACGTGCATCCGTTCGTCGAGGGCCGCCGGCTCGTCCTGGGGGGCGTCGAGGTCCCGCACGAGCGCGGGCTTGGCGGCCATTCCGATGCGGACGTCCTGACGCACGCGATCATCGACGCGATCCTGGGCGCGGGCGGACTCGGTGACCTGGGGACGCTCTTCCCGTCCGAGGAGGAACAATGGCGGGACGCGGACTCGCTGGATCTGTTGACGGTGGCGCTGGGGAACCTCGGCGGCAGTGTCCAGAACGTCGACGCGACGCTCATCTGCGAGGAGCCGCGCATTGGCCCGCACCGCGGCGAGATGGAGCACATCCTGGGCGAGGCGCTGTCGGCGCGCGTGAGCGTGAAGGCGACTACGAACGAGGGTCTCGGCTGGATCGGGAGGGGGGAGGGCATCGCCTGCGTGGCCGTCGCGATGGTGGACGTCGATTAGTGATGCGTCTCCCGGTTGAGGCTCTGAAGAGTGGGCACATAGAGTTACGGAGGTGCTCCGCTCATTGGCGTCAAAGCTCTCAGCTGATTCAGTGATGCGTCCCATCGACCAGGTCACGCGCAGAATCAAGCTCGGGCCGCTCGGCGCCCTCAGTGAGGTGCCGTTCAACGTGAAGGTGCTCGCGGACGCGGGCGTGATCCGGCCGGTCCGGCCCGACAAGCTCGCCGCGATGGCGGTCCTGCTGGCGCGGTGGGGGGCATCGCCGGCCGCCGGCGTCGCCGGAGCCGCCGTCAACTATCCCGACGAGCCGATGATCGAGGACGAGGCGGGCACGCTCACCTTCGCCGAGGTGCATTCGCGCTCGAACAAGATCGCCCACGGCCTCGCCGAAGGCGGCGTGGGGGAGGGCGACGGCGTCGCGATCATGTGCCGCAACCACCGCGGCTTCATCGAGACGACGCTGGCGCTCTCCAAGCTCGGCGCCAACGGCCTGTACATGAATACTGCGTTTTCAGGGCCCCAGCTCGCCGACGTCATCGAGCGTGAGGAGCCTGAGGCGCTCGTCTACGACGAGGAGTTCAGCGAGCTGCTCGAGAAGGCAAGCGAGGCGGGCGAGGAGAAGGGGCTCTCCCGGTACGTGGCCTGGAGCGAGGACAAGGAGGACCACGAGGACACCACGCTCGCCGAGCTCATCGAGTCCAACAGCGACGACAGCCTTGACCCGCCCGGCGAATCGAGCCGGTTCGTCATCCTGACCTCGGGCACGACGGGAACCCCAAAGGGCGCACAGCGCGGCCAGCCGGACACGCTGAGCCCGCTGGCCTCACTGTTCGAGAAGATCCCCCTCCGGGCCCGAGAGCGGACGATGATCGCTGCGCCGCTCTTTCACTCCTGGGGCTTTGCGCACTTCGTGCTCGGGCTTGCGCTCAACTCCACCTACGTCCTTCGTCGCAAGTTCGATCCGGAGGAGACGCTCAAGGCCGCGCAGGAGAGTGGCGCAACCGCGCTGATCGTAGTGCCCGTGATGATGCAGCGGATCATGGAGCTGCCGAAGGAGACGCTGGACGAGTACGAGCTGCCCGACCTGCGCGTCGTCGGGGCCAGCGGCTCGGCGCTTCCCGGCGAGCTCGCGACGAAGTGGATGGACCGCTTCGGCGACAACGTCTACAACCTCTACGGCTCCACCGAGGTCGCGTGGGCGACGATCGCCACGCCGAAGGACCTGCGCGACGCGCCTGGCACGGCTGGGAGGCTCCCGCGCGGGACCGTGGTCAAGATTGTCGACGAGGACGGCAACGAGGTAGAGCAGGGCAAGACGGGCCGCGTGTTCGTCGGCAACGAGATGGCCTTCGAGGGCTACACCGGCGGTGGCAGCAAGGACGAGCTGGGAGGGCTGCTCTCGTCGGGCGACGTCGGGCACTTCGACGACGAAGGGCGACTCTTCATCGACGGCCGCGACGACGAGATGATCGTCTCCGGCGGCGAGAACGTCTTCCCGCGCGAGGTCGAGGACCTCCTCTCCGACCACGACAAGGTCAAGGAGGTAGCCGTCATCGGGGTGGACGACGAGCAGTTCGGCCAGCGCCTGAAGGCGTTCGTCGTGACGGAGGGCGCCGACATCTCCGAGGACGAGATCAAGGAGTACGTGAAGTCCAACCTCGCGCGCTACAAGGTGCCGAGGGAGGTCGAGTTCCTCGACTCGCTACCGCGCAACGCGACCGGCAAGGTCCTGAAGCGCGAGCTCGCGTGACCTGAGGATCCCGCATCCGTTTTCCCTGCAATCGCCCGGGTAGGGGCGGCGGGAGAGCGACATCAGGAGGTGCATTCGGATGCCACCCCGCGGTGTGAAGAAGGGCACCAAGCGCGCCCGCCAGTACGAGCACGTCAAGCGGAGCGAGAAGCAGCAGGGGCGCTCAGAGGGCCGCGCCAAGGAGATCGCGGCGCGAACAGTGCAGAAGGAGCGCGCCAGGTCCGGTGAGTCCCGTCAACGCTCCCGCAGTTCCACGCAAGACATCTCGTCGGGTCGCCGTGGCGGACAGCGTTCCGGCTCCGGCCCCGGAGGCAGAACCCGGGAGCAGCTCTACAACGACGCGAAGCGGCTGAATATCCGCGGGCGCTCGCGGATGAGCAAGCGCCAGCTGCTGGCCGCTGTAAACCGCAAGCGCGGCAGCTGACTCGACGGTCACCTCGGGGCGGGGCCGCCAGGCGTGAATGACTTGCGGCGGCTCCGCCGCGTTACATGCTGCTGCGGCGACTTACGTCGCCGCACTTACGCACCCGCGCGCTCGCGCTGGCGGGCGGCCGCCTCCGCCCGCAGCTGCTCGTGCTCCACCTGGCGCTTCAGCTGCTGGAGTGTTCGCCGCAGATGCCCGCCGAGCTGGGGGGACGCGAAGAGCTCGGCGATCCATCCCGGAATGCCCGAGCCCGCGACGCCATACGCGAAGCGCAGCTCAACGCGCGTGCGACCGTCCGGCAGCTCGCGGAGGCGCCAGCGGCCGCGCTGGTCCACGCCCATCACCGAGCTCCATGCCATGTCCCGTTCTTCCTTCCACTCGACGATCTCGATCAGACCGCCAACCTCGGCGGAGCCGACGCGGATCAGCATCCGATAGCGGGCGCCGAGCCCACTCCGCTGGTCGCCCGCGACCTCCCAGCGCGTGACACCGGACATGAAGTGAAGGTAGTTCGAGGGATCGGCGAGGTAGTCCCAGACCAGTCTGGGCGCCGAGGAGATGACGATCGACTCGTTCAGCCTCACGGCGATCCTCAGCCGATCACCGGGAGCCGGCGTTCCGCCGCGAGCGTGTCGAGCGTCTCCTGCATGACCCGCGTGACGTACTCGTAGACCTCGTTCAGGTCTGGATCCTCGCCGAATTGCTCCTGGATGTCGATTGGCTCGAGGACCTCCACCGTGATCTTCGCGGGGAGGGGGAAGTGCCCGAGGAAGTCGCCAATGTTGAGGCCCCAAGGGAGCGCCAGGGAGATCGGCAGCACCTTCAGCCGGAGGTACCGGTCGAGTCGCAGGAGTTGCGCGAGCCAGGCGCCGCGGCTCAGGAACAGCGCGGTCTCCTGTCCGCCGACGCTGACCACGGGCACGATCGGGACGCCGGCGTCGAGGGCGAGCCGGATGAAGCCCTTTCGCCCGGCGAAGTCGACCCGGTTCCGCTCCCAGGACGGCCGATGCACCTCCCAGTCGCCGCCCGGATAGACCAGCAGAGCGGCGCCGGACTCCAGCGCCTTGCGCGAGTTCTCGTGCGACGCGGCGACGGTCCCGCCGCTGCGTAGGAGTTGGGCGTAGGGCGAGGCCATGACGAGGTTGTGCGCCAGCTGGTGGAACGGCCGCTCGACGCCGAAGTAGGTCGAGAAGGCCAGCGTGAAGACGAAGGTGTCCGGGGTCAGGTTGCCGCCGGAGTGGTTGCCGACCATCAGGACCGGCTCGTCCTCGGGGATGTTCCCGAGGTTCCGAACCTCGCCGCGGAACCAGAAGCTCGAGATCAGCCACAGGAGCGGAAGCTGCTCGCGAAGGTGATCCGGATCGCGGTCGTCGAGGTCGGCCGTCAGACGTTCGCGAATCTCACGGGCTGCGCGGACGCTCGCTCCCGCGGCCACGTCGCTCGAGGCCTCGGCAAGCGCGCCCGCGAGACGCCGGCCGGCGCGGGCGAATTCTCCGGACGCCTTGGCCACCCCGCCGCCGACGCGTCCGAGATCGCCGATCGAGCCCAGCCGTGCGCCCAGGCCGCCGTGGTTGCCCCCGCCGTTGCGCTCGGCCTGCTCAGAGATCGTCCGCTCGTCGGCCATCGGCGCGATTCTATGACCACCCGCCGAGGCCAGGTGGTAGGGCCCTGCGCTAGGCAGCCTGGCGCGAGCTGACCTCGCCCGCCGCGGCGATGTGGTCGCGGATCAGGGCATTAGTCTGCTCGGCCAGCTCGACCTGCGGCGCGTGGCCGCAGTCGGGCAGAACGACCTGGCGGGACGACGGCAGTGCCTCGGCTACATGTCGCGCGAATCCCACCGGGACCAGCCGGTCGCTCTCGCCCCACACGAAGAGAGATGGCGGGCGCAGGTCCGCCAAACGGGTCCAGAAGCCGCGCTTGCCGTGTGGCGCGTCGAGGTAGATGTTGCGAAGCGCGGCGAAGAAGGCGATTCGCGCGGAGCGGGACCGGTAGGTCCGGCAGAACTCGTCGGCCGCGACGTCGGCGGCCGCCGGGTCGAGGCGGTCCGGCCGGGCAAACAGGCTCCAGAACTGCGCCCGCACCTGCGCCTCCCGCATCGGATGCGGGATCGCTGCGATCTCGGGGCGCACGAGTCGCACCAAGGGCACCAGCGCGCGCCGTTTCCGGAACGCGAGTGCCGGCGAGAGCAGGCTGGCGCTCTGGACCCTGTCGGGTTCGGCGAGAGCCACCTCGAGCGCGATGCGCCCGCCCATCGAGTTCCCGATCAGATGGGCGCGCTCGAGGCCCGCGCTGTCCATGTAGCCGATCACCGCTTGGGCGAAGTAGGCGGCGTCGTAGGGCGCGCGTGCGGGCTTGGACGACCCGCCGAAGCCGGGCAGATCGATCGCGTGGACGGTGTGTTCCGGCGTCAGTGCCGATACCGTGGCGAAGAAGGAGGCCTTGTTGGACCCGAGGCCGTGCAGGCAGATCACATGATCGGTGCCCTCGCCGGAGATGAGGCTGCGGATCGTCGCGCCGGGGACCCGTACGTCCGTGACCTGAATCAGTGGCGGGCGATCGCCCGGAAGTTGGAACAGCCCCTCGAACCCGAGGGCGAGGTCCAGATCCCCGCGGGCGTAGAGCCGCCGCTGGGCAAACGCATCGAGGCCCGACAGGCGGCCCTCACGTAGCGCTATCCACGTCGCCGCGTCGCTGCCGATCACGACGTCCGGCTCGCGGGTGGACGACGGCCGGACCTCGCATCGGTCCCCGTGCGCCCTGACCTGCCAGGTTCGCCCCACGTCGCCCAGCCTCACCTGGAACGTCGCATCGAAGTCCGGCTCGGCGCCCAGGTAGCGGGAAGGCAGGGTCCGGAACGCCGCCTCGACCCGCCTGAGGCGCTGTGCGTGGAGAGAGATGCTCGCTATCCCCGAGCCGCGCTGCGACGTCCCCCGCGGTCGCTTCCCGTTCCCCATTGCGGCGTGGGACGTTATCCGTAGTAGTGGTCGGCGAAGCATGCGCCACGCCTCTCTTCCCGCAAATAGCATCAACTAATCCATGGCCGAGCTGCGGATTTCGGACACGCTGAGCGGAGCGGTGCGCGCACTCGACCCCCGGAAGCCTCCCGGGGTGGGGATCTACGCCTGCGGGCCAACGGTCTACTCCCGCATTCATGTCGGCAACGCGCGGGCGTTCGCGATCCCGATGCTGTTCAGCCGCCTGCTCCGGCACCTCGGCTACGAACCTCGCCTGGTGATCAACGTCACCGACATCAACGACAAGATCTACGCCGCGGCACGGGACGCGGGCGTGCCCTCGGCACAGCTGGCCGAGGAGATGACCAGTGCCTACGCGAAGGACACTGACCGGCTCGGGCTGGGCCGCCCGGATGCGGAGCCGCTCGCATCGGACACGATCGCCGAGATCATCGAGCTGATCGAGGCACTGATCGAGTCGGGGCACGCGTACGAGAGCGGGGGGGACGTCTATTTCCGCGTTCGCAGCTTCGCCGGCTACGGCAAGCTCTCGAATCGGGATCCCGAGGAGATGGACCAGGGGGAGGAGGCCGGCACGGCGAGCCTGAAGGAGAATCCCCTGGACTTCGCGCTGTGGAAGGCGCGAAAGGCCGACGAGGACACCGCCTGGCCGTCGCCGTGGGGCGACGGGCGTCCGGGATGGCACATCGAGTGCTCGGCGATGGGCGAGAAGCTGCTCGGCGCGGACTTCGACATCCATAGCGGCGGCGCCGATCTCATCTTTCCGCACCACGAGAACGAGATCGCCCAGACGGAGGGAGCGCGGGGGGTGCCGCTCGCCCGGCTCTGGATGCACAACGGGATGGTCCGCGTGGCGGACGAGAAGATGTCGAAGTCGGTCGGCAACATCTTCCAGCTCTCCGAGGCCCTCGACGCCTATGGCCCCGACGCTGTGGTCGCCTACCTCATCTCGGGCCATTACCGCCAGCCGCTCGAGTTCTCCGATCAGGCATTGACGGAGGCCCAGGCCAGGGTAAAGCGGATCCGTAACTTCGTGCTCGAGCTGCCGGAGGAGGGCGGAGAGCCCCCGGATGCCGCCGTTACCGCGGCACGCGAGGCGTTCGTCGAGGCATTGGTCGACGACTTCAACACGCCCCGTGCGCTCGCGGTGCTTTTCGACCTGATCGCCGAGGGGAACAGGCGCCCGCTTCCAGGGGCTCGGGCGGCCCTCGAGGAGATGCTCCCGCTCCTCGGCCTGGAGGGGCTGCTCGCTCCTCCGGACGCCGCCGATCCCGAGGCCGAGCGGCTGCTGGCCGATCGTGAGGAGGCTCGCGGTGCGCGCGAATTCGAGCGTGCGGATCGCCTGCGCGACGAGTTGGCCGCACGCGGCTATGAGGTCCGCGACACGCCGGAGGGCGCCCGCCTCGTCCGCCGTCGCGGCGGCTAACCCGTGGCGAGGGACCAGGCCAGGAAGGAGGTCCTCTACGGTCGCCGCCCCGTTGCGGAGGCCCAGAGCGGGCGGCGCCGGGTGCATCGCGTGTGGACCTCGGAGGAGCTGCCGGCTCAGGAGCTCACCCGGCTTGCCGGATCGCCCGACCACCAGGGCGTCGTGGCGGAGGTCGATCCGTATCCGTATGCGGACCCGCGCTCGGTCCTGGAGCACCCCGAGGCGCTCGTGGTCGCCCTCGACCAGGTGCAGGATCCGCGGAACCTCGGGGCGGTCTGCCGGTCGGCCGAGGCGGCAGGTGCGTCCGGAGTGATCATTCCGTCGCGCCGCTCAGCCGCCGTCACCGCTGTCGCGGCCAAGGCGTCCGCCGGCGCGGTGGAACATCTGCCAGTCGCGCGCGTCCCCAACCTCGCCGACTGGCTCGGCGCCGCCAAGGACGCCGGCGCCTGGATCTACGGAGCACAATCCGACGCGGCGACGCCGTATGACCGGGCCGACCTCACCGGAAAAGTGGTCCTCGTGCTCGGGAGCGAGGGTGGAGGTCTGCGGCGCCGTGTCGCCCAGAGCTGCGACCTGCTCGTCTCGATCCCGCTCCGCGGCCGTGTCGAGTCCCTCAACGTGTCCGCGGCCGCGTCGGTGCTTCTGTTCGAGGTTGCCCGCCAGCGTGCGACCGGCGATCGCTAGCAACGGTCGCGGACGGAAGCCGCCGTTTGCAACGGATCTTGCGCCGCCTGCCGGAATGGTTGACAGAAGAACGCCCGGGCGGTTAGAGTTAGGCACATAAGGGTTAACTAAAGGTCGAGCTTCGTCCTGCCGATAACCCGTTCAGGAGAGGGCGCCCAGGGGAGGTACGGGCGCCACCGGTTCCCAATCCGAATGGAGGAAACCTGTGGCCGTACCGACCCCTACTCAGGATGCAACCGCCGTGCCCGCCGCCGCTCAGGCCGCGGTCGCCCGTCGCCCACAAGCTCAACCTGAGCTTGAGGATTCGTATCTCGTCGCGCTCGCCAAGCGCGGCAGCCCCGACGCGTATGACCGGATCGTCAAGCGCTACCGGGGATTCGTACGCCTCAAGGCCTCGTCGTACTTCCTGCTCGGCGGCGATCCGGACGACCTGATCCAGGAGGGTCTCCTCGGCCTCTACAAGGCGATCCGCGACTTTCGCTCCGATCGGGAATCGAGCTTCCGAAACTTCGCGGAGCTCTGCATCACACGCCAGATCATCACCGCCGTAAAGACGGCGAGCCGCAACAAGCACGCCCCGCTGAACCAGTACGTCTCGTTCGCGCAGACGCCGGCGGGGGCGACCGAGTCGGAGACGACGCTCGAGGACGTGCTCCCTGGCCCGGGTAGCGAGGACCCATCCGAGCGCGTGATCGCCACCGAGGAGCTGCAGAGCCTGGTCTCGTGCCTTTCGAGCGTGCTGTCGGACCTTGAGAGTGAAGTCCTGAGCCTCTATCTCGACGGCCACTCCTACGAGGTGATCGGCGAGCGGCTCGAGTGCGACACGAAGACGGTCGACAACGCCCTCCAGCGCGTCAAGCGCAAGGTGAGCCTGCATCTGGCCTCGCGCGAAGCGAGCTTCTGAGCACCGGCCCTGGGGCCGTTGCCGGTCCCAGGGCAATGCGGGCTGGGTCAAGCCGGAGGCGGGACTCGAACCCGCGGCCGCCGGTTTACAAAACCGGTGCTCTGCCAGCTGAGCTACTCCGGCACTGGGGAAAGCTTAGGCCGCAGATAGCCGGCGGGTAGAGAATTGGGCAATGGGCGAGCGCGACTTCACGTGGCGTGATGCCGAGCGGACGATCGTGTTCCGCGCGGGGGCGCTCGCCGACTCGCCCGAGATCCTGGACGGTGGGATCTGGGAGCGATTCGAGCTTCTGACCACGGAGCGGGGGCTCGGTGCAGCGCCGCTCGAGCTGGCGGCAAGGGCCGAGGTGCTGCACCAGGTGGGCCCCGGCGAGGTTCCTCAACTGGCCGCATCCCTCATCGACAAGATCCGAAATCCCACGTTGGTGGCCCTCGGCGGCGGGCGGGTCATCGACACGGCGAAGGCGATCGCTGCCGTCCGGGGCGGGCGGGTCTGCGCGATACCCACCACGCTCTCGGGGGCGGAGATGACCAGCGGCCACCGACTGCCCGCCGGGCGAGAGGACCAGGCGCCGCGCCATGTGCGCCCGGTCCTCGTGATCGCGGATCCGTTCGAGATGACGACGCTCGACGACCGGCGCCTGCGCCCGAGTGCGATGAACTCGCTCGCGCACGGCGCAGAGGCGCTGTACGTCCCGGCGGCAAACCCGGTCGCGTCGCTCGCGGCTCTTCATGGTGCTGAGCTGATCGCGGCCGCATTGGACCAGCGACCGGCCGAGCGCGATCGCCCAGGTCTTGCCCTCGGCGCGATTCTCTGCGCCTACGCGCTCGGCGAGACAGGGTTTGCCCTTCACCACGTCGTGTCCCAGACGCTCGTGCGAATGCTGGGCACCCCGCATGCGGAGACGAACGCAACGATGCTCCCGCGGACGATGGAGATGATGCGACCGCGAGCTCCCGACGACGTCGCCGCACTCGCGAGTGCGCTGGGAGCCGAGCCGCAGGAGATCCGGCTGCGCATCGAATCGCTCGGCGGCGGCCCGCGCCAGCTTCGGGACCTCGGCGCGAAAACCAACCGCCTGGACGCAGCGCGCGACGCGATCCTCCAGCGTTCCGAATTTCAAAGCACACCGGAGGCGCCCGGGCCGGAGGAGCTTCGGCGCATGCTCGAGGACGCCTGGTAGGCGCGCAAGGCATCGTGCCGTTGCGCTCGCCCCGCGTGGGTAAGTAACGCCGTGTGCGCGAGCGTGTAGGCATGGGCATGGACGAGGGGCAGCGCGCCTCGGCGCCGCCGCGCGCCGATCGGGTCATCAGCCAGGAGCGCTTTCAGCGCTACCACGACTACGCGCGCCGCCGCGGCGTGAACCGCGCCATGTATCTGATCGCGCGGGCGATCCTGCAGCCCGCGTTCCTCATCTGGCTACGTCTCTCCAGAACCGGCCGCGAGCATTTCCGGGGCGTCAAGGGCGGCCTTATCGTCGCGTCGAACCACCGCAGCTTCCTCGACCCGTTCGTGATCGGCGTGACGCTCCCCTGGCGGCGCCCGATGCAGTACGTGGCCAAGGTCGAGCTGTTCGAGCGGCGCTGGCAGGGCTGGCTTCTGTCTCGGGTCGGCGCCTTTCCGATTCGACGCGGCCAGTCCGACGAGACCGCGGTGGAGACGGCGGGAATTGTTCTCGAGCGCGGGGGGACGATCTGCATCTTCCCGGAGGGGACCCGAATCCGGTCCGGCTCGCTCGGCACTCCGCGCCGGGGCGTCGGGCGGTTGGCACTCGAGACCGGCGCGGCCCTCGTGCCGGTCGCCGTCCACGGCTCGGAGCACGTCCGCCGCGGCTGGCGCATCCGCCCGCGCAAGGTGAAGCTGCGCGTCGGGCGGCCGATGCGCTTTCCCCGGACCGAGCATCCGTCTCCGGCGCTGGCGGCCACCGTCACCTCGCGCATCTGGCCGAACATCGAGCTCCAGTGGGAGTGGCTCGGCGGGCTGCCGCCGCTCCGCAAGGCGGCCATCATCGGCGCCGGGAGCTGGGGCACCGCGATGGCGATCCTGCTGGCCCGCGGGGGCCTCGAGGTGCAGCTCGGCACGCGCTCCGAGGAGAAGGCCGCCGAGATCGCAGCCCGGCGTGAGAACAGCTCCTACCTCCCGGACGTCGCGATCCCCGAGAGCGTCGCGGTGAGGCGAGCCAACGACATCGAGCTCGCCGGCGTCGACCTCGTCGTGCTCGCGGTGCCCTCGGCGGCCCTCCCGGCGGTCGTGGGGGGCCTGGGGGACCGGGTCGGGTCGCGGGCCGCCGTCCTGATGCTGACGAAGGGCCTCGTTCAGCCCCTGGGCCAGCTGCCCAGCGAGTACGTCGGCGAGCGGATCCGCTCCCGGGCGATCGCGTCGCTCGGCGGCCCGGCGCACGCGCGCGAGGCGGCGGCCGGGATGGCCGCCCTCGTCCTGGGAACGACAGACGACGACCTTCGCGCGCAGCTGGGCGAGGTGTTCGACCGTGCGGGCCTGGTGTGCGAGCGAAACGCCGACATCGCCGGCGTGGAAATGGCCGGCGTCGCCAAGAACGCCGCCGCGCTGGCCGCCGCGGCCGCCGAGTCGCACGGGCTGAACGCCGCCGGAATTGCGGCGGCGACGATCTGGCGCGAGTGCGTCGAGTACGCGCTCGCCCGTGGAGCGAACCTCGAGACCTTCACCGGCCTCGCCGGGGTCGGCGACCTGACGGCGACGGTCCTTGCCCCGGGAAGCCGCAACCGCCGCGCGGGGGAGCTCCTGGGATCGGGGATGCCCGCCGACCAGATCCCCGCGAAGATCGGCCAGGCCTCGGAGGGCCTCGACTCGGCGCCGCTGATCGCCGAGTCGGTGGCGCGCGCCGGAATCGTCGCGCCGGGCCTGGATGGGCTCGCCGCGTTGATCGACGGAAGCATCGACCCGGGCGAGTGGGTCGCCGGGCTGCGGCGGGCCGAGCGCGACCGCCGGGCGGCGGCTTAGGAGGATTAGAGTTGAGCGGTGAGCGAGGGGAGCACCGAGACGGCCTCGAAGGCGGAGCTCGACCGCGCCTTCGAGGAGCTCTACCGCACCCATCTGCGCGACGTCTACTCGTACGCGTACTACCGGGTCGGCAACCATCACGACGCGGAGGACGTCACCGAGCAGGCCTTTCTTCAGGCCTATCGGCACTTCGAGCGGGCGCGGCGCGAGTCGAACGGCAGACCGCTGCGTCCTTGGCTGATCCGGATCGCCCACAACCTCGCCTCGAACTACCACCGCGACCGATCGCGCCGTCCCGAGGCCGCGCTCGATGCTGTCGAGCCGCCGTCCCACCCACACGGCACCGAGCAGATCGTGGAGGGGCGCGAGGAGCTGCGCCTGGTGCTGGACCGGCTCGACCGCCTCTCCGACGATCGCCGCGACGCGCTGATCATGCGCTTCGCGCTCGACATGTCGAACCGGGAGATCGCCCGGGCGCTCGGCCGGTCCGATGGCGCGACCAAGGTGCTCCTGCACCGCGCCATCAAGCAGCTCGAGGAGGAGATGGAAAGGGAGTGAGCCCGTGACCGACGACAGCCAGGCCCGCCTCGAGGCGCTGTTGAGTGATGCCCTGCGGCCGATCGAGCCGCCGGAGGATCTCGCGAGCCGCGTCGAGACCACGCTGACCGCGATCACCGAGCAGGCCGCCGCCGAGCTGTCCAGCTGGGCGGAGGAGTTCTCGGAGGATGAGCTCGAGGCCCTGCGGGACCCCCGCAACTGGGTGCGGCCGGTCGCGGCGGTTGCGGTCGGGACGGTGGCCGGCGGCGCCCTCGTCGTGGTCGGCATGCGGCGGCGGCGGCGCACCACCGGCCTGCGTGCCACGGCCGAGAACGTGTTGCGCGCGGTCCGCCCGGACTAGAGGATCGGCGGCGCGCTCAAGCCGGCGCCGGCCGGGTTCTCGCCGCCGCCGGGCTGGCAGCCCCAGCCGCGAGCCCAAGCACGCCGATGATCAGGTGCAGGACGTTGTCCTCGGCGTTGACGGGAATGATGCTCAGGATCGAGTCGCCACCGCCGATGATGAAACCCCAGATCGCGATGACGACGTACAGGAGCCCGACCGCGAGCGCGTACGTCCTCGCCAGGTAGCCGGCTGCCGCCAGCCCGAGCAGACCCGTGACGAGGTGGAGCACGTTGTGCCAGCCGTTGACGGCGAAGATTCCGAACATCTCGTCGACGCTTCCCGGCGACCCGAAGCTGCTGCTGTAGAAGAAGCCGATGATTCCGGCGATCGTCAGGATGGCCCCGACCGTGGTGGCGTAGAGCCTTGCCGGGCTGGCTGGTTGCATCGCGCTTCCTCCTTCGCTCGTGACCCCGGAACTATCGTGCCCCATCCAGACTGATCCATCTCCGGTCAGCGTGCGTAGGCACTGATACGACTGAAAGCCGGGGACCGGATCAAGGACGAGATGAGATCGAAGCGAGAGCCCGAGTCGCTGCAGCGCCTCGCCGACGAGGATCTGATGACGCTGGTCGACGCGAAGGACTCCGACGCCTTCGCGGTGATCTACGACCGCCACGGC